>NZ_JBEAFR010000042.1:0-106605 GCF_040062315.1 Klebsiella sp. GW_Kp181
CCTCCGACCGCTCGGTTCGTAGCCGAGTACTCTATCCAGCTGAGCTACGGATGCAAAATGGCGGTGAGGCGGGGATTCGAACCCCGGATGCAGCTTTTGACCGCATACTCCCTTAGCAGGGGAGCGCCTTCAGCCTCTCGGCCACCTCACCACACGCCTCTTACGAGTGCTTCGAAGAACTTGTTTCTGCTCTTCGTCGCTGCGATGGCGCACATATTACTTTCTGGTACTTATAAGTCAAACCTTTTTTCGAGACCTTTTTTTCGTTTGCACACTTCCCGCGCAATTAGCCTGTGAAAACGGCAAAAAGAGTATTTTATCAACAAGAAATTGCTGATTTTGCTGCTGCTAACGCAAAAGATAACGGGAGCGGAATCCGCGTAAACGACAAAAAAGAGAGGCTGTCGGAGAAGAAAAGTGGAAAAAACGAACCTGGGAGGGATGCGCCTCACCAAACAGCGAGGCGCGAAAACCTTAGTAACTGGACTGCTGGGATTTTTCAGCCTGGATACGCTGGTAGATCTCTTCACGATGCACAGAGACTTCTTTAGGGGCATTTACGCCAATACGAACCTGGTTACCCTTCACCCCTAAAACTGTCACAGTGACCTCATCTCCAATCATGAGGGTCTCACCAACTCGACGAGTCAGAATCAGCATTCTTTGCTCCTTGAAAGATTAAAAGAGTCGGGTCTCTCGTATCCCGGCATTATCCATCATATAACGCCAAAAAGTAAGCGATGACAAACACCCTACGGTGTAAGCAGTCACGGCATCACATTCTGTTAAACCTAAGTTTAGCCGATATACACAACTTCAACCCGACTTTATCGTTATCAGTGCTTCTCGCGCAAGATGCTGTAGTCCGAGAACCACAGCATCTATGCGATTATAGTTATTACAGTTTTGCGCTTACCCAGCCTTTCACACTGGCCAACGCAGCAGGGAGAGCAGACGCATCGGTACCGCCGGCCTGCGCCATATCCGGACGACCGCCCCCTTTACCGCCCACCTGCTGGGCGACCATACCAACCAGTTCCCCTGCTTTCACGCGGTCTGTCACATCCTTAGACACACCCGCAATCAGAGAAACCTTACCTTCTGCGACCGTAGCTAACACAACAACCGTTGAACCCAGCTGATTTTTCAGATCGTCAACCATAGTACGCAGCATTTTCGGCTCAACGCCGGCCAGCTCGCTGACCAGCAGCTTAACGCCGTTAATCTCTTCGGCTTTGCTGGAGAGGTTTGCGCTCTCCTGCGCGGCAGCCTGCTCTTTCAGCTGCTGCAGCTCTTTTTCCAGCTGACGGCTACGCTCCAGCGCGGCGCGTACCTTCTCGCCGAGGCTGTGGGTATCCCCTTTCAGCAGCTGCGCAATATCGCCCAGCAGATCGCTTTGCGCATGCAGTAGCGCCATCGCGCCTTCGCCGGTGACCGCTTCGATACGGCGCACGCCTGCGGCGGTGCCAGACTCAGAGGTGATGCGGAACAGGCCGATATCACCGGTACGCGAGGCGTGAGTTCCGCCGCACAGCTCGGTGGAAAAATCGCCCATTCGCAGCACGCGAACGCGATCGTCATACTTCTCGCCAAACAGCGCCATTGCGCCTGATTCACGAGCAGCGTCAATATCCATGATATTGGTTTCGATTGGCAGGTTGCGACGGATTTGCGCGTTCACCAGATCTTCAACCGCGCGGATCTCCTCCGGCTTCATCGCCTCAAAATGCGAGAAGTCGAAGCGCAGCGCTTTGTCGTTGACCAGGGAGCCTTTCTGCGCAACGTGCGTACCGAGAACCTGACGCAGCGCCGCGTGCATCAGGTGCGTCGCGGAGTGGTTCAGGCGGATACGCTGGCGGCGAGCCTGATCCACATCTGCCTGTACGGCGTCGCCGACCTTCAGCGAACCGCCATTCAGTTTACCAATATGACCAATTGCCTGACCGTATTTCTGTGTATCGCTGACCTGGAAGGAGAAACCGGCGCCCTTCAGCTCGCCTTTATCCCCCACCTGGCCGCCGGATTCAGCGTAGAACGGCGTCTGGTCGAGGATCACTACGGCTTCCTGACCGGCGTTCACCGCATTTACCGCTTTACCATCGATAAACAGGGCAGTCACTTTGCCGTTCAGTTCCAGGCTGTCATAGCCTTTAAACTCAGAGGCGCCGTCAACGCGGATCATCGCGTTGTAGTCCGCGCCAAAACCGCTGGATTCGCGCGCGCGACGGCGCTGCTCTTCCATTGCGGCTTCAAAGCCGGCTTCGTCAACCTTGATGTTGCGTTCGCGGCAAACGTCGGCGGTCAGGTCAACCGGGAAACCGTAGGTATCGTACAGGCGGAAAGCGGTTTCGCCGTCCAGCGTGTCGCCCTGTAGTTTAGCCAGCTCTTCATCCAGCAGCGCCAGTCCGCGCTCGAGAGTACGGGCAAACTGCTCTTCTTCGGTTTTCAGCACCTGCTCAACCTGAGCCTGCTGCTGTTTCAGCTCTTCGCCGGCGGAGCCCATCACGTCAATCAGCGGGGCGACCAGTTTCCAGAAGAAGGTCTCCTTCGCACCCAGCATGTTGCCATGACGGATTGCGCGACGAATGATGCGGCGCAGCACGTAGCCGCGGTTTTCATTCGACGGGATAACGCCATCAGCAATCAGGAAAGCGCAGGAACGAATGTGGTCAGCGATAACGCGCAGGGACTTGTTAGAGAGATCGGTCGCGCCGGTGACGTCAGCTACGCTCTTAATCAGATCGCGGAACAGATCGATATCGTAGTTGGAGTTAACGTGCTGCAGTACGGCGGCAATACGTTCGAGGCCCATACCGGTATCCACGGACGGCTTAGGCAGCGGCTCCATTGTCCCGTCAGCCTGACGGTTGAACTGCATAAAGACGATATTCCAGATCTCAATATAGCGATCGCCGTCTTCTTCCGGCGTTCCCGGAGGGCCGCCCCAGATATGGTCGCCATGGTCGAAGAAGATTTCGGTGCATGGACCGCACGGCCCGGTGTCGCCCATCTGCCAGAAGTTATCGGAAGCAAAAGGCGCGCCTTTATTGTCGCCGATGCGAATAATACGCTCGCGCGGTACGCCAACTTCATTTGCCCAGATGTCGAACGCCTCGTCATCGGTTTCGTAGACGGTCACCCACAGTTTTTCTTTCGGCAGGGCGAACCAGTTCTCACCGGTCAGCAGTTCCCATGCGTATTTGATAGCGTCCTGTTTGAAGTAGTCGCCGAAGCTGAAGTTACCCAGCATTTCAAAGAAGGTGTGGTGACGCGCGGTGTAACCGACGTTTTCCAGATCGTTGTGCTTACCACCCGCACGAACGCAACGCTGCGCGGTGGTTGCGCGCGAATAATTACGTTTGTCGAGACCAAGGAAAACATCCTTGAACTGGTTCATCCCGGCGTTGGTAAACAGCAGGGTCGGGTCGTTATGCGGCACCAGGGAGCTGCTCGCAACTACCTGATGTCCTTTACTATGGAAAAAGTCGAGAAACGCCTGACGGATCTCAGCGGTGCTCTTGCTCATAATTATCCTGAAATCAAGCTAACGAAATGTCGCTGGCAGCCACTACCCAGTATCGACCGGCAGGCTACTCACGAAAATAAAGTGGGAATAAGATAAGTTTTCTTTACGGGGAAGTAAAATCCCGGATGGGTCAATCTGCAAAATTTCGCCAGATTTCCTGGATATCTTCCATCAGATAGCCGCGGTAGAGCAAAAAGCGCTGAATTTTGACTTTTTCTGCAAATACGGTGGGCAAGGGTTCGCCATATTTTCTCTGCGCCTGCTCTTTAGCAAGCTGTGCCCAGTCGATTTCGCAGTCACGCATGGCTGACTCTATCGTCTCGCGGGAAATCCCCTTCTGCTTTAGCTCCTGGCGGACGCGCGCCGGGCCGTATCCCTTGCGGCTGCGGCTGGCAATAAACTGGCCGACAAAGCGATCGTCGTCCAGATAGCGGTTCTCAATACACCATTCGACAACGTTATCGACCTCTTCCGGCGTCACGTTTAGCGCTTCAGGGCCGTTCTTGCTCATCACCGGCGCAGCCAGTTTGCGCCTGAGCTCCTGTTCGCTATGGTCGCGCATTGCCAGAATGCGAATCGCGCGATCCAGCAGACGGGCATAGTCAGAGCGGCGGGATGAAGTTTCAGTCACGGGCAACCTCGCTAATCAAAAAAGCAAAAGGGCCGCATAAGCGGCCCCTTGTTAGTCTGTTCAGACGATATCAGAAATCTTGTTCGGTTTCTGCTTCGCTGTTGCCATCAACCGCGAAGTCCGGCGTGGAGTCCTGATTGCTCAGCAGCAGTTCACGAACTTTCTTCTCGATCTCTTTTGCTGCAGCCGGGTTCTCTTTCAGCCAGGAGATCGCGTTCGCTTTACCCTGACCAATTTTATCGCCGTTGTAGCTGTACCAGGCGCCCGCTTTCTCAATCAGCTTCTCTTTCACGCCGAGATCGACCAGCTCACCGAAGAAGTTGATACCTTCGCCGTAGAGAATCTGGAATTCGGCCTGTTTAAACGGCGCGGCAATTTTGTTTTTCACCACTTTAACGCGGGTTTCGCTGCCGACAACGTTGTCACCCTCTTTCACCGCACCGATACGGCGGATATCCAGACGCACGGAGGCGTAGAATTTCAGCGCGTTACCACCGGTAGTGGTTTCCGGGTTACCGAACATGACGCCAATTTTCATACGAATCTGGTTGATAAAGATCAGCAGCGTGTTGGACTGCTTCAGGTTACCCGCCAGTTTACGCATCGCCTGGCTCATCATACGCGCCGCGAGGCCCATGTGAGAGTCGCCGATTTCACCTTCGATTTCCGCTTTCGGCGTCAGCGCCGCAACGGAGTCGACGACGATAACGTCTACCGCACCGGAACGCGCCAGCGCGTCACAGATTTCCAGAGCCTGCTCGCCGGTGTCCGGCTGGGAGCACAGCAGGTTGTCGATATCGACGCCCAGCTTGCGAGCATAAACCGGATCCAGCGCGTGTTCCGCATCGATAAACGCACAGGTTTTACCTTCACGCTGCGCGGCGGCGATAACCTGCAGCGTCAGCGTGGTTTTACCGGAAGATTCAGGCCCGTAAATCTCGACGATACGGCCCATCGGCAGGCCGCCTGCGCCCAGGGCGATATCCAGGGAAAGCGAGCCGGTGGAGATTGTTTCCACATCCATGGAGCGGTCTTCACCCAGGCGCATGATGGAGCCTTTACCGAATTGTTTTTCGATCTGGCCCAGTGCTGCCGCCAACGCTTTCTGTTTGTTTTCGTCGATAGCCATTATTACTCCTCTCATGCCGGGTGTAACCGGGTAGTCAATTCTGTTCTGTTGAAGCAATTATACTGTATAGTCATACAGTATCAAGTATTTTGTAGAAATTGTTGCCAGAGGAGATTTAGCGCATAGGCCGTGGCCTGGCGGCGCACCGCCTCCCGGTCTCCGGCAAAGCATTCGCGCTGGGTTACGCCCTGTCCGCTGGCGCTCGCCACGCCAAACCAGACGGTGCCCACCGGCTTTTCCGCGCTGCCGCCATCCGGCCCGGCGATGCCGCTGACCGAAATCGCGTAGTCCGCGCGAGCCGCGCGCAGGGCGCCAATCGCCATCTCCACGACCACCGGTTCGCTCACCGCGCCATGGTCAAGCAGCGTCGCTTCGCTGACGCCAATCATCTGCGACTTGGCTTCATTACTGTAAGTCACAAAACCGCGCTCAAACCACGCCGAGCTGCCGGCAATATCGGTCAGGGTTTTGGCGACCCAGCCGCCAGTGCAGGACTCCGCCGTGGTCACCGTCGCGCCGCGCGCTTTCAGCGCCTGCCCCACCTGCTCGCTCAGCTGCATTAATTCCGAATCTGTCATTCGTCGCCCCACGTAAGCTCTATAAACAGGCCATCAAAGATAGCACTTCCAGCGAAGATATGGGGACGGGGTGGCGAATTTACGAGGAGGCTTGCGAAAATCATCGCCCACGCTGTCGCAGCACTTTCGGATAGCAGCCTGATGTCACCGGTGTCACAATTCACCGCACATTAAAGGAAGAGTTAAATTCGAGGTTATCTGGAATGGCCAAAGCCCCCTTTACCGCAGAGCAGAGTCTGCAAAAAATCCGTCAGGTGCGCCTTTGCCTGTTCTTATGCGGCTTATTTTCACTGTTCACCGCGCTTCTGCATATTTTCACCCGCTCCTTCAATCCCCTGTGTGAAGGCGTGCAGCTCTTATTGGGCGTCGGCTGCGTGATCTATGGATTTACTTTAAGCAAAAGAATCAAGCAGATACTCACCGGGCAGCCCGGATAAAAACCGGCCCCCTGCGGGCCGGCAGAAACTATCGCATACTGGCCGCAATCAGCTCGACGTTGTGACGCAGCATTTTCACATAACTGTCCGCCACGCCGCCGGGTTTAGAGAGCGCTTCAGGATAGAGTTCACCGCCCGGCTGCGCGCCCGTTGCGCTGGCGATCTGCTTGACCAGCCTTGGGTCGAGCTGGTTTTCCATAAACCAGGTATGCACGCCGTCGGCTTTAATTTGTTGAATTAAAGCCGCTACCTGCGCCGCGCTGGCTTCACTCTCCGACGATAATCCCTGCGGCGCGAGGAAGGTCACACCATAGGCGCGGCCAAAATAGCCGAAAGCGTCATGGCTGGTGAGCACTTTGCGTTTCTCCAGCGCAATGGCGCTGAACTGGCTTTTTGCCCAGCGATCGATATCGTTGAGCTGGCTGATATAGCGCTGACCGGAAATCTCCAGCGCAGCCTTATCATCCGGGTCCGCTTTTACCAGGCCGTTAAGGATATTCTGCGCATACAGGGCGCCGTTGGCGGCGCTGTTCCACGCATGCGGATCGGTTACCGTTGCGCCATCTTCTTCAAGCGTGTGAGTTTTGACTCCGCGGGAAGCTACCACCAGCTCACCTTTGAAACCGGATGCCTTAATTAAGCGGTCCAGCCAGCCTTCCAACCCCAGACCGTTGACCACCACGACATCCGCTTTACTCAGCAGCGCGCTATCTTTCGGCGAAGGCTCAAAGGTATGCGGATCGCCATCCGGCCCCACCAGCGTGTTGACATGCACGTGTTCGCCGCCAATCTGCTGCACCATATCGCCTAAAACGGAAAAACTACTCACGACATTCAGCGTTTTCGCCATCACCCCGTGCGATGCGAGCCCCAGCGCCAGCGCCAGCCATATCCCGGTACGTTGCTTCATTTTCCTTACCCCATTAATTTACGCCAGCCGACAACCAGCCGGCTGCGCGTGCCAAAAAATACCGATACAAAAAAGATGCCGCTGGCGGTCAGCACGATCGCGGGTCCGGCAGGCAAATTCGCCGCCCACGACAGGCTCAGCCCCATCCACGCGCAAAAACTGCCGATCGACGCCGCCAGCAGCAGAATGCCCGGCAGCGTTCGCGCCCAGCAGCGCGCCGCGACGGCAGGCAGCATCATGACGCCTACCGCCATCAGCGTGCCGAGAACCTGAAACCCGGCCACCAGGTTGAGCACCAGCAGGGCGAGAAACAGGCCGTGGAGCAGCGCCGGCAATCTTCGCGAGTTCACCTGAAGCCAGACGCTATCGAAGGCTTCACTGACCAGGCCGCGATAAAACAACGCGATGCAAATCAGGGTCAGGCTGGCAACGGCGGAGACAAACAGCGCCGAATCGCGGTCTACCGCCAGAATCGAGCCAAACAGCAGATGCAGCAGGTCGACGTTAGAACCGCGCAGCGAGACCAGCGTAACGCCCAGCGCCAGGGAGCCGAGATAAAACCCGGCGAAGCTGGCATCCTCTTTTAAAGGCGTGCGTCGGCTGACCCATCCCGCCACCAGCGCCACCGCAATGCCGGCAATAAAACCACCGACGGTCATCGCCAGCAGCGACATCCCGTTAAGCAGGTAGCCCGCCGCCACGCCGGGCAAAATCGCATGCGAGAGCGCATCGCCCATCAGGCTCATGCGACGTAAAAGTAAGAAAACGCCGAGCATCGTAGTGCTCAGGGAGAGCGCCAGGCACACCACCAGCGCGCGGCGCATAAAGCCAAACTCGATAAAGGGTTGAATAAAGGTGTGCCAGATCATGCCAGCCTCGCGGAGTGAAAGGCGGGCAGTACATCAGGCGTACAGCCCCAGCGGGCGTGCTGCGACGTTAGCAGCAGCGTTTCCGGGAAATAGTCGGCGACCCGTTGGTTATCGTGCAGCACCGCCAGAATCGTCTGTCCCTGCTGGTGCATTTCGAGGATCAGCGCCATCAGCTCACGACAGGTAGCTTCGTCGATGCCGGTAAACGGTTCGTCAAGCATTACCAGCGGCGCGCGTTGCACCATGACCCTTGCGAAGAGCATGCGCTGAAACTGGCCGCCGGAGAGCGCCTCAATCGGCGTTTTCGCCATCGTTAACAGTCCCACCCGCTCTAAGGATGCGACGATACGCTGACGCCCCTCTCCCCTAAGCCCGCGCAACAGCGATACCCGGGGCCAGGCCCCCTGGCTGACCACATCCTGCACCGTCAACGGAAACTGCGACTCCAGGGCATGACGCTGCGCCAGCCAGCCGATAACGGGTCGTTCACCGCGCCAGTTCAGACGGCCGCTAACCGGTGGAATAAAGCCGGCCAGCGTCTTGAGCAGCGTCGACTTCCCACAGCCATTAAGGCCGACAATCGCCGTCATACTCCCCGTTGCAATCGTGCCGCTAAGGGACGGTGTGATCGCCAGCCCTTCATAGCCAGCCACCAGGTGGTCGAGCTTAATCATGGCAGGGATACCGCCCACCAGGTTGCCAGCCACAGCGCGGCCAGCACTACGCAGGCCATCGTCAGCCGGGCGATGCCTGAAGTCATCAATAAGGTAGTCAATGTTTACGCCTCAATAAAACGTTATAACATAACAATATTAAAAGAAGCGTAGATTGTAAATTGGCGTCAACAAAAGGAAATGCTGCAAAATGTTACAGACTCCTCTCCGGACGGAGAGGAGCGCAGAAGGCGGGATTACTGCATCCGGGCCTGAGAAACCGCCAGGCCCAGCTGCCAGACGGCCATCGCGTAATGGGTGCTGTGGTTATAGCGGGTGATAGTGTAGAAGTTCGGCAGGCCGTACCAGTACTGATAGCCGGTACCGACATCCAGACGCAGCAGGCTCGCCTGCTGATGGTTACCCAGCGGCTGGGTCGGGGTTAATCCTGCCGCCGCCAGCTGCGAGACGCTGTATTTAGTTTTAAACCCATTGTTCAGGCCTGGAGCCTGGCCCAGCGCCTGTACCGCGACCAGATCGCCGCTCACCCAACCGTGCTGCTTGAAGTAATTCGCCACGCTGCCGATGGCATCGACCGGATCCCACAGATTGATATGCCCGTCGCCGTTAAAGTCCACGGCATACTGCTTATAAGAAGAGGGCATAAACTGACCATAGCCCATTGCCCCGGCGAAGGAGCCTTTCAGATCGAGCGGGTCATCCTGTTCGCTGCGCGCCATCAGCAGGAACGTTTCCAGCTCGCCAGAGAAGTATTCGGCGCGGCGCGGATAGTTAAACGACAGCGTCGCCAGCGCATCGAGGATACGGGTCTTACCCATCACCCTGCCCCAGCGGGTCTCAACGCCAATAATCCCGACGATAATTTCCGGCGGCACGCCGTAAACCTGGTACGCGCGGTTGAGCGCATCCTGATACTGGTTCCAGAACGCCACGCCGTTCTGCACGTTATCCGGGGTAATAAACTGTTTTTTATAGCGCAGCCAGGCGCCGTTTGGCCCTGACGGCGGCAGCCCGGTCGGCGCCTGGCGGTCCATCAGACGCAGAACATAGTCCAGACGTTTAGCCTGCGAGAGGATCTCATGCAGCTGCTGTCGGTCAAAGCCGTGCTTGCTCACCATCTTGTCGATGAACTGCTCCGCCGCCGGGTTATTCGCGAAATCACCGCTCATTTGCATCACGTTATGCTGCGGCTCAAGTAAAAAACCGCCCGTGCCGCCCGCCATTTCCTTTTCCGCGGGGGTTTGAGGTTTGCTGCTGCAGGCAGCGAGTAGAACGCAAAGAGGGAGTAAAGCCAGATAACGACGCTTCAACATGGGACATCCATTCAACAAATCGGCAAGGGATAATTATGGTAAAGCATGCGCCCGCTCACAAGGAAGCGGCGACGATGTAAATTCTTTTTTCTTGCCGTTTTTGCTTATGCCTCGCCGGATCTTTCTTTCACTTCAGCTATAAACTTTCAAAATAAAATATTTATCTTTCATTATGCGATCAGTTTAACACTTTTAAACCTTTTAAAATGATTAAAATTAGCCGCCAGTTAGCAAGAAAAATAACACGCTGAAGGAGAGAACAATGATTGAAGTCGTTACCCACGGCGCCGAGTGGTTTATCGGCCTGTTTCAGAAGGGAGGCGAGGTATTCACCGGAATGGTCACCGGGATCCTGCCTTTGCTGATCAGCCTGCTGGTGATCATGAATGCGCTGATCAACTTTATCGGTCAGCAGCGGATCGAAAAGCTGGCGCAGCGCTGCGCCGGTAATCCGATCTCCCGCTACCTGCTGCTGCCCTGCATCGGCACCTTCGTTTTCTGTAACCCGATGACCCTGAGCCTTGGGCGCTTTATGCCCGAGAAATACAAACCGAGCTACTACGCGGCGGCCTCCTACAGCTGCCACTCAATGAACGGCCTGTTTCCGCATATCAACCCCGGCGAACTGTTCGTCTATCTGGGGATCGCCAACGGGCTGACCACCCTCGGCCTGCCGTTAGGGCCACTGGCGGTGAGCTATTTGCTGGTGGGTCTGGTGACGAACTTCTTCCGCGGCTGGGTAACCGATCTGACCACGTCGATTTTTGAGAAAAAAATGGCCATCCAGCTTGAGCAGAAAGTCCACCTGTCAGGAGCGACATCATGACCCGTATTCGCATTGAAAAAGGCACCGGCGGCTGGGGCGGACCGCTCGAACTGGACGCCGTTGCCGGTAAAAAAATTGTCTATATCACCGCGGGCACCCGTCCGGCGATCGTCGATAAAATTGCCCACCTCACCGGCTGGCAGGCGGTCGATGGTTTCAAAGAGGGCGAGCCGCCGGAAGCGGAAATCGGCGTGGCGATTATCGACTGCGGCGGCACCCTGCGCTGCGGTATCTACCCGAAGCGCCGCATCCCGACCATTAATATTCACGCGACCGGCAAATCGGGTCCGCTGGCGCAGTATATCGTCGAAGATATTTACGTTTCCGGCGTCAAAGAAGAGAACATTTTCGCCCTGGAAGATGGCCCTTCCCCGGCCCCGCAGGCCGCGCCAGCCCAGCCGGCGATCCGCGACTATGACACCAGCAAGAAAATCACCGAGCAGAGCGACGGCCTGCTGGCCAAAGTCGGCATGGGGATGGGTTCCGTCGTGGCGGTGCTGTTCCAGGCCGGGCGCGACACCATCGATACGGTGTTGAAAACCATTCTGCCGTTTATGGCCTTCGTCGCGGCGCTGATCGGCATCATCATGGCCTCCGGCATCGGCGATTGGGTAGCCCATGGCCTGGCGCCGCTCGCCAGCCATCCGTTGGGCCTCGTCACCCTGGCGCTGATCTGCTCTTTCCCGCTGCTGTCGCCGTTTCTCGGCCCCGGCGCGGTCATCGCCCAGGTTATCGGCGTGCTGATTGGCGTGCAGATTGGCCTCGGCAATATTCCGCCGCATCTCGCCCTGCCCGCGCTGTTCGCCATCAACGCCCAGGCCGCCTGCGACTTTATCCCGGTTGGCCTGTCGCTGGCGGAAGCTCGCCAGGATACGGTGCGCGTCGGCGTACCGTCGGTGCTGGTGAGCCGTTTCCTGACCGGAGCGCCAACGGTGCTCATCGCCTGGTTCGTTTCCGGATTTATTTATCAATAAGAGGTGCCTGAAGATGACCGTGATTTACCAGACCACGATTACCCATATCGGCGCCAGCGCGACGATGGCGCTGGAGGAGCAGATGCTGATCACCTTCCGCGAAGGCGCCCCGGCCGATATCGAAGAGTACTGCTTTATTCACAACCACGGTGAGCTGTCCGGCGCGCTGGCGCCGGGCGCGGAACTGCTGCTTGGCGAGCTGCGCTACCCGGTCACCGCCGTCGGCGACGTTGCCGAACAGAACCTACGCGAGCTGGGCCATATCACGCTGCGCTTTGATGGTCACCGCGAAGCGGAATTCCCCGGGACCGTACACGTGGCGGGCCCGGTGCCGGAAGGCATCGCCACCGGCTGCGTACTGAAATTTGTTGCTTAAGTTGTAAGGAGAAAATTATGAATCAGGTTGCTGTTGTCATCGGTGGGGGACAAACCTTAGGAGAGTTTTTGTGCCGCGGGCTTGCCGCAGAAGGCTATCGCGTGGCGGTAGTCGATATTCAGAGCGATAAAGCGACCCGCGTCGCCCAGGCCATCAACGCGGAGTATGGCGAAGGCACTGCGTGGGGCTTCGGCGCGGACGCCACCAGCGAAGCCAGCGTGGTCGCCCTTGCTCGCGGAGTGGATGAAATATTTTCCCGCGTCGATCTGCTGGTCTATAGCGCCGGGATCGCTAAAGCGGCCTTTATTAGCGATTTCGCGCTGGGGGATTTCGACCGTTCTCTGCAGGTGAATCTGGTGGGCTACTTCCTCTGCGCCCGCGAGTTTTCCCGCCTGATGATCCGCGACGGCATTAAAGGTCGCATCATCCAGATTAACTCTAAATCCGGCAAAGTGGGCAGCAAACATAACTCCGGCTATAGCGCGGCGAAGTTCGGCGGCGTGGGGCTGACGCAGTCGCTGGCGCTGGACCTCGCGGAGTACGGTATTACCGTGCACTCCCTGATGCTCGGCAACCTGCTGAAGTCGCCGATGTTCCAGTCGCTGCTGCCGCAGTACGCCACCAAGCTGGGGATCCCCGAAGAGCAGGTCGAGCAGTATTACATCGATAAAGTCCCGCTAAAGCGCGGCTGCGATTACCAGGACGTACTTAACGTGCTGATGTTTTACGCCAGCCCGCAGGCTTCATACTGTACCGGGCAGTCCATCAACGTCACCGGCGGGCAGGTGATGTTTTAAAACGTTGCGCACTGTTTCCCCGGAGGCGATGCTGCGCATCTGTCCGGGCTACCGATTATGCGGCTGTCTGGTAGCCCGGACAGGCGCAACGCGCCGCCTCCGGGGAAATATCGCACACGCCTTAAGGAGACTTTATGGTTACCGCACTTATCACCGTCGCCGCCATCGCCTGGATAACCCAGCTCGCCTTTGGCGGCTGGCAAATCAGGCAGTTCAATCGCGCGTTCGATCGGCTGTGCCAGCAGGGACGCGTCGGCGTCGGCCGTTCCTCGGGGCGGTTCAAGCCGCGCGCCGTCGTCGCCATCGCCGTCGACGAAAACGACCGCATTTGCGATACGCTGCTAATGAAAGGCCTCACCGTCTTCGGCAGGCCGCAAAAAATCCCCGTCCTGACCGGTAAACATCTTAAGGAATTGCAGCCTGATGTGATCTTTCCCAATGATCCGCTTTGTCAGAATGCACTATCATTAGCGCTTAATCCGAAACATGGATAATTTCGTTGTGAACGTTAATATCTTGCGAAATTATCATTTCGAAACTTTAAACGCAGGATACAACGCTTATGAAACCACGTCAGCGCCAGGCAGCCATTCTCGAGCACCTGCAATCGCAGGGCAAATGCTCGGTCGAAGAGCTGGCGCAACACTTCGACACCACCGGTACCACCATCCGTAAGGATCTGGTGATCCTTGAGAATGCCGGTACCGTTATCCGTACTTACGGCGGCGTGGTGTTAAATAAAGACGAGGCCGATCCGCCCATCGACCACAAAACGCTGATTAACACCCATAAAAAAGAGCGGATTGCCGAAGCCGCCGTCAGCTTCATTCACGATGGCGACTCGATCATTCTTGACGCCGGCAGTACGGTGCTGCAAATGGTACCGATGCTCAGCCGCTTCAATAACATTACCGTGATGACCAACAGCCTGCATATCGTCAACGCCCTCTCTGAACTGGATAACGAACAAACCATCCTGATGCCGGGCGGCACGTTTCGCAAAAAATCGGCCTCCTTTCACGGCCAGTTGGCGGAAAACGCCTTCGAACACTTCAGCTTCGATCGACTGTTTATGGGCACCGACGGCATTGATTTAATCGCCGGCGTCACCACCTTTAATGAGGTTTATACGGTCAGCAAAGCGATGTGCAATGCCGCCCGCGAAGTTATCCTGATGGCCGACTCGTCGAAGTTTGGCCGCAAAAGTCCCAATATCGTCTGCGGCCTGGAGAGCGTGGACAAACTGATTACCGATGCCGATATCAGCCCGGAATTTAAGCGGGCGCTGGAAGACAAAGGCATCGAAGTCATTATTACTGGAGAACATCATGAGTAACTTTCTGTTAGAAGCCGGACGCCAGACCCTGATGCTGGAGCTTCAGGAGGCGAGCCGCCTGCCTGAACGCCTGGGCGACGACTTCATCCGCGCGGCGGAAACCATCATCCACTGCGAGGGCAAACTGGTCGTCTCCGGTATCGGTAAATCGGGTCATATTGGTAAAAAGCTGGCCGCCACCTTCGCCAGCACCGGCACCCCGGCATTTTTTGTTCACCCGGCGGAAGCGCTGCACGGCGACCTCGGAATGCTCGACAGCCGCGACGTGATGCTGTTTATCTCTTACTCCGGCAGCGCCAAAGAGCTGGATCTTATCGTTCCGCGCCTGGAAGAAAAATCCATTCCGCTGCTGGCGATGACCGGTAAATCCACTTCACCGCTGGCGCTGGCGGCCAAAGCGGTGCTCGATATCGCCGTAGAGCGCGAAGCCTGCCCGATGCACCTCGCGCCCACCTCCAGCACCGTCAATACCCTGATGCTCGGCGACGCGCTGGCCATGGCGGTCATGCAGGCCCGCGGCTTTAACGAAGAAGATTTCGCCCGTTCGCACCCGGCGGGCGCGCTGGGCGCGCGGCTGCTGAACAAAGTCCATCATCTGATGCGCCGCGATGGCGACGTGCCGCGCGTCGCTAACGACACCAGCGTCATGGACGCGATGCTCGAACTCAGCCGCACCGGCCTGGGGCTGGTGGCGGTTTGCGATGAACGCAATCACGTGCAGGGCGTCTTTACCGATGGCGACCTGCGCCGCTGGCTGGTGGGCGGCGGCAGCTTACAGGATATCGTCAGCCAGGCAATGACCCGCAACGGCGTCACTCTGCAAGCGGAAAGCCGCGCGATAGAAGCCAAGGAGCGCCTGATGAAGCACAAAATCAGCGCCGCTCCGGTAGTGGATGAAAACGGCCAGCTGGTCGGCGCGATTAACCTGCAAAACTTTTATCAGGCCGGGATCCTTTAAGCCCCAGACGTTTCGCCAGCCGGTGCAGGTTGGCGACGTCGAGCTCCAGCGCGCGGGCGGCTGCGGCCCAGTTTCGACGGTTATCCGCCAGCGCTCTGGCGATCGCTTCGCGCTGAAACGCCTCTGTCGCCTCGCGCAGGCTTACCGCTCCCTCCGACGGCTGCGGGGTAACGGTCGGCAAGGCCGGCGTTTCCTCGGCAAACTGGAAATGCTGCGGCTCCAGCACCACTTCATTACCCGCCTGCGTCGCCCGCGCCAGCACCACCGCCCGATGAATAGCGTGCTCCAGCTCGCGCACGTTGCCCGGCCATGACCACGCAAGCAGCCTGCCGCGCGTCGCCTCGCTTAAAATCACCTGCGCCAGCCCCATGCGCACACGGCACTGTTCGCAAAAATAACCGGCCAGCAGCACCACGTCATTGTCCCGCTCGCGCAGCGCCGGAACCGACAGCGGAAACACGCTCAGCCGATGATACAAATCGGCGCGAAAACGCCCCTCCACGACCTCCTGACGCAGATCGCGGTTAGTGGCCGCCAGCACCCGCACATCGACCCGCAGGCTGCGGTCGTCGCCGACGCGCTGAATATCGCCATACTGCAGTACCCGTAGCAGCTTGGCCTGGAGCGCCAGCGAAAGCTCGCCAATTTCATCGAGAAATAGCGTTCCGTTATCTGCCATTTCAAACTTACCGCTGCGGTTGCTGATCGCCCCGGTAAATGCCCCTTTGACGTGGCCAAACAGTTCGCTCTCCGCCACGCTCTCCGGCAGGGCCGCGCAGTTGAGATAGACCAGCGGATTGGCCGCCCTCGGCGACCCCTGATGCACCGCTTTCGCCACCAGCTCTTTGCCGGTGCCGGTCTCGCCGCTAATCAGCACGTTTAAGTCAGAGGCCGCGACGATGTCGATCTCCTTCTTCAACTGCAGCATCGGCGCCGACAGGCCAATGATCTCCTGACGTTCGGATACCGGATACGCGATAGCCTGTTCCGGCAGCACGTTTTGATTCTCCAGCCTGGCGATCAGCAGCGCGTTATTGAGCGCTCCGGCGACCAGAGCGGCTATCAGGCGCAGCTCCTCGTCGCTAAAGCTGTCAAAACGGTCCGCATCCATCCCGTCGAGGGTGAGCGCGCCGATCAGGGTTTGTCCGGCAAACAGCGGCAGGCCGACGCAGGCGTGCACCTTCAGGCTCTCCTGACCGGGGATCAGCCCATCGTAAGGGTCCGGCAAATCGCTGTCCGCCGGGAACCGCACCACGTCCCCCGCCCGGGCAATCGCCTCCAGCCGCGGGTGGCCTTCAAGGGCAAAGCGCCGGCCAAGCACGTCCTGGGCCAGGCCATCAATCGCCAGCGGCACAAACTGGTGCGCCTCATAGCGCAGCAGCGCCGAGGCATCGCAGCCGAGTATCTGCCGCAGGGTGGTAATCAAACGCGAGAAACGGTCGGCATGGCCGAGATCGCTTTGTAAATCAATGGCGATTTTCGCCAGGGCCTCGACGGAGAAACTCATGTTCGCCTCATAGTCATTTTGACATTTAACATAGTCATATCGACTATTTTAACCATTGTCATTTTGACATCAATGAATTTTAATAAAAATATAAAAACTATTAAATTCAATAAATTAAAAAGTTGGCACGCAACTTGATATAAGCAAAACATCCTATTTGAACAATGCTGAATTAATTGAGGTTGCTATGTCTATTCTGGTTAAAAATAACATTCATTGGGTTGGTCAACGCGACTGGGAAGTGCGTGACTTCCACGGGACGGAATACAAAACGCTGCGCGGCAGCAGCTACAACAGCTATCTTATCCGGGAAGAAAAAAATGTGCTGATCGATACCGTCGATCATAAATTCAGCCGTGAATTCGTGCAAAATCTGCGCGGCGAAATCGACCTCGCCGATATCGATTACATCATTATCAACCACGCGGAAGAGGACCATGCCGGCGCGCTCACCGAACTGATGACGCAAATTCCGGACACGCCGATTTACTGCACCGCCAACGCCATCGACTCCATCACCGGACACCATCATCACCCGGAGTGGAATTTCAACGTGGTGAAAACCGGCGACAGCCTGGATATCGGCAACGGCAAGCAGCTGATTTTCGTCGAAACCCCGATGCTGCACTGGCCGGATAGCATGATGACCTACATGACCGGCGACGCGGTGCTATTCAGCAACGACGCCTTCGGCCAGCACTACTGCGATGAACATCTGTTTAATGATGAAGTTGACCAGGTTGAGCTTTATGAGCAGTGCCAGCGCTACTACGCCAACATTCTGACCCCGTTCAGCCGTCTGGTGACGCCGAAAATTACCGAAATCCTCGGCTTTAACCTGCCGGTAGATATGATTGCCACCTCCCACGGCGTGGTCTGGCGCGATAATCCGACGCAAATCGTCGAAAAATATCTCGAGTGGGCGGCGGATTATCAGGAAGACCGCATCACGATTTTCTACGATACCATGTCCAACAATACCCGCATGATGGCCGATGCGATCGCTCAGGGCATTACCGACGTGGATCCGCGCGTGGCGGTGAAAATCTTCAACGTCGCCCGCAGCGATAAAAACGACATTCTGACCAACGTGTTCCGCTCGAAAGGCGTGCTGGTCGGCACCTCAACCATGAATAACGTGATGATGCCGAAAATCGCCGGGCTGGTGGAGGAGATGACCGGCCTGCGTTTTCGCAATAAGCACGCCAGCGCCTTCGGCTCCCACGGCTGGAGCGGCGGCGCGGTTGATCGCCTGTCCACGCGTTTACAGGATGCGGGCTTTGAAATGTCCCTGAGCCTGAAGGCCAAATGGCGTCCGGATCTCGACGCGCTGGAGCTGTGCCGTGAACACGGTCGCGAAATCGCCCGCCAGTGGGCACTCTCCCCGCTGCCGGTCACCAGTGAGGCCAAAGCTGCGCCAGAAGCAACGTCCTGCGCAGCAGCAGCCACTGCCGATCTCGGCCCGAAAATGCAGTGCAGCGTTTGCCAGTGGATTTACGACCCGGAACAAGGCGAGCCGAACCAGGACGTCCAGCCGGGTACGCCGTGGAGCGATGTGCCGGATAACTTCCTCTGTCCTGAGTGTTCACTGGGTAAAGATGTGTTTGATGTTCTGGCATCGGAGGCAAAATGAGTGATGGCATCGTCATCATCGGCTCGGGCTTCGCGGCCCGTCAGCTGGTGAAAAATATCCGCAAGCAGGACCCGAACATCCCGCTGACCCTGATTGCCGCCGACAGTATGGATGAGTACAACAAGCCGGATCTCAGCCATGTGGTCAGCCGCGGCCAGAACGCCGACGACCTGACCCTGCAAACGGCGGGTGAGTTTGCCGAGCAGTACAATCTGCGCCTGTTTCCGCATACCTGGGTCAGCGATATCGACGCTGATAATCAGCGGGTGAAGAGCCAGGACCGCGAGTGGCGCTATGACAAACTGGTACTGGCCACCGGCGCGACGCCGTTTATCCCGCCGGTGCCGGGCCGCGAGCTGATGCTGACCCTGAACAGCCAGCGTGAATACGGCGCGGCGCAAAGCCAGCTGCGCGATGCAAAAAGAGTGCTGATCGTTGGCGGCGGTCTGATTGGCTGCGAACTGGCGATGGATTTCTGCCGCGCCGGCAAAGCGGTGACGGTCGTGGATAACTCCGCCAGCGTGCTGTCGGCGCTGATGCCGCCGGAAGCCAGCAGTCGACTGCAGCATCGTCTGACCGACATGGGCGTGCATCTGATGCTGAAGACTCAGCTGGAAAGCCTGGAGCAGAGCGCCGACGGGATTCGCGTCACCCTCGACCGCCAGCGTACGGTGATGGTGGATGCGGTAGTGGCGGCCGCCGGTTTGCGCCCGGAAACGGCGCTGGCGCGGCATGCGGGGTTGAAAACTCACCGTGGCGTGGTAGTGAACAGCCAGCTGCAAACCAGCCATCCGGCGATTTACGCCCTCGGCGATTGCGCGGAAATCAACGGCATGGTCCTGCCTTTTCTGCAGCCGATTCTGCTAAGCGCCATGTGTCTGGGTAAAAACCTGTTGGCCCAGCAGGGCGAGCTCAAGCTGCCGCCGATGCTGGTGAAGGTCAAAACGCCGGATTTACCGCTGCATCTGGCGGGCGATACCCGGCGTGAGGATCTGACGTGGAATATCGTTGCCGCCAAAGATGGCCTGGTCGCGAAAGGCGTTGACGCCGAAAACCGGCTGCGCGCGTTTGTGGTTAGCGAAGATCGCATGAAAGATGCTTTTGCCCTGCTCAGGCAGCTGGTGAGTTAACCTCGATGAAATGAGGTTATTCCCGGGTCGCGGCGTAAACGCCTTACCCGGGCTACCGGATCTCAGACGGCAGTAGCCCGGGCAGGCGCCTTGCGCCGTCCCCGGGAGCAGCGCGCAGAGTGGCATAATTTCCCGGAGGCGATGCTTGCACATCTGTCCGGGCTACCGCCAGCAGACGGCTGTTAACCTGTAGCCCGGCTAAGCGCAGCGCAAGCCGGGGAAAGCCCAACCTACCGCGCCAGGTTATCGTACCCGCGCCAGCGGTAGTTGAGCACCGACAGCACCCAGCAGGCCACGAACAGCCCGACCACTGCAAAACCGGCGTCGCCGAGATGGTCGTTCAATGCGCCGACCCAGCGCCAGACGCCGCCGCTCAGAGAGAACTTATCCATCAACAGCCCCAGCGCCTCCAGGCCGCCGATAAATAGCGCCACCACCACCGAGGTGCCGGTAATAGTCATATTGTAATAGAGCTTGCGCTGCGGCTTGCTGAACGCCCAGCCGTAGGCGCCGACCATCAGCACGTTATCAAGCGTATCCACCAGCGCCATTCCGCTGGCGAACAGCGCCGGAAAAACCATAATCGACCAAATCGATACCCCGCTCGACGCGCTGGCGGCGGAGATCCCCAGCACGCCGACCTCCGTCGCCGTATCAAAGCCGAGGCCAAACAGAAAGCCCACCAGATACATCTGCCAGCTGCGGCTAATCAGGCGGAATGTTTTCGCGAACAGCCAGCTCATCATACCGCCGCCGGTCATAATCTCATCGCTCACCTTTTCGCCCTGCTTCCACGCCTGAAAGCTGCGCCAGACGCTGCGCAAAATGACCAGGTTGATAAGAGCCATCACCAGCAGGAATAGCGCCGATACGGCGGTGCCGATAACGCTGCCGGTCTCGTGAAACCAGCTCATCTGCTGGCCAAACGCGGTGGCGGTCGCGGCAATCGCCGCCGAAGCCAGCACCACAATCGACGAGTGTCCCAGAGAAAACCACGCGCCAACGGCAAAAGGCCGCTTCCCCTGCTGCATCATTTTGCGGGTCACGTTGTCGATCGCCGCGATATGGTCGGCGTCCACCGCGTGGCGCAGACCATATCCCCAGGCCAGCAGGCTGGCGGCCATCAGCGCGCCGCTGCCGCCGAACGCCGCAAAAGCCCAGCCCCAGGCCAGCAAATTGGCGGCAATTAATGCCAGCACCAGCGCCGCTGCGCGCGGCTGCTGACGCAAAATCGTCACTATCATATGGGTATCCTTTAAGCCTGCAGGCGGGCCGCAGCGACGATCGCCTGGCCGAGGGCAATCGCACCATCTCCTGCGGGCAGCTGCTGCGGAAAAAGCAGAGTAAAATCGGCCAGATAAAAGGTCAATCGCGCCGTCAGCAGGCGGTTGTGCAGTACCCCGCCGCCGAAGGCCAGCGTGTGAATGTTCCGCGTGTTCGCGCAATCGCGCATCATCGCCGCCAGCCCGCGGGCCAGCGCATCATGAAAGGCCCACGCTTTTTGCGCCGGGCCCGCCTGCCAGCTCAGCCACTGCCGCCAGAACGTCGCCAGGTCCAGTTTACCTTCGCGCCACGGCAGGGTCACCGGATGATCCACGCCTTCGCAGGTCGCCGCCAGCGCTTCCAGACGGCATGCCGCCTCCCCCTCATAGCTCAGGGCTAGCGGCGCACAGCCCAGCGCGCAGGCGACGGCGTCAAACAGACGGCCGCACGACGATGCCTGCGGCGCATTAATACCACGCTCGATTGCTCGCGCCAGCAGCGGCCAGTTTTGCTGGCGCAGCGCGGCGGTGTCGGCATAATTCTGCCATTCAGGGACAAACGCCAGGCAGTGGGCGAGCAGATTGCGCCACGGCTGACGCGCCGCGAGGTCGCCGCCGGGCAGCGCCACCGACGGCAGACCGCCGAGATGCTCACACTCGCGATAGTTGACCCGCAGGCACTCGCCGCCCCACAGTTCGCCATTTTCCCCCATCCCGATGCCGTCGAGCGTCAGGGCAATCACGTCGCCGCCCTCCAGCGGCCAGCGATGCTCGGCCAGGCACGCGGCAGCGTGGGCATGATGATGCAACACCCGCTCCACCGGCAGCATAAGCGACGCCGCCCACCGCGAAGCGCGGTAGCCGGGATGGGCGTCGGCAACCACCCGCTGCGGCGTAAAAGCGTAGATCTCCTGCATCAGGCGCAGCGCCTGCCGCCACTGCGCCTCAACGCCCTCCTCGTCGAGATCGCCAAAATGCTGGCTGAGCACCGCTTCGTCGCCGCGCAGCAGGCAGAACGTATTTTTCATATCCGCGCCGAGGGCCAGCAGGGGAGGCGCATCGTGAAACCCCGGCGGCAGTGCCAGCGCGTCCGGCACGTAGCCGCGGGCGCGACGCAGCATCTCGCCGCTTTTCCGCACTACGGAATCATCCATCCGCTGCACAATCTCGCGGTTATGCAGCAGAAAACCGTCGGCAATCCCGGCTAAATCCGCCAGCGCCTCTGCGTTGGTTAACGCCGGCGGGCGACCGCTAAGGTTGCCGGAGGTCATCACTAATGGGCGCGCCAGCGCCTGCGAAAGTAAATGCTGCAGTGGATTAGACGGCAGCATCCCCCCTACTTCCGCAAGCCCTGGCGCAATCTGGTCACACAGCCCGGCCACCTGCGTTTTATCCAGCAGCACGATCGGTGCGGCGGGGGACGTGAGCAGCGTCACCGCCGGTTCATCGAGCCCCGCCGTTGTCGCCAGCATCACCGCCAGCGGTTTCGCCGGCCGATGCTTACGCGTCCGCAGCCTCGCGACGGCCTCAGGATTTCCGGCATCGCACAACAGATGGAAACCACCCAGCCCTTTCACCGCCACTATATCGCCCGCCATCAGGCGAGCCGTCGCCGCTTCAAGAGCCGCCTCGCCAAATGAATGCGCCTGCGGCCCGCGCCACTCCAGCCGTGGCCCGCACTCGGCGCAGGCTACCGGCTGCGCGTGGAAACGGCGATCGGCGGGGTCGCCATACTCCGCCGCACAGGAGGTGCAGAGTGGAAACGGCGACATAGAGGTCAGTGGACGGTCGTAGGGCATGGCGCGAATAATGGTAAAACGCGGCCCGCAGTGGGTGCAGTTGATAAACGGATAGCGGTAGCGGCGCTCCTGCGGGTTGTTCATTTCCGCCAGGCATGCCGGGCAGGTAGCGGCATCGGGCACAATCTGCGTGCGCATGCTTCCGGCCCCGCTTTGGCGAATGGTAAAGCCTGGCGGCGCAGCGTCCCAGACAAAAGGCGCCGCTGCCGCGCTGTCGATACGCGCCAGGGGCGGGCAGCGCCGGGTTAACGCGGCGAGAAATGGCGCATCACCGCCGACAAGGCGCACCAGCACGCCGTCGCCGTCGTTGCACACGTCGCCGCGCAGCCCCAGCTGCTGCGCCAGCTGCCAGACGAAGGGGCGGAATCCCACCCCCTGCACTTTACCGCGAATGCGGATCTGCACCCCGTTCATTGCGCGACCGGCTTACCAGGCCAGCGCGGTGCGGCGGCGTTTTTCGATATTCATCTGTTCGAGCTTGTTGCGGTCGACGCAAATCAGCGCGTGGGTCGGACAGGCATCCATACAGGCCGGGCCTTCCTCACGGTGGTGGCAAAGGTCGCATTTGTTGGCTTCGGCTTTTTCCGCCATCACGTTCAGCCCCGCGCCGCTGTGGCGGATAACCGGGCGCACCACCACTTCCATGGCGCCGTACGGACAGGCCACCACGCAGGTTTTGCAGCCAATACAGCGCTCCTGCATCACGTGGACGAAGCCCTGGTCGCGGCTGATCGCGCCGTTCGGACAGACGTTGGCGCACGGCGCGTCTTCGCATTGACGACAGGCGGTGGCCGTCGACACGTTAACGCCTTTGATCACGTGAATACGCGGTAAAAAGCTTTTTGGCGTCAGCGCGGCGCAGTCCTGATTTTCCTGATGAGAGACCACGCAGGCCACTTCACAGGTGCGGCAGCCGATGCATTTGCTTGCGTCGGCGATAATGAAACGGTTCATCCATTTCTCCAGCAGTAAAAAGGTTACGCGCCGGAGTATGCATAATACGTTCCAACTTTTATCTAATTGATATTAAACAAGATAAATACGGAAGATACTGTCATCGTCAGTTGTGACGATGACAGCTGACGACGTCAGGCATGCGGGCCGGGGACCACCGAGTCGCGTTCAATCAGCTCGCCGGGGAAGAGTTGCTGAAATTTAAAATCGTCGCCGTCGAGCATAAAGATCAGCCGGTTGATGCTCTCTTTGATCATCTCCGTCACCGGAACTTTGACGCTGGAGAGCGCCGGAACCATATACGGCGCCAGCGCGATATCGTCAAACCCCAAGACCGAGACCTGCTCCGGAACCTTGACGCCGATCTGATGCAGCTGTTTCATCGCGCCAACCGCCATATCGTCGTTGCTCGCCACCAGCGCGCTGTAGCCGACGCGGCGCTGGCGCAGCGTTTCGACCCCCGCCGCGCCGGTTTCCGGCGTCCAGCGGCCTTCGACGATCAGATCGTTATTCAGGGCAATGCCGCCGCGGGCCAGCGCGTCTTTATAGCCCGAGAGACGCTCAACGCCGGTTGGCGAATCCAGCGAACCGGTAATAAACGCGATTTCCCGATGGCCCAGCGCGATAAGCTTTTCCACCGCCATCATCGCCGAAGCTTTTTGATCGGACCAGACGCAGTGGCTGGCGTTGCGGCGCAGGCGGCGGTTGAGCACCATGATGGGCCGCTCATGATTTTCGATAATCTCATCCATCTCATCAACGCTGAGAAAGCGCGGATAGATAATTATCGCATCGCAGCGCAGATCGAGCAGATACTCAATCGCCTCGCGCTCCTCCTCCGCGCTGTGCTTGCCGTCGGCGAGGATCAGCTGCCGCCCTTTGTCTTCGGTCATCCGCGCGACGTGGTAGAGCAGTTCGCTGAAATAGACGCCGTGATAAAGGGTGTTGGTCACCACCAGCCCGAGGGTCTGCGTCTTTTTCGTCGCCAGGTTGCGCGCCAGCAGATTCGGCCGGTAGCCGCTTTCGGCCACCGCCTGGAAGACGCGATCTTTGGTCTCCTGGCTGACATAGCCGTTCCCCGACAGCACCCGCGAAACGGTGGCCTTTGACACCCCCGCCCGCTTCGCTACCTCCAGCATCGTTGCCATGTGGTTATTCCTGTTGCCAATGTTGCCCGCAGTGTACTGCACGCGCTGCGCTTTTTCAGCATTTGCGCGTCGCCCGCGCGGATGCGCACACAGCGATCGAAATCACAAAATCGAGATCTTATTTTTTTATTTCTTGTATGCATTCATGAAACTAATCATGATTTTGTGGAACCGGTTTCCTATGTATGCATGATGCCGCTCCGCTTTCCGGCGCGGTGACAAGCCAGTACCCCATTGATAAACAGGATAAAATCCGATGTCTAAAAATTATGCAGCTCTGGCGCAGCAGATTATCGCGGCAATCGGTGGCGCAGATAACGTTGCCGCCGTCACCCACTGCATGACCCGCCTGCGTTTCGTGGTCAAAGACAACGAGCGGGTCGACAGCGCCACCCTCAAAGGGCTGAAAGGCGTGCTCGGCGTGGTGCGTAGCGATAACCAGTGCCAGGTGATCGTGGGCAATACCGTCTCCCAGGCGTATCGCGAAGTGGTCGCGCTGCTGCCGGGGGATCTGCGCCCGGCCGAACCGCAGGGGAAACCGCCTATTACCCTGAAACGCATCGGCGCCGGGATCCTCGACGCGCTGATCGGCACCATGTCGCCGCTGATCCCGGCGATTATCGGTGGATCGATGGTTAAGCTGCTGGCAATGATCCTCGAGATGACCGGCGCTCTGCCCAAAGGCGCGCCAACGCTGACTATTCTGACGGTGATCGGCGACGGCGCGTTCTTCTTCCTGCCGCTGATGGTCGCCGCTTCCGCAGCGGTGAAGTTCAAAACCAATATGTCGCTGGCGATTGCCATTGCCGGGGTGCTGGTGCACCCGAGCTTTATCGAACTGATGGCCAAAGCCGCCCAGGGCGAGCACGTGGAGTTTGCCTTTATTCCGGTGACGGCGGTGAAATACACCTATACCGTGATCCCGGCGCTGGTGATGACCTGGTGCCTCTCTTATATCGAACGCTGGGTCGACCGTATCACCCCGGCGGTGACAAAAAACTTCCTTAAACCGATGCTGATCGTACTGATCGCCGCTCCGCTGTCGATTCTGCTGATCGGCCCGCTCGGCATCTGGATCGGTAGCGCCATTTCCGCGCTGGTCTATACGATCCACAGCTATCTCGGCTGGCTGTCGGTGGCGATCATGGGCGCCCTGTGGCCGCTGCTGGTAATGACCGGGATGCACCGGGTCTTTACCCCAACGATCATTCAGACTATCGCCGAAACCGGCAAAGAGGGCATGGTGATGCCGTCGGAAATCGGCGCTAATCTGTCGCTGGGCGGCTCGTCGCTGGCGGTGGCGTGGAAAACCAAAAACCCGGAGCTGCGCCAGACGGCGCTGGCGGCCGCGGCTTCTGCAATTCTGGCGGGGATTTCCGAACCGGCGCTGTACGGCGTGGCGGTGCGGCTGAAGCGACCGCTGATCGCCAGCCTGATTAGCGGCTTTATCTGCGGCGCGGTGGCCGGCATTGCCGGGCTCGCCAGCCACTCAATGGCGGCGCCGGGCCTGTTCACCAGCGTCCAGTTTTTCGACCCGGCCAATCCGATGACCATCGTCTGGGTGTTTGGCGTCATGGCGCTGGCGGTGGTGCTGTCGTTTGTCCTGACGCTGATGCTCGGCTTTGAAGATATTCCGCAAGAAGAAGCCGCCGCCGACGCCAGACAGCGTCAGGCCGGCACCCAGGCTTCTCACGCCTGAACACCATTTTGTTAACGAGGTAACGCATGGCGACTTTTCCACAGGGATTTTTATGGGGCGGCGCGCTGGCCGCCAACCAGTCCGAAGGGGCATATCTGGAGGGCGGCAAAGGGCTGACCACCGTCGATATGATTCCTCACGGGGCTCACCGCCTCGCGGTCAAGCTGGGGCAGGAGAAACGCTTCGCGCTACGCGACGATGAGTTCTACCCGAGCCACGAGGCGATCGATTTTTATCATCGTTATAAAGAAGATATCGCCCTGATGGCCGAGATGGGCTTTAGCGTCTTCCGCACCTCTATCGCCTGGAGCCGCCTCTTTCCTGAGGGCGATGAGCTGGAACCGAACCCGGAAGGGATCGCCTTTTATCGCTCGCTGTTCGAGGAGTGCAAAAAGCACCGCATCGAGCCGCTGGTGACGCTGTGCCATTTCGACGTGCCGATGCACCTGGTTACCGAATACGGCTCCTGGCGCAATCGAAAAATGGTGGAGTTCTTCACCCGCTACGCCCGTACCTGTTTTGAAGCTTTTGATGGTTTGGTGAAATACTGGCTTACCTTCAATGAAATCAACATTATGCTGCATAGCCCGTTCTCCGGCGCCGGTCTGGTGTTTGAAGAGGGGGAAAATCAGGAGCAGGTGAAATACCAGGCCGCCCATCATGAACTGGTCGCCAGCGCCTTAGCGACCAAAATCGCCCACGAGGTGAATCCGCAAAATCAGGTCGGCTGTATGCTGGCGGGCGGCAATTTCTACCCTTACTCCTGTAAACCGGAAGACGTGTGGATGGCGCTGGAAAAAGATCGCGAAAACTTGTTCTTTATCGATGTCCAGGCGCGCGGCGCGTATCCGGTGTGGGCGGCGCGGGTATTCCGCGAGAAAGGCGTGACTATCGCCAAAGAGTCCGGCGATGATGAGATCCTGCGCCATACCGTCGATTTCGTCTCCTTCAGCTACTACGCTTCGCGCTGCGCATCGGCGGAGATGAATGCCGGCAACACCAGCGCCGCCAATATCGTTAAATCACTGAAAAACCCGCACATCAAGGCCAGCGAATGGGGCTGGGGCATCGACCCGCTCGGCCTGCGCATCACCATGAATATGATGTATGACCGCTACCAGAAACCGCTGTTCCTTGTGGAAAATGGCCTCGGCGCGCGCGATGAGGTGGAGGCTAACGGCGAGATTAACGACGACTATCGCATCAGCTATCTGCGCGAGCATATTAAAGCGATGGGTGACGCCATCGAGGACGGCATTCCGGTGATAGGCTACACCAGCTGGGGCTGTATCGACCTGGTATCCGCCTCCACCGGTGAGATGAGCAAGCGCTACGGCTTTGTCTACGTTGACCGCGACGATGCCGGCTGCGGCACGCTGGCGCGAAAGCGCAAAAAGTCGTTCTGGTGGTATAAGAAGGTGATTGCCAGCAACGGGGAAGATTTGGCGTAGCGCGCCCCGCAGGCTGAGGGATACTCAGCCTGACAAACACCTGCAACACGGAAATTTTCCCGGCTCGCGCTGCGCTTAGCCGGGCTACAGGTTCATCAGCGTCCGCGGACCGGTAGCCCGGACAGATGCGCAGCATCGCCTCCGGGAATGGCAAACGCCAGGGTGACAAAAGTCGTCGTAGCCCGGGTAAGGCGTTTACGCCGCGACCCGGGGAAAAAGTAAACCTGCTCCCCCTGATCGAACTCCCGGCTCGCGCTGCGCTTAGCCGGGGAACGCCGGCTCCTCTGCGGCTTCAAGTGCCGCAAAACCACCCTGCCCCTGCCACCCATCAAGCCGCGCGTACACCGCTTCGACCGCGTCCTTAATCGGCTGGGTCATCGGGTAATAAAAGCCGACGATATCCGGCTGAATACCCAAGAAAATCACCTCGCCGATATCCTCTTTTAGCTGATCGATCAGATAGTTGAGCGGCATATTGTGGGTAGTCATCATAAACATCTCGGCGATATCGTCCGGATCGACGATGCGGATCTCGCCGGGGTTCAGACCCATATCGGTGGCATCGACGATCAGCAGGCGCTCGGGGCGCAGCTCGCGAATGGCGACGATATCGTTTTCCGGCGCGCTGCCGCCGTCAATCACCACCCAATCACCGACGGGATTAGCCGCGCACATCTCCGCCAGCAGCGGGCCTGCGCCGTCGTCGCCCATCATGCTATTGCCGACACAGAGTAAAACGTCAGTCACGGAGTCTCCTCACCATCAGATAGATGGCGCTTTCCTGGTGAATATCATGCAGCATACTGAGCATAGTTTTGCTCCACGCCTGCTGCTCGGGGGTCTGTCGCGCCAGCGCTTTATCAAAAGCGTTAGCCAGCATCGTCACATGATTGCTGTCGATAACAATCTCGCCGTACTTCGGCACGCCTTCCATTTTACGCCGCGCGGTGCTGCCCTCTTCGAGGGTCGCAATCCACGCCAGATACGCCTGCCACGGGCAGCTCAGCGCCGCCTCGAGGCAGTCGATGACGCCGAGGTGGTGGCCAATCGCCAGGCTGTAATAGACCACCTGCTGCGCCTGGTCAGGCGTCGCGTCGTTCTCATCAATAAATTTACGGCTCAGCTGACTGAACACCACCGTCTCGCTCATCGGATACGCGCTCCTTCTACGACCTGGTTCAGATGGGTGACGATCTCGGTCAGACGCGGATCTTTTTCCGCCTCCAGCCAGCGCATCACCTGGCTATCGCCCTGCCCCAGCAGGCGCATATAGTCATCGGCAATCTGCCGGCCGTAGCGATAGCCCGCCAGCCGGCGCGCTTCGCGATCGATGCGCACCCGCAGCGGCTGTACCATATCCGGGTGCAGAAGTTCGGTCGGCTGCTCGTCCTGCTCGCCCGGCACGCGGGCGTGGATTTTCTGTTCCAGCAGGCCCAGCGCCATCGCGAAGCCGTACAGCGTCGCGGCCGGGGTGGGCGGGCAGCCGGGAATATAGACATCCACCGGCACGATTTTATCGGTTCCGCCCCACACGCAATAAAGGTCGTGGAAGATGCCGCCGCTGTTGCCGCAGGCGCCATAGGAGATGCAGATTTTCGGATCCGGCGCGGACTGCCACGCGCGCAGCGCGGGAGAACGCATCGCCCGGGTCACCGCCCCGGTAAACAGCAGAATATCGGCGTGACGCGGCGACGGCACCACTTTGATCCCAAAGCGCTCGGCGTCGAACAGCGGCGACAGGGTGGCGAAAATCTCGATCTCGCAGCCGTTGCAGCCGCCGCAGTCCACCCGATAAACGTAGGCGGAACGCTTAATTTTCTTCAGCAGCGATGCCTTCATGCTGGCGATGGACTCATCCACCGTCATCGGCACCGGAATGCCGTTGTCATCGCGCGGGCCTAATAAGTTGCTCATCAGCTGGCCTCTCTCATATGGCGAGTCAGTTCAATACGGTCGGACGGCACCAGGCACTTCTGGCGTTTGCACTCCGGGCAGGTCTCGAAGCTTTCGCGATGCAGCTCGGCGCGGCTATCGCCGTTGTGTTTGAGCAGCGCGATGGCATAGTCGATCTCTTTCTGTACGGCGAATGGGCGTTCACACACCCGGCAGTGGCAAATGGCAAAACGCGATTGCTGGAGAAAATCCTCTTTCTTCCATACCGCCAGCTCGTACTCCTGAGAGAGCTTAATCGCCGCCGTCGGGCAGACCTCTTCGCAGCGTCCGCAGAAAATGCAGCGCCCGAGGTTGAACTGCCACGCCAGCTGGTTGGTGGCGAGATCGGTTTCTACCGTCAGGGCGTTCGACGGACAGGCGTTAACGCAGGCGGCGCAGCCGATACACTGCTGCGGATTATGCTCCGGTTTGCCGCGGAAATTTTTATCCACCGGCATCGGCTCCAGCGGGTATGAGTGCGTCGCGGTGCCGGTTTTGATGACTTTTTTAATAAAGGTAAACATGGCGATTCCTTATTTCAGCGGCGAGTTCTTACGCTCGATGCTGTAGCGCTCCAGCTCTTTGTACGGCACCACTTTGCTCTTCTTCTTGCGCACGTCGACCACCGTCATGCGATCGGTACAGGAGTAGCACGGGTCAAGGCTGCCGATGATCAGCGGCGCGTCGGAGACGGTATTGCCGCGCAGCATATAGCGCAGAGTCGGCCAGTTGGCGTAGGTCGCCGCCCGGCAGCGCCAGCGGTACAGCTTCTGGTTATCGCCGGTCATACTCCAGTGGATATCATCCCCGCGCGGCGCTTCTGAGAAGCCGAGCGCGAAGCGGTGCGGAATATAGGTGAAGCCCTCCACCATCAGCGGGCCGCCCGGCAGGTTATCGAGGCCAAAGTCGATCATGTTCAACGCGGTGTAGACCTCGTTGATGCGCACCTTCAGACGCGAGATGACGTCGCATCCCTGTTCGCTGTGCACTTCCATCGGCAGCAGGCCGTAGCCGACAAACGGGTGATCGGCGCGGGTATCGCGGGCGTGCCCGCTGGCGCGCACCATCGGGCCAACGTTGCTGAAGTCGCGGGCGATTTGCGGGTCGAGACGGCCAATGCCCACGGTACGCTGCTCCATATTCGGCGTGCTGAGCAGCATATCCACCAGCTCCTGCACGTCGCGACGCATCTGCTGCGCCAGCTGGCGGGTCTGGATCATGTCCTCTTTCAGCAGATCGCGACGAATGCCGCCAATCAGGTTCAGACCGTAGGTTTTACGCGCCCCGGTAAGAATTTCCGCCATCTTCATCGAGGTTTCGCGCACGCGGAAGAACTGCATAAACCCGGAGTCGAAGCCGGTAAAGTGGCAGGCGAGGCCGAGGTTCAGCAGGTGCGAGTGCAGGCGCTCCACCTCCAGCAGAATGGCGCGGATCATCTGCGCGCGCTCCGGCACTACGATGCCCATCGCGTTCTCTACCGAAGTGGTGTAGGCGGTGCTGTGGGCGAAACCGCAGATACCGCACACGCGGTCCGACAGGAAGGTGACTTCGTTGTAGCCCATCCGGGTTTCCGCCAGCTTTTCCATCCCGCGATGGACGTAGAACAGGCGGTAGTCGGCGTCGATAATATTCTCGCCGTCAACGAACAGGCGGAAGTGGCCCGGTTCGTCGGAGGTGACGTGCAGCGGGCCAATCGGCACCACGTTGTTTTTCTTGCTGCCCAGCTCGTTGATAAACTCGTAGGTTTCAGCATCGGTGGTCGGTGCCGGGCGTTGACGGTAGTCCATGCTGTCTTTTCGCAGCGGATAGAGTTCATCCGGCCAGTCGTCCGGCAGCACCAGCCGGCGCTCGTCCGGCAGCCCCACCGGCACCAGGCCGTACATATCGCGCACTTCGCGCTCGCCCCACACCGCCGCCGGCACGCGCGGCGTCACCGACGGATATTCCGGTTTATTGGCGTCCACTTCCACGCGCACGGTGATCCAGCATTTCGTGCCCTGCTCCATCGACAGCACGTAGTAGACGGCGTAGTGGCCGTTGAGCTTGCGTTCGTCGTTGCCAAACAGCACAGACAGCCAGCCGCCCTGCTTGTAGTACAGGAACTCGACCACTTCCGGCAGATAGTTGACCTTTACCGTGACCGTCAACTGGTCTTTGGTCTGCCAGGCTTCATCCAGCACCACGCCCGGAAAGGCCTGATGCAGCGCGGCGAGATAGTGTTGACCGATTTTTTCTTCAGACATGCTCAAACTCTCTTAAATCACGCCACCAGCAAGGAGACGAAGGCTAAAAAGGCAAAACCAAACCCGGCCCAGGTGACGCGGGAGGTGGCGCAAAAGCGCAGACGCGCCATGCTGTTTTCGAACAGCGCAATCACCAGCACGCCAAGCACCAGCTTGGCGACGGCAACCACCAGCGCCAGCAGCAGACCGCCGACGCTAAAGCTGGTCATCTGTCCCCACGGGATAAATACGCCGACGAACATTTGCAGGACCACCAGCTGCTTGAGGCTGATGCCCCACTTCAGCACGCCGAAGCCGCTACCGCTGTATTCCGAGAGCGGGCCTTCCTGAAGCTCCTGCTCCGCTTCCGCCAGGTCGAACGGCAGCTTGCCCATTTCGATAAAGGTGGCGAAGGCGCAGGCGCACAGCGCCAGAATCAGCGGAAGAGTGCGGGCGACAGGCCAGTGATAAATGGTGTCGGTGATACTGCTGATATGGGTGGACCCGGCGACCTGAGCCGCGACCCACAGGCCGAGCAGCAGGATAGGCTCCACCAGCACGCCGAGCATCGCTTCGCGGCTCGCCCCGATAGCGGTAAACGGGCTGCCGGTATCGAGGCCGGAGATAGCGAAGAAGAAACGGGCGATGGCGAACAGGTAGATCAGGGTAATCAGGTCGCCCAGCCCCGCCATCGGCGAATCAACGGTCACCACCGGCAGCGCGGTAGCGATGGTCAGCATCACGCCGACCATCACGTACGGCGTCAGGCGGAAGACCCAGCCGGAGGCATCCGGGCCAACGCTCTGGCGCCCCAGCAGTTTCAGGATATCCCGGTACTCCTGCAGTACGCCCGGGCCGCGGCGATTATGCAGACGCGCGCGGGCGACGCGGGTCACCCCGGACAACAGCGGCGCGACGGCGAACAGCACCAGCGCCTGCAACAATGCAATTAATACGCTCATTCTCAGGCTCCTCGGGAAATCACAATCACCACCAGTACCGCCAGCTCCACCAGCGCCACGCCGCGAAACAGCGCGGGCGCAGAAGCGTTCTGCCAGCCGGGCACCAGGCGCACCGGGTTCAGCCAGTGGCGCAGCTTGAGAATTGGCGCAAAAGCCTCTTTCACCGGCATGGCGAAACCGTGGGCGGTCACCACCATGGATTTTTCATGGTCATAGCCGCAGACCCAGGCCGCGCCGCGCGAGCGCGCCGGCAGGCGATCGCCCTTAAAGAAGATCATCAGCAGCAGCGGCAGCAGCGGGCAGGCAATCAGCAGAATGGCGATCAGCGGCTGAGACACCACGCTGGAGACCTCCGCCTGCACCGGAAACGCCCCGCTCACCAGCGGCAGCAGCCACGGCGCGGCAACCCCGCCAATCACGCAGCAGACGGCGGCCAGCACCACGCTAAAGGTCATCAGCCCCGGCGCGCAGGTGGCGTTTTCCGCCTCTTTGCTTCGCGGCGCGCCGAGGAAGGTGACGCCGTAGACTTTCGCCATACACATCACCGCCAGCGCGCCGGTGATCGCCAGGCCCACCGCCAGCAGCGGCCCAAGCAGGCGGCCAACAAACGCGTCGCCGGTGCTCAACTTAAAGAAGGACTGATAGATAACCCACTCTCCGGCGAAGCCGTTCAGCGGCGGCAGCGCGGCCATCGCCATCAGACCCACCAGCATCGAAAGGGAAATCAGCGGCATTTTCTTGCCGATCCCGCCAAGCTTTTCGATATCGCGATGGCCGGTGCGGAACCACACCGCTCCCGCGCCGAGGAACAGGGTAGTTTTAAACAGGCTATGGTTGATCAGGTGATACATGCCGCCGATAAAGCCCAGCACCATCAGGGTTGGGTTATGGGTCGCCACGCCGGTGACGAATGCCCCGAGGCCGAGCAGGATAATGCCGATGTTTTCCAGGGTGTGGTACGCCAGCAGGCGCTGAATATTGTGCTCCATCAGGGCGTACAGCCCGCCGACGAAGGCGGTGATCATCCCCAGCACCAGCAGCATCACGCCCCACCACAGCGGCGGAACGCTGCCGGCCAGCGAGACCGTCAGGATGCCGTACAGACCGACCTTCATCACTACCGTAGAAAACAGCGCGGCAGCCGGAGCGCTGGCGCCAGCGTGGGCCTGCGGCGCCCAGCCGTGCAGCGGAATGACCCCGGCCAGCAGCGCAAATCCGATCAGCCCCGGCAGCCACAGCAGCGCGTTTTGCGGCGCCGCCACCGCCAGCCGGGTAATCTGCCCCAGCTCAAGGGTGCCGTAGGTCGACCAGACCAGCCAGCAGCTCCACGCCATCAGCAGCGTACCGAGGCGTCCCAGCGCAAACCACAGCTTGCCGGACTGCGCGCAGCCGGTAAGAAACGCGGCGCAAAGGGCCATAATCTCCGCCATCACCACCAGCGCGCCGAAGTTCGTCACCACCACGGCGCAGACGGCGGCGGCCAGCAGGAGATTCACCAGCAGACCGTTGGCTTTAACCTGCGGATGACGATGCCAGGCGATATTGAACAGCGAAATCGGCAGCGCCGACAGGCCGATTGCCAGCAGCCACAGCGCATTGACGCCGCCAACGCGCAGGGGCAGGTGCAGCATTTGCAGCATGCCGGCGCTGACGCGATCCGGCATCAGCAGCGCCGTTCCGCCCGCCAGCACCAGCATCGCGCTGGCGACCGCGCCGCCAATCCCGGCAATCGCCCCGCTCAGCGGTTTGCGCAGGGCGAACAAAAACGCCAGCACCGCGCTGGCGGCGTACCAGGCCACCGCCTGATTCACTAAGGAAATCACACTCATTTCACGTCCCCTTGTTGCGCCTGGAACAGCGACAGATCGCCGAGGTCGGTATTAAAAGTCAGCTGCCGCTTACGCTTGCTGGCCTGGGCGATATCGCGGATATCCACCAGCAGCAGCGCTTTGGTCGGGCAGGTGCGCACGCACGCCGGGCCTTCCTCATCGAAGTGGCACAGGTCGCATTTGACGGCGATAGCGCGTACGCCCGGCACCCAGTCGAGCAGCGAGCTGACGCGCGCCGGGGCCGGCGGCGCGGCGGGAGCCAGCGGCGTATTGGCGTTAGCCGGAATATCCAGCGGGCGGCTGCCGGAAAACTCAATGGCGCCGAACGGACAGGCGATGCCGCACAGCTTGCAGCTTACGCACAGGCTCTCATTGAGCTGCACCGCGCCATCGACGCGATTAATGGCATTAACCGGGCAGACGGCGGCGCAGGGCGCATCTTCACAGTGGTGGCACATCTGCGGCGCGGATTCTTTTTCATTGCGCATCAGCCGTAGCCGGGGCATGACTTGCAGGCCCTGCTGGCGGTGAGTCTCAGCGCAGGCGGCTTCGCAGGTGCGACAGCCGATACAGACGGTGGAGTCAGCAATTACAAAACGGTTCACCGGGTCGTCCTCAGGTGAAAGTCATTTTTGACGAAAACAGGTTGCGCAGGTGTCAGCTTCGACACTTGTCGACACCTGACGATTAACGGGCCAGCGTCAGGTGGTTTAAATCCACCGGCTGGTCTTGTTCGATAGCCTCGTAGAGACGGTCATAAACGCTGGCGATAGTCGCCAGATAGTGCTCCAGAACCTGCTCGCGATCGCGGTTGCTGATCCGGCCATCAATGATGCCGTCTGAGCCCAGCGTGGCCTGGGCAATCAGCCGTCTGTCGCCGCCGTCTTTACTCTCTACGTAATACTCGATGGTGTGGCTGTTAAAGCCCTCCGCCAGCGCCACGTAAACCTGAAAATGGCCAAACAATACGAAGCACAGCTCTTTATCCGGCGCGCAGCTCATCGCATGATGCAGACGCGCTTTCGACAGGGTTATCCCCTGTACCAGCGAGTTGCAGTAGGTATGCCACTGCTCCTGATGCTGGCGGTGACGATCGGCGATGTAGTCCGCCTTTTCACTTAATTCCCAAATAGTCATCCCGGATCCCCCGTTGTATGAGATGCACCGGTTAAGCATTTTTCATGCCAAAAATTAATTAATTGATTTTTAACGGGTTTAATAAATTTACCCTGTAAGAAAGACATGTCGATGACGATGTCTGAGCGGTGTCATCGACATTTTTATGACATTACTTATGACCTGGCATCGTTATTGCATTAATGAGCCATCGCGATACGGAGGCACCATGCACGAAATCACCCTTAGCCAGCGGGCGCTGGAAATTATCGAACAGCAGGCGCAGCAGGCCGGCGCGCGTCGGGTCACCGGCGTGTGGCTGAAAGTGGGGGCATTTTCCTGCGTGGAAGCCAGCGCGCTGACCTTCTGCTTTGAGCTGGTGTGTCGCGGCACGCTGGCGGAAGGCTGTGAGCTGCATATCGCCGAACAACAGGCTGAATGCTGGTGTGAATCCTGCCAGCAGTACGTGCATCTCATCTCACAGCACGTGCGCCGCTGCCCGCAGTGTCAGAGCGACCGGCTGCAAATTGTGGCGGATGACGGCTTACAGATTCAGCGACTAGAAGTGGAGTAATAAGATTATGTGTACAACCTGCGGCTGCGGTGAAGGCAACCTTTATATAGAAGGCGACGAGCATAACCCGCATTCGGCGTTTCGCAGCGCCCCCTTCGCGCCCGCCCCGCGCCAGATGATGACCATTACCGGCGTGAAAACCGATAACTTTTCCCCCACCCGCTCGGAGACTGGCGACCTGCACTACGGTCATGGCGAAGCGGGTACCCATGCGCCGGGCCAGAGCCAGCGGCGGATGCTGGAAGTGGAAATCGACGTCCTGGATAAAAACAACCGTCTGGCCGCCCGCAACCGCGCGCGCTTCGCCGCCAGGAGCCAGCTGGTGCTGAACCTGGTCTCCAGCCCCGGCTCCGGCAAAACCACCCTGCTGACGGAAACCCTGCTGCGGCTGAAAGAGAAAACCGCCTGCGCGGTCATTGAAGGCGATCAGCAAACGGTGAACGACGCCGCGCGCATCCGCGCCACCGGTACTCCGGCGATTCAGGTCAACACCGGCAAAGGCTGCCATCTCGACGCGCAGATGATCGCCGACGCCGCGCCGCGCCTGCCGCTGGCGGACCACGGCATTCTGTTTATCGAAAACGTCGGCAACCTGGTGTGTCCGGCAAGTTTCGACCTCGGCGAACGTCATAAAGTGGCGGTGCTGTCGGTAACCGAAGGCGAAGACAAACCGCTGAAGTATCCGCATATGTTCGCCGCCGCCAGCCTGATGCTGCTTAACAAGGTTGACCTGCTGCCGTATCTCAACTTTGACGTAGAGAAGTGCCTGGCCTGCGCCCGCGAGGTGAACCCGGATATTGACATTATTCTGCTTTCCGCCACCAGCGGCGAAGGCATGGACCAGTGGCTTCGCTGGCTGGAGGCGCAGCAATGTGCATAGGCATACCCGGACAAATCTGCGCTATTGACGGCAATCTGGCGAAGGTCGAAGTGTGCGGCATTCAACGCGAAGTCGACCTGACCCTGGTGGGCGCGGTTGACGAGCGCGGTCAGCCGCGTCTCGGCCAGTGGGTGCTGGTCCACGTGGGTTTTGCCATGAGCGTGATTAACGAAGCCGAAGCCCGCGACACCCTCGATGCGCTGCAAAATATGTTTGAAGTCGAGCCGGATGTCGGCGCGCTGCTGTACGGCGAGGAGCGGTAAATGCGTTTTGTTGATGAATACCGCGCTCCGGAACAGGTGATGCAGCTGGTGGAACATCTCCGGCTGCGCGCGCGCCTGCTGCCGCATACCGCCGAACGTCCGCTGCGCATAATGGAAGTGTGCGGCGGCCATACCCACGCTATTTTTAAATTTGGCCTCGATCAGCTGCTGCCGGAAAATATTGAATTTATCCACGGCCCCGGCTGCCCGGTGTGCGTGCTGCCGATGGGGCGTATCGACGCCTGTATCGATATCGCCAGCCGTCCGGGGGTGATTTTCTGCACCTTTGGCGACGCCATGCGCGTACCGGGAAAAAACGGCTCGCTGCTGCAGGCAAAATCGCGCGGCGCCGACGTCCGCATCGTCTATTCGCCGATGGACGCCCTGAAACTGGCGCAGCAGCACCCCGAGCGAGAAGTGGTATTCTTCGGTCTCGGCTTTGAAACGACGATGCCCGCCACCGCCCTGACCCTGCGTCAGGCCCGGGAGCGCGGCGTCGGGAACTTTTACTTTTTCTGCCAGCACATCACCCTGCTGCCGACCCTGCGCAGCCTGCTCGACCAGCCGGATAACGGTATCGACGCTTTTCTCGCCCCCGGTCACGTCAGCATGGTGATTGGCACCGATGCTTACGGGTTTATCGCCAGCGACTATCACCGTCCATTAGTGGTGGCCGGATTCGAACCGCTTGATCTACTGCAAGGCGCGATGATGCTGGTTGAGCAGACAATAGCGCAGCACAGCGAAGTGGAGAACCAGTATCGCCGGGTGGTGCCCGATGAGGGCAACCCGCTGGCGCAGTCGGCCATCGCCGACGTGTTTTGCCTCAGCGGCGATAGCGAGTGGCGCGGTCTGGGGGTGATTAACGACTCCGGCGTGCACCTGACGGCCGCGTATCAGCGTTTCGACGCAGAAGCGCATTTCCGCCCGGCGCCGCAGCGGGTCTGCGACGACCCGCGCGCCCGCTGCGGCGAGGTGCTGACCGGTCGCTGTAAACCGCACCAGTGCCCGCTATTCGGCAATACCTGCAACCCGCAGAGCGCATTCGGCGCGCTGATGGTCTCATCGGAAGGCGCCTGCGCCGCCTGGTATCAATATCGCAGTCAGGAAATCGAAGCATGAAAAGCGTTCAGTTAGCCCATGGTAGCGGCGGTCAGGCGATGCAGCAGCTGATCGGCGACCTGTTTATGCAGGCTTTCGCCAACCCCTGGCTGGCGGAGCAGGAAGATCAGGCGCGTCTCGATCTCGCTCAGCTTAGCGCGCAGGGCGACAGGCTCGCCTTCTCCACCGACAGCTACGTTATCGATCCGCTGTTTTTCCCCGGCGGTAATATCGGCAAGCTGGCGGTCTGCGGCACGGCGAACGATGTGGCGGTGAGCGGCGCGCTGCCGCGCTATCTCTCCTGCGGGTTTATTCTCGAAGAGGGGCTGGAGATGGCCACCCTCGAAGCGGTGGTGAGCAGCATGGCGCAGACCGCGCGGGAAGCCGGTATCGCCATTGTGACCGGCGATACCAAAGTGGTGCCGCGCGGAGCGGCGGATAAGCTGTTTATCAATACCGCCGGGATCGGCGTCATCCCCACCGGTATTCGCTGGGGAGCGCAACAGATTAGCGCGGGAGACGTGCTGCTGGTCAGCGGCACGCTTGGCGATCACGGGGCAACGATCCTCAACCTGCGCGAACAGATGGGGCTGGACGGCGCGCTGTCCAGCGACTGCGCGGTGCTGACGCCCTTGATTCAGACGCTGCGCGACGTAGCTGGCGTGAAAGCCCTGCGCGATGCCACCCGCGGCGGCGTTAACGCGGTGGCCCATGAATTCGCCGCCGCCAGCGGCTGCGGAATAGAGCTGCATGAACAAAAGCTGCCGGTTAACGATACCGTACGCGGCGTGTGCGAGCTGCTGGGGCTGGACGCGCTTAATTTCGCCAACGAGGGTAAGCTGTTGATCGCCGTTGCCCGCGAGGCGGCGGAAAGCGTACTTGCGCATTTACGGTCTCATCCATTAGGCCGCGATGCGGCGATAATCGGCGACGTTGTGCCGCGCGCGGGCGTGCGCTCTGTCGGTCTGTACGGCGTCAAACGCACGCTGGATCTTCCTCACGCCGAGCCGCTGCCGAGAATTTGTTAACGAGATTCAGGCGCTTTCCCGGAGGCGGCGCGATGCGCCTGTCCGGGCTACCCTAACCCGGATCGCACGGACCTGTAGCCCGGACAGATGCGCAGCATCGCCTCCGGGGAAAAATCAGGATCTCTGTATGATTATCCAGCCCAAACCAGCGGGCACCCACGGATGGGTTAATGGCGGTCACAACCGCTTTATTAACAGACTATTATTTGTGTCATCACTTTCTTCTGCGCCGCTTTGCGGCGCTTTTGGACTTAAGCAATGTCGTATACACCGATGGGCGATCTTGGGCAGCAGGGTCTGTTTGATATCACCCGCATTTTATTACAGCAGCCGGACCTGGCCGCGCTGAGCGAGACGCTGACCGGCCTGGTGCAGCAGTCCGCGCTCGCCGACCGGGCGGCGATTATTCTGTGGCATTCCGGCAATCATCGCGCTATCCGGCACGCCTGCGACGACGCGGGGCAGCCGGTGAGCTACGAAGATGAAACCGTCCTCGCCAACGGCCCGGTTCGACGCCTGCTATCGCGTCCGGATGTGCTGCATTGCGATAGCGCCACCTTTGCCGAAACCTGGCCGCAGCTCGCCGTAAGCGGACTCTACCCCAACTTTGGCTATTACTGCCTGCTGCCGCTGGCGGCGGAAGGGCGTATCTTCGGCGGCTGCGAATTTATTCGCGACGACAACCGGCCGTGGACCGAAAAAGAGTACCAGCGGCTGCACACCTTTACGCAAATCGTTGCCGTGGTCACCGAACAGATCCAAAGCCGGGTCAGCAACAACGTCGATTACGACCTGCTGTGCCGGGAACGCGATAACTTCCGCATCCTGGTGGCGATCACCAACGCGGTGCTCTCGCGGCTGGATATCGATGAGCTGGTCAGCGAAGTGGCCAAAGAGATCCACCGCTACTTCCGCATCGACGCCATCAGCGTGGTACTGCGCAGCAACCGCAAAGGTAAGCTCAATATCTACTCCACCCACTACCTCGACGCCAGCCATCCGGTACATGACCAGAGCGAAGTGGACGAAGCCGGTACCCTGACCGAGCGGGTATTCAAAAGCAAAGAGATGCTGCTGCTCAATCTCCACGAGCACGACCCGCTGGCGCCGTACGAAAAAATGCTTTTCGAGATGTGGGATAACAAAATCCAGACCCTGTGCCTGCTGCCGTTGATGTCCGGTAATACTTTGCTTGGGGTGCTGAAGCTGGCGCAGTGCGATGAAAAAGTCTTCACCACCACCAACCTCAAGCTGCTGCGGCAAATCGCCGAGCGCGTCTCGATCGCCATCGACAACGCCCTCGCCTACCGCGAGATTCAGCGGCTGAAAGAGCGGCTGGTCGATGAGAACCTCGCCCTGACCGAACAGCTCAACAACGTTGAGAGCGAGTTTGGCGAAATCATTGGCCGCAGCGAGGCCATGAACAGCGTGCTCAAGCAGGTGGAGATGGTGGCGCAGAGCGACAGTACGGTGCTGATCCTAGGCGAAACCGGCACCGGTAAGGAGCTGATTGCCCGCGCTATTCATAACCTGAGCGGCCGCAATAGCCGCCGGATGGTCAAAATGAACTGCGCGGCGATGCCAGCCGGGCTGCTGGAAAGCGACCTGTTTGGCCACGAGCGCGGCGCTTTCACCGGCGCCAGCGCCCAGCGTATCGGCCGTTTCGAACTGGCGGACAAAAGCTCGCTGTTTCTCGATGAAGTGGGCGATATGCCGATTGAACTACAGCCGAAACTGCTGCGCGTGTTGCAGGAGCAGGAGTTCGAGCGTCTCGGCAGCAATAAGCTGATTCACACCGACGTGCGCCTGATCGCCGCCACCAACCGCGATCTTAAACAGATGGTCGCCGATCGCGAGTTTCGCAGCGATCTCTACTACCGGCTGAACGTCTTCCCGATCCATCTGCCGCCCCTGCGCGAACGGCCGGAGGATATTCCTCTGCTGGTGAAGGCCTTCACCTTTAAAATCGCCCGCCGTCTCGGACGCAATATCGACAGCATTCCGGCGGAGACGCTGCGCCTGCTTAGCCGCATGGAGTGGCCGGGTAACGTGCGCGAACTGGAGAACGTCATTGAACGCGCGGTGCTGCTGACCCGCGGCAGCGTGCTGCAGCTTTCACTGCCGGAAATGAGCCTCGAGACTGAGCCGCTGCCGGCAGAAGTGCTGCCGGAAGAGGGCGAAGACGAATACCAGCTCATTGTCCGGGTGCTGAAAGAGAGTAACGGGGTGGTCGCCGGGCCGAAGGGCGCGGCCCAGCGTCTGGGATTAAAGCGCACGACGCTGCTTTCGCGCATGAAACGGTTGGGTATTAATAAAGACCAGCTGCAGTAGGCATAACCTTAAAACGCTGTTTCATTTTATTTTTAATGAAACAGCGTTCTGTGAGACAACTCGCTTTACCCGTTGCTGATGAATGATAAATAAGCTTTTTCCTTAATGGAGATGCTTATGACGCGTTTACCTCTGGCCGCCGCCATCGCTTTGCTTTTGGCTTCTCCGGCGGCATTTTCCTCTCTCCCCACCTTTTCTGTCTGGCCCGACGGTGAAGCCCCCGGCGCGAAAAACAGCCCGGCGAGCGAATCGCTGGTAGAGCGCAGCAAAGATCCCTCGCTGCCCGATCGCGCGGTCACCGGGATTCGTGCTCCGACAATTACCGTTTACGCACCGGAGAAGCCCAACGGTATTGCGCTGCTGGTGACGCCGGGCGGCTCTTACCAGCGAGTGGTATTGGATAAAGAGGGCAGCGATCTCGCGCCGGTATTTAACGCCCGTGGCTATACCCTGTTTGTCATGACCTACCGGATGCCGGCGGACGGTCACGCGGAAGGCAGCGAGGCACCGTTGGCCGATGCGCAGCGCGCGCTGCGTACCCTGCGGGCGCGGGCCGCCGAGTGGCATATCGACCCGCATAAAATCGGCATTATGGGCTTTTCCGCCGGGGGGCACGTGGCGGCCAGCCTGGAGACCCGGTATAGCGAACCGGCTTACGTCGCCGTGGACGCGGTTGATCGGCAGAGCGCGCGGCCGGACTTCGCGGTGCTCGGCTATCCGGTGATTTCGATGGATCCGGCGATTGCCCATCCCGGATCGCGCAAGGCATTGATTGGCGAAACGCCGACGGCGGAGCGGCAGCATCGCTATTCACCGGAGCAGCACGTCACGCCGCAGACGCCGCCAACCTTTATTTTCCACGCGGTAGACGATCCTTCCGTGCCGGTGGATAACGCGCTGGTGATGTTTAACGCCCTGCGCGCGCAGCAGGTGCCGACCGAGCTGCATCTGTTCGCCGAGGGGAAACACGGATTTGGTATTCGCGGGACCCGGGGCCTGCCCGCCGCCGAATGGCCGCAGCTGGCGATGAACTGGATAGCTTCGCTGGCGGAAATGAACAAATCGCGCCAATAATCCCCGGCTCGCGGCTGACGCCTTAGCCGGGCTACCTGTCCACAGACGGTGGGGGCCTCGTAGCCCCGGTAAGGCGTCAGCCGCCACCGGGGAGGGCATCTGAAGCCCCGGTGGGGATGACTTCCCGGAGGCGATGCTGCGCATCTGTCCGGGCTACAAGTTCGTGCGGTTTGGTAGCCCGGACAGGCGCGTCAAGCGCCGCCTCCGGGGGGATTTTGCCGGGCTATTTATCAGAACTGAAGCCGTTGCTGGTCGCCAGTTCGGCAAACCACAGCGCGTTGCGCTTTATCAGCCGCTCTCCGGTTTGCAGGTCGAGCCGCCAGAAGCCGTAGCGGCGCTTGAATGAGTTAATCCACGACCAGTTATCGATAAAGGTCCACTGATGCACGCCAAAGCAGTTCGCGCCGTCGGCAATGGCGCGATGCAGCTGCACCAGATGCTCTTCCATCAGGCCGATGCGGAACGAATCGTCAATCACCCCGTCCTCGCCCGGCTCGCCTTCCGACTCGATATCCATCGCGATACCAATTTCCGCGAGGAACCACTTTATATTGCCGTAGTTATCGCGAATATTGGCGGCAATGTCATAAATCGCCTGCGGCAGAATCTCATTATTATCGCGATAAGGATTAAAACGCCCTTGCGGATTCACATAGTTTTCGAAATAGAACTCCGGGGTGAAATAGTCCAGCGTATAGTCGCTTTCGCGCGCTTTCACCCGCCGCGGAACGTAATAGTTAACGCCGAGAAAATCGACGCGCGATCCGGTAATCAGCTCAACGTCGGCTTTTGTCACCTCCGGCAAACAGTCGTGCGCGGCCAGAATTTCGCACAGCGCTTTCGGGAACTGATGTTTCACCAGCGGGTCGAGGAAGCTGCGGTTGAAGAACAGATCCGCATACCACGCCGCTTTTTGGTCTTCCGCGCTGTCGTTGCGGGTATAGGACGGCGTCAGATTCAGCACCACGCCAATCTCGCTTTCCAGCGCCAGCGCGCGAAACTCGCGCACCGCTTTGGCGTGGGCCAGCATAATGTTAAACGCCACCTGCGCCGCCAGACTGCCGTCTTTCTTGCAGGGATAGTGGAAGTCATACAGATAGCCGCCCTCAACCGGCACAATCGGCTCGTTGAAGGTGATCCAGTATTTCACTTTGTGCCCAAACAGCTCAAAAGCGGTACGGGCAAAACGCGCGAAAAGATCGGTCACGTGCGCCGACTCAAAGCCGCCGTACTGCTTTTGCAGCGCTTCCGGCATGTCAAAGTGATAGAGGTTGATCATCGGCTCGATGCCGTTTTCAATCATCTCATCCAGGTAGGCATGATAAAAACGCACCGCGTCCGCATTGGGCGCGCCGGTTTCGAAGTCGTCAATCAGACGCGACCACTGAATCGAGGTGCGAAAAGAGTTGAACCCGGTCCGCTTCATCAACGCCACGTCCTGGGGATACTGATGGTAAGTGTCGCAAACCGTTTGCGGCCCAATCTGCTGATAAAAACGTTCCGGCTGTTCGGCAAACCAGCTATCCCAAATAGAACGATGCGGCTTGTTGCTTATCCCTTCCGTTTGCGGACCGGATGCCGCCGCGCCCCAAAAAAAACCTTCCGGAAACTGATACCGGGTCATAACGCCTCCTGTAAGTTAAAAAAGGCCGCGCCCAACGGGCGCAGCCAATAAGCACTACTCTGCAACCACTTCAATCGATTTGATAAACATGTAGCCCCAGTCGCCGGCGAATTTACCGAAGTCGATGCGGTTATCGCCAGCCTTCAGCTCCACCGGCACCCGCAGCTGCTGGCCCTGTTCATCGGTTTGCGGGAATTCAACCGCGATTGGCGCGCCGCCGTTGACGATAAACGAGTTTTTCTTGCCGCCCCATTTGCCGCTGAACGTCACCTGCAGCTGATACTTGCCGGCCCACGGCGCGGCAACCTGCCAGCTCACCTTATCGCCATCGTTGGCGAACGGCCCGAGGAAGCCGTCTTCGTCAATCGTCAGCGCGTCTTTCTCGCTTTTCCCCGCCTCGATCTTGCCATCGGTCACGTTCACAACCCCGGCGCTAAAACGGCAGTAATCAGCGGGCGCTTTCCCGACGGCTTCTGTCACCGTGACCTTTACGGTTTTACTGCTTTTGAGCAGACCATCATCGGCGCTAAAGGTCAGCGCGTATTCACCGGGGGCGCTAAACCAGGCGCGGGTTTCGGCTTTATCCGTCGCGCAGATATGGGCCTGCGCGTTGCCGCCGTTGCTCCAGCTCACCTTAACGTTGCCATCCGGCAGCCCGTCATCGCGCCAGCTCGCGCTGAGCTGCACGCCCTGGTCCTGGCTGGTGGTGAGCGTTTCCACCAGCGTGACTTCCGGCGTCTGATTCGCCTGGGTGTGCTTCACGCTAATCACGTTCGAAGGCGATGAACTGCCGCTCTCGTTTTTAGCAATGACGCGGTAATAGTACGTATTCCCCAGTTGCAGACTGCGATAGTCATCGCGGAACAGATCCATCGTCTGCGGGTTCCACTCGTTAACTCCGTCCGAAATATCGCGCCCCACGACCTTCCACGGTCCGGATGCCGAATCGGCGCGCTCGACATCATAAGCGCGCCCTACCGCCGCCCCCAGCCAGTTGATCGCAAACGGTGAGTCCGTCGCCCGCAGCGTCGGCGCATCCGGCTTCGGCAGCGGCGGCGCTTTCTCCTGCCCGTTCATCTGCGCCGCGGCGGTCCGCACCAGATCGACCACCTCCATCTCCTGATTGGCTTTACCGTCGACCGGAAAGCCCGGCAAATGGTAGCTGTAGTGGCCGGTGGACTCTTTATGCCAGTAGAAACCGCCATCGTGACGATGACCGCGGAAGCCCCAGATTAAACCGCCCGCCGCCTGCGCGCCGTTGACTTCGCTATGGACGATCGACTGCATAATGGCGTTAAGCTGCTGCGCATCCAGCAGGCCAAATTCGCCCACCATGTAGACTTTCTTACCCGCGGCCGCCGTCAGGTCTTTTTTCACCTGATCGGGATGGTTGTTATCGGCATTGGTGTAGTAGTGGTTGCTGACGATATCGACATGGGGATCGTTAAGCGCAAACGCATTAATTTTCTTATAGGTGCCATCCACCACCAGCTGATGCGGCGCCCACTTTTTGATCCATGCGGCGGTCTGCTGAAGGAACGCCGCATTGGTATCCTCCAGCTCGTTGCCGGTCTCCCAGGCCATAATCGCTTTTTCGTCATAGTAAGGGCGCCCGGTTACGCTGTTGGTACGGGTGATAACCTGACGAATCACGTCCAGATAGGCCTTGAAGGTTTTACTATCGGTACGGTAAAAATCCTCCGGCTTTTCGTGGTAGAACGCCGCCAGCTGCTCGCGACCGCCCCACCACCACCAGTGATCGATAAACGGTAGAATCAGTCGCAGCCCCTGTTTGTCCGCCTCGGCGATCATGTTGTCGTACACCCGCATCGCCTTTTCGTTCAGGCGCGGCATGCCGTCGGCGGTTTCCGGGGCCAGAATATGGGTTTCGCGACCGCAGGCCTCGTCAAACGTCTGCTGCACCGAGAGCACGTATACCCGCTGCGCCCTGGCGCCGGTTTGCACCAGCGCTTTAATCCAGTTTTCCTGTTCCTCCGCCGTCGGCCAGCGGAAGTATTGCCCCCAGCCGCGCGAGTCGGCTTTACAGGTGCCGCGCGCGTCGTCTTCAATACGATGCAGCTCCGGCGCATGAATGCCCGCAAAGCGGAACACCTTGTCGCCATCTTTTAACGTTGCGCCGTCGCGGGTAATAAAGTGTTCAAAGTGCGACTGTTCTGCGGCCATCGCGCCTGCGCTTCCCAGCGCCGAAAGCAGCGCGACGAGCATCAGTTTTTTCACCGGCTTAATCATCGTTATCTCTCCTTAGAACCAGACTTCGGCCTGCACGCCGAAGTTCAGCGTGTCGGTATCGCCGCTGCGCGAGTAGCTACCGGCGGAAAGGGTATTGGTGCTCCAGTCGTAGTTGCCGTCCAGCGCGTCGGACACCCCCTTATCCCACTTCGCGTAAGTGACGAAGAAGCGCAGCTGCGGGCGCGTCCAGAAGCCGGAATCAAAGGTCAGGGTCGGCGCGATGGTCACTTTAGTCAGGCCGCCTTTGCCCTTGCCGTCCACGCCTTTATAGTTTTTATCGTCGAGATATTCGTAGCCCAGCTCGTACTGCATGGCGAAGTTTTTGGTGATCTGCTGATACGGGCGGATCCCCGCCACCCAGCTGGTGCGCCCCCAGCCTTCGGCGTCTTCCGTCCACCAGCGGTAGTTTTTGTCTTTCTGATAGTAGGCAAACGTGGAGATTTCCCAGTCGCCGAGCGAGGCCATGTTATCCAGCACCACGCGCCAGGACTGGGTATCGTCGAGGTTTGCCCAGCCCCAGCCGTTTTTACCCAGCGAGTCTCCCGCCGCCAGGCCGCGCCCGTACTGGAAGACCGCGCGAGAGTAGCCGCCGGTCAGGCCGTAAAAGCCGTCAAAGTTGTAAACGCCGGTCACGCCGTAGCCTTTTTCCGCCGAGGTCGGGTGCTTCTCGTTGCGGTTCATGTGGTGGCCAATCAGCTCAAGATCGAAGCCGGTGCCGCCGATCTTTTTCAGCCACAGGTTGAGCGAGTAGTCATCCGGATAGCCCTGATCGCCTTTGTCGACCGGGTAGGCTTTGGTTTCGTCCGTCGGCGAGAAGGCGTAAACCCCGGCATCGAAGCGCGCGAAGCCAAGATCCATATTGTCGAAGCCGCCGCCGGTGCCGTTGTACTGAATATACTCCCAGTCGAACTGATGGCTGGAGGTGTTGGAGCTGCTGTAGCGCTTTCCGGCCCAGAAGGTCATCTCCGGGGCGAAGTCGAGGTTGGACAGTTCGGCAAAACCTTCGCGGAACTGCACATCATGCCCGTCGTCGTCCTGACAGTTCCAGTCAGAGGTACATTTTGACTGATGGGTGATGTTGGCCTGGACTTTTGCCACCACGCCGCTGTCCGAGGTTAACGTCACCGTTGGGATCAGTTCGATCTTGGTATCTTCTTCGTTGCCCAGACGCCACTTGCCGTCCGGCATCAGGCCAACGGAGTCAGCGCGATTGCCGTCGGCGTTGGCGAGGATCCCTGAACGGATATAGCCATGGAGCATAAAATCGTACTTCGGATCGGCGCTGGCGCAGTCGCTCATCACCGCAAGGGCAAGTAAAGACAGAGGTATTGAATGATTTAGCCTGATCATTTTTTATCCTTGGTTATTTTTTTATTAACACTGCCTGAGAACGGGAGGAAATTTACGGATCAAAAAAGGAAATGTACATCCACAAACGGAAAGCGCTTTCCGTAATTGCCGGATGAGTTCACAAATTTAACGATAGCGGGCAAATATTCGTGATGGAGTTCACATATTCTGGCAGAAATAAAAAAGCCCGCGCAGGGCGGGCTGGGGCAGACAGGCGAAAAGCTTAGCGTTCAGCGTCGGCAAGCTGGCGTTCGTAGACCTTAAAGAACGGGCGATAGAGCATCCAGGCGTTAAAAATAGCGAACAGGCACATGCATAAGTTTTTCCAGCTACCGTTGGCTGACCACGCCGCGCCGAGCGGCGCCGGCATCGACCACGGCAGCATCGCCACCGCCCGGTCGAGAATCCCCAAATGGGTTAAATACCAGGCGATACAGGCATTTATCAGCGGCACAAAAATAAACGGCAGCAGAAAAACCGGGTTCATGATAATCGGAAAGCCGAACAATATCGGCTCATTAATGTTAAACAGCGAGGGAAGCAGGCCAATTTTCCCGACGCTTTTCAACTGCCGGGAACGGCTGCGCATCGCCATAAAAACCAGCGGCAGGGTCGAGCCGATACCGCCGATTAGCAGGTAGAAATCCCAGAATCCCTGCAGGTAAATATGCGGTAACGTGGCGGAACCGGCGGCCAGCGCCTGTTGGTTTTCAAACAGATAGGTCATCCAGAACGGGTTCATAATCCCGGTGATAATTAGCGCGCCGTGAATACCGACAAACCAAAGCAGGTTGCAGATAAATAACGATATTAAAACCGCGGTTAGGGTATCGGAGGCCACCACCAGCGGCCGCACCGCTTCGCTAATCAGCTCCGGTAAAATGCGCCCGGTGCTTTGCAACAGCAGCGCGTTAATGACGCTAATAGAGAGCATCACCACCAGCAGCGGAATCAGTAGCTGAAAGCCGTTGCGGGTCATCACCGGTACCTCTTCAGGCAGGCGGATGCACCAGCCTTTCTTATAGAAAAAGCGTACAATTTCAATGGAGTAAGTACTCGATATCAGCGCGGTAAAAATCCCCATTCCGCCAAGAAAAATATTGGTCGCGCCGTTGTCGCGAAAGCCGATAAACAGCAAAAACGCCAGGCAGCCGGTCAGCCCGCAGAGCCGCTCCGGTAGCCGGTACTGCTTGGCAAGACTGGCGCTGGCGCCGAAGGCCACAATCAGCGCCACCAGCCCGATAGTCAGTTCAAAAGTCGGCAGCAGAATAGGCCGCAGCTGGAAATAGAACTGGCCAAAGGCCGATGCGCCGTCGATGGAAACGGGCGGAAACAAAATCGGCACCAGCAAACTTCCGACGATCACAAACGGCATCGCCAGCGCAAAGCTGTCGCGCATCGCCGTAATGTGGTTATTGCGCGTCAGAACGTTGGCCAGCGGCGCCAGCCGCTGCTCGATGATATCGACGGCAACATTCATTAACTGAATGTTCATAATCCTGCCTTTCAGAAGAGAGTAGTCGCCAGGATGATCGCGCACTCCTGTGTAAAGTAAAAGCCCGTCATAGGTGATCGTGGTCACAATAAATAAATCCACAAACGGAAAGCGCTTTCCGTTTTATATCCGTTGTGACTATAGTCGGCGCATCCCACTCATCAGGAGCGATATATGAAAAAGATAATGTTGTGCTGTTCCGCGGGCATGTCCACCAGCCTGCTGGTGAAAAAAATGATCGCCGAGGCCGAGCAGCGCGGGTTGCCGGTAGAGATCAACGCCTTTGGCGTCGCGGAGTTCGATCAACAGGTCGGCCATTACCAGGTGGTCCTGCTGGGGCCGCAGGTGAAATACATGCAGAAAGATCTGCAAAAACAGGCTGATAAATACGGGATCCGCGTGGAACCCATCAACATGATGGATTACGGCATGCAGAAAGGCGGCGTCGTGCTGGATTTCGCGCTTTCCCTTATCGATAACAAAAACTAAGGAAAGATCATGAGCTCTCTGTACGCGAAGCTGATCGCCGTGATTGAACAGAAGATCACGCCTATGGCGGGGGCGATCGGCCAGCAAAAATACGTCACCTCCATCCGCGACGGTTTCATTACCGCCCTGCCCTTTATGATCGTTGGCTCGTTTTTGCTGGTGTTTATCTTCCCGCCGTTCTCCCCGGATACGACGTGGGGCTTTGCCCGCGCCTGGCTGCAATTTTCGCTCGATCATCGCGATGCGCTGATGCTGCCGTTTAACTTCAGCATGGGGGTGATGACGCTGTTTATCGCCGTCGGGATCGCCGCCAGCCTGGCGAAGCACCATAACCTGGACTCGCTGACCGCCGGGATGCTGTCGCTGATGTCATTTCTGCTGGTGGCCGCGCCGCTGAAAGATGGCCAGATCTCTACCGCCTACTTCTCCGGCCAGGGGATCTTTACCGCAATTCTGGTGGCGATTTACTCTACCGAGCTGTACGCCTTTCTCAAACGCCACAACATTACGATCCGTCTACCGCCTGAAGTTCCGGCGGGCGTGGCGCGCTCGTTCGAGATCCTGATCCCGGTGCTGGCGATCGTGCTGACGCTGCATCCGCTGAACCTGTTTATCGAAGCGCAGCTGGGCATGATCATTCCGGAAGCGATCATGTCGCTGGTGAAACCGCTGGTGGCGGCGTCCGATACCCTACCGGCGATCCTGCTGTCGGTACTGGTGTGCCAGGTGCTGTGGTTTGCCGGCATTCACGGGGCGCTGATCGTCACCGGGATTATGAATCCGTTCTGGATGGCGAATCTGTCGATCAACCAGGCGGCGATGGCCGCAGGGACCGCGATTCCACATATCTATGTCCAGGGCTTCTGGGATCACTATCTGCTGATCGGCGGCGTCGGCTCCACCCTGCCGCTGGCGCTGATGCTGCTGCGCAGCAAGGCCGTGCATCTGCGGACGATTGGCCGGATGGGCGTGGTGCCGGGCGTATTTAACATCAACGAACCGATTCTGTTCGGCGCGCCGATCATCATGAACCCGCTGTTCTTCCTGCCGTTCGTGCTGGTGCCGATGGTCAACGCGACCCTGGCCTACTTTGCGCTGAAGCTGGACCTGGTCAGCCGCGTGGTGTCGATGACGCCGTGGACAACGCCAGCCCCTATCGGCGCCTCCTGGGCGGCAAACTGGAGCTTTAGCCCGGTGATCATGTGCCTGATTTGTATAGCGACGGCGATGGTGATGTATCTGCCGTTCCTCAAAGCCTACGAAAAACAGCTGCTGGAGCAGGAGCACGCTAACGCCGCCGCCCAGGCTGAAGGCGCGCCGCAGTCCGCATAATTCATACTATTCAGAGGTTTGTCATGGAATTAGAAGAACAGGTGATGGGTATTATCATCAACGCCGGGCAGTCGCGCAGCCTGTGCTACGAAGCGCTGAGCTGCGCTAAAGCGGGGGACTTCGCCGCCGCCGACGAAAAAATGAAAGAAGCGGCGCATTTTGCCCGCGAAGCGCATCGGGTACAGACCCAGCTGATTGAAGCCGACGAAGGCGAGGGTAAAACCAAAATGACCCTGGTGATGGTTCACGCTCAGGATCATCTGATGACCTCGATTCTGGCGAAAGAGCTGATCGGCGAACTGATCGCCATTTACCGCTCGCGGCCGCTGCACGCGTAGGGCTCCCCTCTCCAGGGGAGAGAAGAAAATCGGCCTGCATCGCGGATGACGTAGCCCGGGTAAGGCGTTGACGCCGCAACCCGGGAAAACGGTAAATGCTCATGTCACCTGGCTGACTTCCCGGCTCGCGCTGCGCTTAGCCGGGCTACCCGGACTGCACGCGTAGCGCCCTCCCGGAGAAAACCGGCTGGCATCGCGGATAACGTCGCGGCCCGGGAAACCGTCGACCACGATTAAGGATAACTATGCTACATCTGGGTTTAGACATTGGCGGCACCAAAATGGAAGCCGTCCTGCTCAACGCGGCGGGCGAATGCGTCTATCGCCAGCGCCGTCCGACGCATAAAGAGAGCTATCAGGCGTTTATGCAGCAGCTGCTCGGGCTGATTGCGACCGTCAGCGACTGGAGCGAACGGCCGTTTACTATCGGCATCGGCCTACCGGGGGCTATCGACCCGCAAAGCGGCCTGATTAAAAACTGTAACTGTCTGGTGCTCAACGGCCACGACCTGCGTCATGACCTGATGCGGGAACTTGGTCAACCGGTATGGATGGCGAACGATGCCGACTGCTTCACCCTCTCTGAAGCGGTGGACGGCGCGGGCGCAGGGGCAACGACCGTATTCGGCGTTATTATCGGTACCGGCTGCGGCGGCGGCATCGCGGTGAACCAACGGCTACTCAGCGGGCCTAACGCCATCGTTGGCGAGTGGGGACACAATCCTCTGCCGGGCTATTGCCCCGAGCGCGACGGTCCGGCGCAGCCCTGCTACTGTGGCAAAGAGAACTGCATCGAAAGCTTTATTTCCGGCACCGGCTTTGCCCGCCGCTACGGCGAACAGGCGCCTGCGGAAGCGATTATCGCCGCCGCGCAAAACGGCGAACCGCAGGCGCTGGCCCACTGGCGGCATTTTATTGACGCTTTCGCCCGCAGCCTGGCCTCGGTAATCAATATCCTCGATCCGCAGGTGATTGTGTTGGGCGGCGGGCTCTCCAACGTCGGGCAAATCTACGAGCAGCTGCCGTCGGCCATCGTCCCGTATCTCTTTTCCGACAGCTGCCGAACGCAGATCAAAAAGGCGCGCTTCGGCGACGCCAGCGGCGTGCGCGGCGCGGCCTGGCTGCCGGTTCTGGCCGCTGCTGAAGGCCCCCGCCGGTAGACACTTTTTTCAGCAGGTATGCTAAGCTAGGCGAAAATATTCAGACAGAAAAAGCCATGCCAACCATTGATGATGTTTCAAGATTAGCGAATGTCTCCCGAGCGACGGTATCCCGCGTGCTGACCGGCACCCGGGGCGTGCGCGAAGAGAGCCGGGAAGCGGTGCTGCGCGCGGTAGAAGAACTTAACTACCGCCCGAGCTTTGCCGCGCAAAACCTCGCCAGTCAAACATCCAATCACGTGGGGCTGGTGATCCCGGCAAACGATGAAAGCAGCGGCGCGCGCCTGCTGCCGATGCTTTCATTAGCGCTGAAGGGGCTGAATAAGAACCTGATTGTTCAGTACGTCACGGATGCGGCGGAACAGGCAGCGGTCGTCGATGATCTACAGCGTCAGTGCGTGGCGGTAGTGGTACTCGGCGCCGTCCCGGCGGATGCGCCGCGCAACGTGATCTCTTTTGACCGTTTCAGCATTGCCGGGGTCAATAATCAGGGCTATGACTACGCTTTTGCTACCGAAAGCGCCTGCCGCTACGTGATCGGCAAAGGCCATCGCAATATCGCTCTGCTTATTGATAGCGACAGCGATGACGCCAGCCGCCAGATGCTCGAAGGCTATCGCAACGTCCTGCAAAACTACTCCATCCCTTTTAACCGGCAGCTGATGCTGGCGGCCAACGACAACGTTGAACAGGCGCTGCTGACGCTGATCAACAGCTTCAGCAAATACTCGGTGATTATCGTGAAACGCGACCGCTACGCCGCCGAAGCGATGCGCCTGCTGCGCGAATTCAACATCGCCGTACCGCAGGAGGTTTCGCTGCTGAGCCTGGAGGATTCTCCCCTCGCCTCGCTGCTGAATCCGCCGCTGACCTGTATCTCCTGGCCGCTGGAGCAGCTGATGGAGAACTGCCTGCAGCGTATCCGCAATTTGATTGATGAGCGCCCCGCTTTCTCCCCCGAAGGGCGCACGCTGGCGGGCCGCCTGATCCCCCGCCAGTCGGTGGCCGATCTCTCCTGATTTTAGCGCCCGGCCCTTTGGCCGGGCCTTTTCCGCACGCGCCGCTGGTTTCCACGCTAATCATTCGCCTCACATCTAAATAAGAATTATTTTCATTTATAAATAGCTTATGCTATATAACATAGCAATGGCTATAAATGCTGATTAATTAACCGCAACGTTGTGAGGGACCTTATGCTGCACCTGCCACCTTTGAAGCATCTGATGTTTGCCGCGACTCTGGCGCTGCTGGCCGTCGCCCCCGTCCAGGCCAAAGAGAAATTTAAAGTGATTACCACCTTCACGGTGATCGCCGACATGGCGCAAAACGTCGCGGGCGACGCCGCCGACGTCAGCTCCATCACCAAACCGGGGGCCGAGATCCATGAATATCAGCCGACCCCCGGGGATATCAAACGCGCGCAGGGCGCGCAGCTCATCCTCGCCAACGGCCTGAATCTTGAACTGTGGTTCGCCCGCTTCTATCAGCACTTAAACGGCGTACCGGAAGTGGTGGTCAGTAACGGCATTCAGCCGATGGGCATCAGCGAAGGGCCGTATAACGGCAAACCCAACCCGCACGCGTGGATGTCGGCGGACAACGCGCTGATCTATGTCGATAATATTCGCGACGCGCTGGTGAAATACGATCCTGCAAACGCCAACGCCTATCGCCACAACGCCGAAGCCTACAAAGAGAAGATCCGTCAGACCATGGAGCCGCTGAAGGCGGAACTGGCGAAGCTGCCGCAGGATAAGCGCTGGCTGGTGACCAGCGAGGGCGCGTTTTCTTACCTGGCCCGCGATAACGGCCTGCAGGAGCGCTATCTGTGGCCGATCAACGCCGACCAGCAGGGTACCCCGCAGCAGGTGCGCAAAACCATCGACACCATGAAGAAAGAGCGTATCCCGACCATTTTTAGCGAAAGCACCATTTCCGATAAACCGGCGCGTCAGGTGGCCCGGGAAGCCGGCGCCCACTACGGCGGCGTCCTGTACGTCGACTCCCTGAGTACCGCCGATGGCCCGGTGCCGACCTACCTCGACCTGCTGCGCGTTACGACCCAAACCATCGTCCAGGGCATCAACGACGGACTAAGGAAACAGGCATGAGCCATGAGCAGCCGGGCCTCGCGGTCAACAACGTCAGCGTCACCTACCGCAACGGCCACACCGCGCTGCGCGATGCCTCGTTCTGCGTCCCGCGCAGCTCTATCGCCGCGCTGGTCGGCGTGAACGGCTCGGGAAAATCGACGCTGTTTAAAGCGCTGATGGGCTTTGTGCGCGTCGGAAAGGGCGATATTGCGATTCTCGGTCAGCCGGTTAATCGCGCTCTGCGGCAGAACCTCGTCGCCTACGTTCCGCAGGCGGAAGAGGTGGACTGGTCCTTCCCGGTACTGGTGGAGGATGTGGTAATGATGGGGCGCTACGGCCATATGGGCTGGCTACGGCGGGCCAAACCGCGTGACCATGAGATTGTCGACGCCGCCCTGGCGCGGGTCGGCATGAGCGAGTACCGCCATCGTCAGATCGGCGAACTCTCCGGCGGCCAGAAAAAACGCGTCTTTCTGGCCCGCGCTATCGCTCAGCAGGGAAAAGTCATCCTGCTGGACGAACCCTTCACCGGCGTCGACGTGCAGACCGAAGCGCGCATCATCGAGCTGCTGCGGGAACTGCGCGACGAAGGCTGCACCATGCTGGTTTCCACTCACAACCTCGGTTCGGTAAGCGAATTCTGCGACTACACGGTGATGGTCAAAGGTACCGTGCTGGCCAGCGGCCCGACGGAAAGCACCTTTACCGCTGAAAACCTCGAGCTGGCGTTTAGCGGCGTGCTGCGCCACGTGGTGCTGAGCGGCGCGGAAGAGCGGATTATTACCGACGATGAGCGGCCATTTATCAGCCGCCGGGCGGCGGGGGGCGAAAGATGAGCTGGCTGCTGGAGCCGTTTAGTTATCACTATATGCTGAATGCGATGTGGGTTTCGGCCCTGGTAGGCGGGGTGTGCGCATTTCTCTCTTGCTACTTGATGCTCAAAGGCTGGTCGCTGATTGGCGACGCCCTCTCCCACTCCATTGTCCCCGGCGTGGCGGGCGCTTATATGCTCGGTCTGCCCTTTGCGCTGGGGGCGTTTCTTTCCGGCGGGCTGGCCGCGGGCAGCATGCTGTTTCTTAACCAGCGCTCGAAGCTGAAGGAAGACGCGATTATCGGCCTGATCTTCTCCTCTTTTTTCGGTATTGGCCTGTTTATGGTGTCGCTGAATCCGACCTCGGTGAATATCCAGACCATTATTCTCGGCAATATTCTGGCAATTGCCCCGGAGGATATTATTCAGCTGGCGGCGATTGGCTTTATTTCGATGGCGATTCTGCTGCTGAAGTGGAAAGACCTGATGGTGACCTTTTTCGATGAAAGCCACGCTCGTTCGATTGGCCTCAACACCAGCGGGTTAAAGCTGCTGTTCTTTACCCTGCTGGCGGCCTGTACCGTGGCGGCGCTGCAAACCGTCGGCGCGTTTCTGGTGATTTGTCTGGTAGTGACGCCCGGTGCCACCGCCTGGCTGTTGACCGATCGCTTCCCGCGCTTGCTGGCGATTGCCGTTGCGATTGGCAGCCTGACCAGCTTTTTCGGCGCCTGGCTGAGCTACTATCTGGACGGGGCGACCGGCGGGATTATCGTCGTCGCCCAGACGCTGCTGTTTTTAGCCGCTTTTGTTTTCGCGCCGAAGCACGGCCTGCTCGCCAGCCGTCGCCGCGCCAGGGAGGCCTCATGCTGAGCGCGCTGCTTGAACCTTTTCAGTTCTCCTTTATGGTCAACGCCATGCTGGTGTCGACGATCGTTGCCGTTCCCTGCGCGCTGCTGTCGGTCTTTTTGGTGCTCAAAGGCTGGGCGCTGATGGGCGATGCCATGAGCCACGCGGTTTTTCCGGGGGTAGTGGTAGCGTATATCCTCGGTATCCCCTTCGCCATCGGCGCGTTTATCGCCGGGTTATTCTGCGCCATCGCCACCGGCTATCTCGACGATAACAGCCGCATTAAACGCGATACGATCATGGGCATCGTGTTTTCCGGGATGTTTGGCGCGGGCCTGGTGCTGTACGTGTCGATTCAGTCGGAGGTGCATCTCGATCATATTCTGTTTGGCGATATGCTGGGAATTTCCGCCGGCGATATTGCGCAAACGTCGCTGATCGCACTGGGAATAGCACTAATTATCGGGTTTAAGTGGCGTGACTTTCTGCTGCACGCCTTTGACCCGCAGCAAGCGAAGGCCAGCGGATTGCACTGCGGGCTGCTGCATTATGGGCTACTGTGCATGATTGCGCTGACCATCGTGGCGACGCTGAAAGCGGTGGGGATCATTTTGTCGATTTCGCTGCTGATAGCGCCGGGGGCGATCGCTCTGCTGCTGACGCGACGTTTTGTCAGCGCCCTGCTGCTGGCGGTGGCGATAGCGTTAAGCTGTTCGCTGGGCGGCGTGTGGCTGTCGTTTTATCTCGACAGCGCCCCGGCGCCGACCATTGTGGTGCTGTTTACCGTCCTGTTCGTTATCGCGTTTGTCTGGACGTCGGTTCGCGATAGTCAGACCACAGCCCGTTCCGGCGAGGCCCCGGATCGCGGCTGACGCCTTATCCGGGCTACAGACCGCACGAATTGTAGCCCGGCTAAGCGCAGCGCAAGCCGGGGAGTTTATTGCGGCTTTTTGGGTCGATACTTTTCCGGTAACTCCGGCACCGGGCGTTTATCATCGATCAGGTGGCGAATCGTCAGGATCGGATGCCGCCAGAGCATCCTCGGCCCCGCCCAGCGCATAATCTGCTTCATCTCTTCGCGTTTCGCGGGCTGATAGCAGTGCACCGGGCACTGCTTGCAGGCCGGCTTTTCTTCGCCAAATACGCACCTATCCAGCCGCTTGTCGGCATAGGCGTTGAGCGCCTGATAGTGTTCGGTATCGTCACGGGCCTCCGGGCAGCGGCGCTGGTAGAGCGCGATCATGCTGCTAATGGTCTTTTTTTCCCGCGCAATACGTTTGCCCGCCATCGCCTGTTCCTCCCGAAAAAGATGTATTTATAATACACATTCAGAGAGGGCGATGCAGCCCCATACTCCCTGAGGATTATGCCGGCTTGTCCAGGTGCCCCAGCGGTTTTTCCGGGAAGCATACATCGCGTACCCGGCGCTTGAGCTCCGCCGCATCGGGGAAACCTCCGTCCTGCTTGCGCTCCCAGATTTGCACATCATCAACGGCGACCACGAAGATCCCGCCGGTCCCCGGCACCAGCGTGACCGAAGCGATGTCGGTGCTAAAGCTGTGCAGCAGCTCCTGGGCCATCCAGCTGGCGCGCAGCATCCAGTTGCACTGCAAACAGTAGGTGATGGTAATCGCGGCTTTATGGCTCATCGGCTTCTCGCTGTCAGTACAAGGGCAAATTGTAAACAACTTGCAGATTAATTGAAGAATACATGATTATTTTGTTGCAAACGATAATACCTATCATTACCATTCGCAATCAACAAGCATGGAGAAAAAACGTCCAGTAACGGAATAACGGGACACACCTGCACTCTGGAAGTAACGCGTGAGCCAATACTCAAAACCTATCCCAGTAGGCGTCATTGGCGCAGACAGTTTGAACACGGCCAGCGCGGAAGAACCGGAACGTACACGTAGTACGTGAGGATTCTGAGCACTGCCCAGGTTCAAAATGGCAAGCAAAATAGCCCTAATGAGATAGGTTCTAATAATTATTAAGGCGTGGCTACTATGTATAACTCCACTCAATCAACAGCATGGTTCAAGAAAAGCCTGCTGGTGACTTCTTTGCTTACAGCAATTTATCAGACTTCCGCCGGGGCGGCTGATACCACCGCGAAAATCACCAGCAGCGCATCGACTGATGACAGCTCGGAACGGATGACCGTTACCGCGCCGGCGCCGTTACTGAAAGCGGGCAGCGAACATTCGATCAGCGCTCAGGAGCTGCAGGATAAAGGGGCCAACGACTTTGGCTCGATCATGCGCTACGAGCCGCTGATTAGCGCCACCGGCGCCAGCGGCGGTTCCGGCAACGGCAAAAGCGGCTTCGACCGCGGCGGCTATACCGGCTACAATATTCGCGGCATGGAGAGCAACCGCGTCGGGATCGACGTCGACGGCATTGCCCAGCCGAACGCCACCGGACGCAGCTACGCCAGCCGCGCGGGCCTCAATACCTTCGGCATGGGTCGCGACTATATTGACCCCTATATGTACGGCAGCATTGATATTCAGTCCGGGGCGACATCAACAGAAACCGCCAACAGCGCCATCGGCGGCAACGTCTCTTTCCGTCCGAAATCTGCGGATGACTATCTGCATCCGGGCAAAACCAGCGCCTTCGGCTACCGCAGCGGCTACGACTCATCCGATCGCAGCTGGCACAACGGCGTGACCATAGCCGGCGGCGATGAAACCCTGCGCGGGGTCTTCGTCTACAGCCGTCGCGACGGTCAGGAGACGGAAAATAACAGCGGGACCGTTGATTCCTATCCGGCAAACTGGCACTCGGACGCCTTTATGGCCTCCGGGATCTGGCAGCCGAATGACGAGCATAAGTTCACCAGCACCTTCGATTATTACCATAAAACGAACCACACCCATTACGACGCCTGGGACTCCAGCGGCAACAGCGTTATCGGCACGTCAAACCAGACTAGTCAGACCCGTCGCTGGGGCCTGAGCCTGAAAGATGACTGGACGCCGATGAATGATTATATCGACAGCGTATCGACTAAAGTCTACTACCAGCATACCGAGGCCCACGACTGGACCTATATGCCGGACAGCATCACCCGTGCGATGCAAACGGTGAGCTCCGACTATGACACCGACACCTGGGGTATTCAGAGCGCGCTGGCAAAATCAATTGGCCGCCACGATCTGAGCGCCGGTTTTAACGCCAGCACGACGAAAACCCAGCGGCCGTTAACCCAGTCGCCAACGCCGAGCGCTTATAGCCAGATTATGCAGCCGGACGCCGATAGCCGCGGCTATATCGTTGCGGGCTTCCTGCAGGACAAAATTAACTTCGATCTCGACGGCCATAACTTTGCGGTTATCCCGGGCATTCGTGTGATGCATCAGTCGACCAAACCGGAAAACGTCTCCGATTTGGCCAACAACAGCAGCGTACTGACCGGTTCCGACGTGTCAAATCTGTACGGTAAGAACGCTGATACCCAGGCGCTGCCGTCGCTGGTCTTGCAGTACGATATCACTCCGCGCCTGATGACTTATCTGCAGTATCAGCGCGGCGCGCAGTTCCCTAACGCCAGCCAGCTGTACGGTTCCTGGAACCTCGGCTCCAGCTACGCCGGACGCGCCCAGTATGCGCTGATCGGCAACACCGATTTGAAAACCGAAACCAGCGATAACGTTGAGTGGGGGATGAAAGGCGAAGTGACGGAAGGCATCACCATGCGCACCGCGCTGTTCTACAACACCTATAAGAACTTTATCGCCTATACCCGCTACACCCGCGCCAATAATCCGCTGCAGTTCGCCAGCGTTCCGTCGAACATCTACACCATTTACCAGGCGGAAAACCGCGATAAAGCCTATATCTACGGCGGCGAAATCAGCGCTAAATTCAACTTTGGCACCTGGTTTGAAGAGGTTAACGGCCTGAGCGCCACCCTCGCTTACGGTTATAGCGAGGGGCAATCGAAATCCAGCTACAGCGGCGACAAGTACGTTGACCTCGATAGCGTCGCGCCAATGAAGGCTATCGTCGGCGTGGCGTGGGACGATCCGGCAAAAGTGTACGGCACCGCGCTGACCGCCACCTTTGTTAAGGGCAAGCGCGCCACCGCCACCAACCGTGAAAGCTATACCAACACCGGTTCCGCCATTACCGATTCGACCAACGAATATATGCGCGTTCCGGGCTACGGCATGCTGGACTGGACCGCGTACTGGCAGGTCGCGAAGAACGTGCGCCTGAACGGCGGCGTTTACAACATTACCGATCGTAAATACTGGGATTATCTGAGCAGCCGCAATATCGAAACGGCGACGAATCAGGACGCCAACGACAGAGCGCTGGCGGTGATGCCTGGCCGTACCTGGCAGTTGGGCGTGAACGTCGATTTCTGACCGGCCAATAATAAGAAACCTGCTCCCCGGCCGCGCGCCGGGGAAACTCATCGTAGAGAAGGATGTGAATTATGCAAAACACCCAACCGCAACATGCCCCGCTGTGGCAACGCTACCTGACCACGAAAGCGCAATCTTCCGCGAAATACGCCCGCGATATCGCCGCCGAAATGGGGATTAGCGAAGCGGAGCTAACCGAAGCCCGCCTGGGCTACGACGCCGTACGTCTGCAGAACGACGCCCGCGCCATCCTGACGGCACTGGAAGCCGTGGGGGAAACCAAATGCATCTGTCGCAACGAATACGCGGTGCATGAACAGGTCGGCGAATTTACCCATCAGCATTTAAGCGGCCACGCCGGACTGGTGCTCAATCCGCGCGCCCTCGACCTGCGCCTGTTTCTGAGCCAGTGGGCCAGCGCTTTTCGCCTGAACGACAACGGCCGCCAGAGCATCCAGTTCTTTGATCCGCACGGCGACGCGCTGCTCAAGGTTTACACCACTGAAAATACCGACATGGCGGCCTGGGATGCGCTGATTATCGCGCAGACGCAGCAATTGCCTGCCCCGCTGGCGATTCGCCCGGCCGATCCGCTGAAATTTGCCGACTCCGCCGACGGCGAGGCGCTGGAAAACGAATGGCGCGCCATGACCGACGTCCACCAGTTCTTCGGCCTGCTGAGAAAATATAACCTGTCGCGCCAGCAGGCTTTCCGCCTGGTCAGCGACGACCTCGCCTGCCGCATTGACAACCAGACGCTGCCGGGCCTGCTGGAAACCATCCGCCAGGACGGCAACGAGATCATGATTTTTGTCGGCAACCGCGGCTGCGTGCAGATCTTCACCGGCGCGCTGGAAAAAGTCGCTCCGATGCGCGGCTGGCTGAATATCTTCAACACCGCTTTTACCCTGCATCTGCGCGAGGAGAGCGTGGATGAAATCTGGGTGACCCGCAAACCGACCTCTGACGGCCACGTCACCAGCGTCGAGCTGTTCGCCAAAGACGGCACGCAGATCGCACAGCTGTTCGGTCAACGCAGCGAAGGCCATCCGGAGCAGACGCAGTGGCGTGCGCAGGTCGATCGTTTGACTACCGAAGGACTCATCGCATGAAGCGCTGGCTGATATTGCTTGCGGCGCTCCCGCTGTTGGCCAGCGCCGCCGCCGAGCGCATTGTGTCACTCGGCGGCGACGTCACGGAGGTGGTTTACGCCCTCAACGCCCAGCGGCAGCTGGTGGCGAAAGACAGCACCAGCACCTGGCCTGCCGCCGCGCAGAGCCTGCCGGATGTGGGTTATATCCGCCAGCTGAATGCCGAGGGCATCCTCTCCCTGCGCCCGACGCTGGTGCTGGCCAGCGCCCAGGCGCAGCCCTCGCTGGTGCTGAAAAAGGTGGCAGAGAATAAGGTTAAGGTCGTCAACGTGCCGGGCGGCTACGACCTTCCGGCAATCGAAGCAAAAATTGACGTGATTGCCGACGCCCTCGGTAAGCAGAGCGAAGGAAAAGCTCTGCGCCACAAGCTTCTTCAGCAGATCGCGCAAATTCCTTCCCAGCCTGTAAACAAGCGGGTGCTGTTTATCCTCAGCCACGGCGGCATGAATACCATGGTGGCCGGGAAACAAACCGCAGCGGATGGGGCAATCAGGGCGGCCGGGTTAGAGAATGCCATGCAAAGCTTCGACCATTATCGCAGCATGTCGCAGGAGGGCGTTATCGCCAGTAAACCGGACCTGGTGGTGATCTCCGCCGATGGGCTGAAAGGCATGGGCGGCGAAGCCGGGCTCTGGAAACTGCCGGGACTGGCGCAGACGCCAGCGGGGCGCAATAAGCAGGTGCTGGTGATAGATGATATGGCCCTGCTCGGCTTTGGCCCGCGTACCCCGCAGGCGGTGCTCGCGTTACGGCAAAAAGCGGAGCATCTGCCCTGATGCGCACCCACCCTGCCCGTCATCTGTGGTTAATGACGCTGCTGCTGATTGTCCTGACGCTGCTCGCCACGACCCTGGGCGCAATGCGCCTGCCATTAGCCAGCCTGTTGCCCTCCGGCGATGAAATCCTGAGGAGTATCTGGCTGACCATTCGTTTGCCGCGAGTGCTGCTGGCGCTGCTGGTCGGCGCCGCGCTGGCGCTTTCCGGCTGCGTGATGCAGGGGCTGTTTCGCAACCCTCTCGCCGACCCCGGGCTGCTAGGCATTAGTAGCGGCGCGGCGCTGGCGGTCGCCTGCTGGCTGGTACTGCCCCTGTCGGTGCCGGCGCTCGTGGAGCTGTACGCCCCGATGCTGGCGGCGTTTATCGGCAGCATGGCGGTGATGGTGGTAATTTTTATTCTCAGCCGGGCGGGCGACGCCTCGCTTTCGCGCCTGCTGCTGGTCGGCATCGCCATTAATGCCCTGTGCGGCGCGCTGGTCGGGGTACTTTCGTGGATCAGCAATGATACCCAGCTGCGCCAGCTTTCCCTCTGGGGGATGGGCAGCCTCGGGCAAGCGGAATGGTCGACGCTGCTGGTGGCCGCCACGCTGATGATCCCGGCCTCGCTGGTGGTGTGGGCGATGGCTTCGCGGCTCAACCTGCTGCAGCTGGGCGATGAAGAGGCGCACTATCTCGGCGTCAACGTTCGCGCCCTGCAGCGGCTGCTGCTGCTGTGCAGCGCATTGCTGGTGGCGTCAGCGGTGGCCATCAGCGGCATTATCGGGTTTATCGGACTGGTGGTGCCGCATTTGATGCGGATGTGGCTGGGGCCGGACCACCGCGGCCTGGTCCCCGGTTCGCTACTGTGCGGCGCAATGTTGCTGCTGCTGGCCGACACGCTGGCGCGCACCGTTGCCGCTCCCGCCGAGATGCCGGTCGGGCTGTTGACCAGCGTACTCGGCGCGCCGTGGTTTCTGTGGCTGATTTTTCGTCGGGAGAAAGGGGCTCATGGATAACCGCTATAGCGCGCGTTCGCTTTCGCTGCGTCTGGGTAACCGGCAGATTATTCATGATGTTTCGCTCCAGCTTTGCGGCGGCGAGATGACGGCATTGATTGGCCCCAACGGCGCCGGTAAATCGACCCTGCTGCGCCTGTTGACCGGTTATTTAACGCCCGAAGAGGGCCAACGGGTGGTGGAAGGCCGACCGCTGGAGAGCTGGTCGGCAGAAACGCTTTCGCGCCGCCGGGCGGTGATGCTGCAACGCACCCAGTTGCACGCAGACTGGCCGATAGAAACGATTATCGCTATGGGGCGCTCGCCGTGGGGCGGCGCGATAAACCAGGAGATGATCTGCCAGGTAATGAAAGAGACCGGGTGCGATCATCTGGCCGGAAGACGCTACCCTACCCTCTCCGGCGGCGAGCAGCAGCGGGTGCAGCTGGCCCGCTGCCTGGCGCAGCTTTGGCGCGACGGCGCCCCCGAGGGCTGGCTGTTCCTTGATGAACCCACTTCGGCGCTGGATCTCTATTACCAGCAGCACCTGCTGCGCCTGCTCAAACGCCTGACCCGCAGCCGCCGCCTGCACGTCTGCGTGGTACTGCACGATCTGAACCTCGCAGCGCTATGGGCCGATCGGATTCTGCTGCTGCATCAGGGGAAACTGGTGGCTCAGGGCACGCCGCAGGAGGTGATCCAGCAGCCGATTATCAGCCGCTGGTACGGCGCGGAGGTCAGCACGGGCAAACATCCCGATGCGGCCGTTCCGCAGGTGTATCTGGCGCCGTGAGCAGAGGAAATGATTGTGCCGGGCGTAGGCTAACGCTCTGCCCGTCCTGTGAAAACGTTCCTTGATAAACAACGAAGCCGATACCTTTACCGGCTTCGTTGTGATTGGCAAATTAGAAGATCTGCCGATAGAGCGCTTTAATCTCTTCCAGATTGGTATCGCGCGGGTTGCCGCCGGTACACACGTCCGCCAGGGCCGCGGCGGCCAGAGCATCAATATCTTCTTCTTTCATTCCCACGTCGCGCAGGCGCGCCGGAATATTGACGTCGCGATTCAGCTGCGCCACCGCCTCAATTGCCGCGGCACGCGCTTCGGCAATCGGCAGGGTTGCCGCCGACTTGTTACCAAGCGCAACCGCGATGTCGCGATACTTCTCGCCGGTAAATTCGGCGTTATAAGCCATAATATGCGGCAGCAGCACCGCATTAGCCACACCGTGCGGCGTGCCGTAAAAAGCGCCCAGCGGATGAGCCATACCATGAACCAGCCCCAGACCGACGTTGGAAAAACCCATCCCGGCAATATATTGCCCCAGCGCCATCCCTTCCGCGCCCTGCGCGTCGCCCTGTACGGAAGCGCGCAGCGAGCGGCCAATCACCTCAATGGCCTTCAGATGCAGCATGTCGGTTAATTCCCATGCGCCTTTAGTGATATAGCCTTCAATGGCGTGGGTCAGGGCATCAACGCCGGTGGCCGCCTTCAGGCTGGCAGGCATGCTGCTCATCATTTCGGCGTCGATGATCGCTACCACCGGGATATCATGCGGGTCGTAGCAAACAAACTTGCGGCGATTCTGTACGTCAGTTATTACGTAGTTGATGGTGACTTCCGCCGCGGTACCGGCGGTCGTTGGGATGGCAATCATCGGTACGGCGGCGTTTTTCGTATCCGCCCCGCCTTCAAGACTGCGAACGTCGGCAAATTCGGGGTTATTAATGATAATGCCTATTGCCTTACAGGTATCCTGCGGCGAGCCGCCGCCGATCGCGATCAGGTAGTCGGCGCCTGACTGTTTAAACGCCTCTACGCCCTGCTGCACAACCTCAATCGTGGGATTCGGGACCACTTCATCAAAGACGCTGTAGGGCAATCCGGCGCCGTCGAGGATAGCGAACACCCTGGTTGCTACATCAAAACGAATAAGATCCTTATCCGTGACCACCAGCGCTTTTTTGAAGCCGCGTTTTTTAACTTCATCTACGATACAACGAATCGAACCTGGGCCAAAATAAGAGGTTTCGTTTAAAATCATTCTGTAAGCCATTTGTGCTCCCTCAATTCGAGTGTTTGATAACCATAATATTTAGCCCTACAGTAACGTGACTGACGCAGCCATTTTATTATTTCATATCAAATAACACCCTAATTGCTCTGCACGTTGGCGCAGTTAATTCACGTATCGGTCATATACAACAAAGTGAGTCCAGTATATTGGACATCAGCGACTCCCTGCGCTTAATCGAGTGATAAGCTTCGCCCCTCAATATAAGCAGCAACCAACCACTATTCTCAGATAAATATTATTGAACTGGATCACATTATTTTGTTTTCTATGATCAACATCGCTTCCCGGGAAAATAGATATTTTATCAGCAAGCGCCAAAACAGGAATGAGGACGCCACTCAACCGAAGTACATAAAGAAGAGCCAGGATCGGGATTTTCATTTTTCTACCTTTGCTACCGGCATCCTTAGCTCATTGCGCTCTGTCGTTATGCTCATCTGACAACCCGGCCGCCAATTTAACATATCAGAAACAAGCGTGTCATTTCATCAACAAAAAAAGCCCTCCTGCGATCATCGTCCTTCGCTCAAATGACCCTCTAAGAATTATCTATCATCGCTGATAAAAATTTATCACCCTCTGAATAGCGAAATGACTTGTTACGAGTAAGAAAAAGATATCAGCATTAAGAACTTTCTCTATTATTTGCGAGATATCGATTCTCAAAAAACCTTAAAAAAAACAAAAAACGCCTAAGATTTCTATATTTATTGCAAACATCACAGCCTCTTGTTAGTATGACCTTTAGTCAATATGTTTATTATAAAAATACCACTTATGATGTTTGTTAACCTTTATTCTGATCACCTGACCATACTTCTCTAACGGCAGTAGTAAATGTCTGACCTTATATATTGACATTTCGCACCTGTCCGCTAACTCACGAGTAAGTAACCCCTCAGGCTCATGTTCTTTCAATACATAAAGAATATACTCCTGCTCTGGTACGTTCACCCCGGAGAATTTATTGATGCCCATTGTGGTCATCAATGTTCTTAAACTCTCAACTGCGGTTAGCGAACCATGATGTGAATCTGGCGTACTGGGTGAAATTGCAATCTTCATGAGTCAGCTCCTTCTGTCATTCAGTGCTTGGGAGTATGGGATGACCCCATAAAAACGGCAACATTAACTTTAAATTTCAACTTAAACAGTACATTTATCTGAAATTCACTTTTTTTTATGATAAAAAACCTGATATAAAGAGTGAATTTTTAATTCCGTGTGGAGATAAAAATGCGGTTCGATATAGAGGGATTTATTACATTTGATACTGAGGAGGCCTCTCTGGTCAATCTCTTGACCGGCGATTGTATTGAACTCTCCGCCACTTCGACTCGCCTTCTTACTAGTCTGTTGCAATACCGGGGGGATATTATTTCGCGGGTTGATATTTTCCAGACGGTGTTTGAAAAATATGGTGCGAGGCCATCTAATAGTAATCTTAATCAGTACATCTCAACGCTGCGTCGCAGCCTTGCGGATCTGGGTATTGAAAAGAATGTGATTATTACGGTACCGCGAATTGGCTTTAAAATTTCTGAGGATGTCATTATCACTACCGACAATGATTACTCTTCCTCTATCACACTGCCAACCCTTTCTCCACAGCTGCCTGAGCGTAACTTGCTGCAACAACATTGCAAAGCGGCGATGTTACTGATCGCGTTCGCAGCAGTCGCGATGCTGCTCTCTTATTTTTTTATCTATAAAAAACAAACAGCTAAGCTCATGTTCACCCAAGATAAATGCACTATTTATGGTTCCGAAGCTATCCCGGTGACAGAAATACTCAGGAATAAAAAGCTCTTTACCTCGGGGCTGGACTGTTCCACGCCAAAGAAAATCTACTTCTTTAACCGACAAATGAATCAGGAGCAGGGATTAGGTATTTACATGGATATTTTCATGCTTGAGTGCGACATTAAAGACCAGCAATGCCATAGTTATTACTATAAGGAAATAAAAAATGCGTAAATATGCCTTGATATTTTCCGCCTGTTCGTTCGCGCTGATACTATTTTCAACCCTGTACCTAAACTTCAGTTCTGAGGACTCATTTTCCTGTGAATCACGCTACGATTTGACGGAGAATATAAATGAGAACATTCTTCGCTCCCAAGGATTGCTATCCGCAGAACTTTTCAAAAACCATCTTTTAATCAATCTGGAGGGTTTACTCACCAGCAATGGCGATAAATATATCGTCTCACGCACTATCGCCATCACATTAAAAAGAAACATCGTTCCCAGCCATCTTTTTTATTTAAAAGACTCGCAAGTCATTCGCCACCACGCTGATAATACGCCAGAAGATATTGCGCAAAAAAATCTCTTTGGAAGCCGAACTAATGATAAAATCATCTATATAAATCACGTCAATGATGATACTATTTTGTTAGGCACCCAAAAGTTTCCACAATATGGTTGTCGCCGTCAGAAAACCATCATTGATTGAGATTCATCTCATTAATTTTAATTAAAACGATATCATGACGATACATTTACTTCCGACATTAGCCAGCATCGCCAATATCATTGATATGATTAACCCCCGGCTGAACCTGCACCATGTCAGAACGGCGTTTATCGCATCACATCTGGCTAATTTAGTGGAGTTCTCTCCGGCCCAGCGGCGTAAAACCATTCTGGCGGCGCTAATTCACGATGTCGGTGGGTTAAATGAAAAATCACGTCTTGAGCCGCTAAATTACATCGATAACGAGCATAACAACCACGCGCTTATCGGCAGCGAATTGCTTAGCCGCATCCCGTTGTTTCGTCCTCTTAACAGGATTGTTCGCTATCATCACACCCACTGGCGCAACGGTCTTGGACATTATATTGAAGGAGAACTGGTCCCCGAAGAGAGTCACCTGCTGTTCTTCGCCGACCGGCTGGATGTACTTTATTGCCAGCACCGTACCAGTCATATCGCATTTTTAAGCAAAAAGCTGGTCGACATCGTCGCCGCCGGGGCGAATATTCTCTATAAACAAGAGTACGTCCAGGCGTTCAGAACGCTTTCCGCCGATGAACATTTCTGGTCAGTCATGGCCTCCACCGACTATCGCGATTACATCAAAGCGATTCCTGGCGTACATAACGATACCATCTCTTTACATAACCTCCGCGATATTGCTGAACTGGTCTCTTTTATTGTCGATCAGTTCAGCCAGCAGACGCCGTGGCACTCCGCGGCCGTCGGCCATATTGCCGGCTATCTGGCGACCACCATGGAAATGAGCGCGACGCAAACGCTAAAAGTTGAGATTGGCGGATTGCTGCATAATATCTCCTGCCTGGATCATAGCCCGCCGCCAGCGCGATCCGCTTCGCCAGGCAGAGCAGAAGCCTCTCTCTATAGTATTGAAGGAATTGATGATATTACTGAATGGATAGCCATGCAAAATCGTAATGCGTCCTCTAAATGGCACGCTGAATCGCTACAAACGGAAGCCCTGCTCATTACGGTTAGTCGACTGCTGGTCCATGCCCTGAGCGGGCCGAAGGGAGAAGAAAAATCGCTGGCCCAGTTAATTAAAAATAACCCGGGAAATGAAATTCCCTCGTTTATGCTGTCGCCTATCGCGCAGCACGCTTCACAAATTATTCAGATCTATCGCGCAACTGCGGGAGAAATAAAAGAGCTGGTGAATCGCGTTGAGCAACTCACCAGCTCCGCGTAAAGAGCCACCCCGCCTGAACGTCCTCAGGCGCTTAATCCGCCGTCCAGAATCAGAGTTTGTCCGGTCATATATTCACTCCCCTCGCCGATTAAAAACGCCACGGCCTTCAGTACATCATCCGTTTCGCCCAACCTGCGCAGAGGTATCGACTGGCGCATCTCTTTCAATTTTTGCGCGGGTATCTCTTCCAGCATCTCCGTGCGGATCAGGCCCGGCGCCAGGCAGTTTACCCGAATGCCGAAGCGCCCGACCTCCAGCGCCAGCGAACGCGCAATGCCGCTCATCGCCGCTTTACTCGCCGCATACGCCGTCTGCCCGACGTTACCCTTGAAGGCGCTGACCGACGACATCATCACGATGGAGCCGCGCCGCTGCATCAACATCGCCGGCAGCAGAACCCGGTTCCAGTTCATCATTGAGATAACGTTGGTGTCCAGCACCTCGCGCCATAGCGCGGCGTTCTGGTGAATATGCAGGCCATCGCGAGCCATTCCGGCATTGTGAATAATTGCCTCCGGTGCGCCCCGCTCGGCCAGCAGCGCCTGAGCAAGTTCTCCAACCCGCGACTCGTCGTTGCCGTCGCAGGCGTATCCTTGCACCTGATACGATGAATTTTCACACTCCGCCAGAGTGGCGTTAATCGCCGCTTCATTGCGCCCGGTAAACACCACGTTCCCGTTTTGCGCCAGGCCGGCGACCAGCGCCCGGCCTATCCCCCGGCTGCCGCCGGTAACCAGCACCCATTTTTGCGCCATATCAGCTGCCTGACTCTTTGCTGATATGCTGACACAGTTCACCCAGCGTGATCCCCGGATTTTGAATAAACCAGTCCGCTTCCAGGGTAATATTGAATTCACGTTTTGCCAGCACCATCAGCTCGACGTAGTCCAGACTATCTAACTTTAAGCGAACCAGCGGCGTATTCTCATCCACCTCATCCGGCTCCAGGTCCTTGGCGTCACAAATCATTTCACACACTTTTTGCAGAACTTCATCATAGGGAATCATAAATTATCCTTAATTATCAATTAGTAATTGGTCCAACTTTTAGCGTAACCACATTCGTTATGACCTGATTATCCAGCTGCGCCGCCGCTGCAATACGCACCAGCGCGCCCTGCTCAGCCTGGCCGACCACCAATGAAGGCAACAGCCAGAGCGACAGCGAGCCGGGTTGGACCGGCGTCCCTTTGCCTGCCAGATGAGCATCAAAAACCACTTCCTGATGGGTTTGCAGCACCGGGTAGCGGGAAAAAATTTGCTGCAGCGAGGTTTCCCCCGGTCCGAGCAGGGCTGCAATATTCTCCTGGCGCAGCAGCGCCTCATCGCAAATCAGCTGACGGAACAGCAGCGCATCAAGGAACTGCCACTGCGCCAGGTCGGGCCAGGCGCGATTGAAATGGGATTGCAGCGCGAGCAGCGTCGTGGACGCCAGTTTGCTGGGCTGCTTACCCTCCAGCGACTCCGGCTCAGCCGCCAGGCTCATCTGGCATGACAAACAGATTTCGCCATTCTGCGGGTGGCTAACCGATACAGCGGAGAGAATCCGCTGTTTCGCCGTCCCGGGCGTTAACAGCCAGTCGGTATCGCACCATAGCGGCCTGCGCAGGCGGACCTGGCATTTTACGTATCCCTCCGGGCGGCACAGCCGCGACTGGACATCGCGCTTCACGTCCAGAAGCGCGCGCATTCCGTGGACGCTCAGCTGCCCCGCCCCCATCGCGCGCGCTGCCGCGTAGTCGAAGTGAATGGGGTTTTCATCGCCGGAAAACGCCGCCCACTGCTGCGCATCGGCAAGGGTGTAGCGCAGCAGCGTCACGCGTGTTTCTCCAGTACCAGCGCGGTGTTCGCGCCGCCGAAACCAAAGCTCAGATTCAGCGCCCGACGGATCTCTCCCTGACGATGCCCTTCGGCGATATAGTCGAGATCGCACTGCGGATCGGGCTGCGTCAGATGCGCTGTCGCCGGCATGATCCCCGCCGCCATCGCCTGCAGGCAGACAATGGTCTCGAAGCTCCCCGCGGCGGCGATCAGATGTCCGGAGTAGGCTTTGGTACTGGAGACCGGGATCCGGTACGCCTCGTCGCCGAGCGCTTTTTTCAGTGACTGCGTTTCATTCATATCGTTGAGCGGCGTGGAGGTGCCGTGAGCGTTGATATAATCGAGATCGGCAGGCTGCAGGCCCGCGTCGCGCAGCGCCCAGCGGATAGTCTGTTCACGGGCCACGCAGTCTTCGGCCGGTGAGGTAAAATCCACCGCATCGGAGAAATTGGCATAACCGGTGACCTCCGCGAGGATTGTCGCGCCCCGTGCCAGGGCGCTTTCGCGCTCTTCCAGGCACAGCACCGCGCCGCCTTCAGAAAGGACAAACCCGCTGCGCTGCAGGCTGAACGGGCAGCTGGCCCGCTCCGGCGATGACGCTTCCCGGCTCAACGCGCCAAGCACATCGATATTCCAGATAGCGCAAACGCTGTTTAACGACTCCCCGGCCCCGGCGAGCATCATGCTGGCCCGGCCAAAGCGAATCGCATCATAGGCCTCGCCAATGGCGATAGTGCCGGTGGCGCAGGCGGCGACCGGAGTATTTTGATAACCGCGCAGATTCCACAGCTGACTACAGGCCGCGGTGGTCACGTTCGGCATCGAAAAGAAGCAGCTGAAGGGCGAAGAGACGCCCGTTTTCTCAAACTCCGGTACCGCCAGATAGCTTTCATCCAGCCCTGCCCAGCCGGAGCCGATAATGGCGCCACACCTCAGCGGGTCATAAGCATCGGTGGGTGGTTTGCCAGCAAAGGCCATCGCCACCGCCTCCCGCGCGGCGGCCAGCGCCAGGCGAGCGTGACGCGGCAGACGCCGACGAATAGCGGCGGGAATCCCCTTGAGGCTGGGTTCCTTCTCTACCTGACCGATAAAATGGGTGTGGATGCCGTTAGCGGAGAGATCCACATAGCGGTAACCGCGTCGATAATCCATGATCGCCTGCCAGCTTTCGGCAGCGCTATCGCCAAGGGGAGTCACCGCGCCATAGCCGGTTATCACCACGCGATAAGGGGGTTTACTGTGACTCATTCTGGGAAATCCTCTGTTGCGGGTTATTGCCTCCCTGCGCCAGCCAAAGCTGCAAAGTGGCATAAAGATAGTCGTACTGGTTCTGCGCCAGGCTGTTCTGTACGTCGAGCAGCGCGTCCTGTGCGTTCAGCAGGGTCTGGTAGTCCACCGCGCCCGCCCGATAGCGGCTTTCGGTGAGCGTCAGGCGCCGCTGGCCCAGCTGCAGCGATTGCAGCAGGCGCTCGCGCTGCTCGTCGGCGTTAAGCCGCTTCTCCATCGCATCGTCCACCTCCGACAGCGCGGTGTAGGCCGTACGGCGGAAGTTCACCGCCTCCTGCTGCACCTTTACGCTGGCCTGCTCCACGGTAAGCTGTACCGTGTTCCACTGGATAAAGGGCGCGCCGACGCTGCTTCCGACGGTACGCAGCGGGTCGTTAAACCACTGGTGAAAGATCTGGCTGCCGGCGCTCAGCGTCCCCTGCAGCGAGAGCGTGGGATAAAAGCTCAGCCGCGCCGCATCGGAACCCGCCAGCGCCGCGCGCAGCCGCGACTCCGCCGCCTGCAGATCGGGCCGGCTGGCGAGCGCGGCTAGCGGCGTGGCGCTGGCAATGGCGACACGCTGATGGACGTCAAGCGCCGGTGCTTCATCGCTATGCTGCGCGGGGGGCCTGTTGAGCAGCAGCGCCAGCGCGTTGCGGGAGATCGCCCGCTGCTGTTTCAGGCTTTGCAGCTGATTCTGGCGACTGATGACCGTCTGCCGGGACTGCAGAACGTCAAGCAGCCCCACTTTCCCCGCCCGCTGCCAGGACTCAATCTGCGCCAGCGTCTGCCTGGCGATATCCAGGCTGGTGGCCTGATAAGCCATTTGTTGATTCAGCAGCGCGATATTCCAGTAGAGCTGCGCGGTAGTATCAATCGTCGACAGGATCGTCGCCCGATAGTCCTGTTCGCTGGCAATCGCCTCCCACTCGCTCTGTTCACGAACCCGCGCCAGCTTGCCCCACAGATCCAGCTCATAGCTCAGGGATAACGAGGCGCTATAGCTCTCCTGCGAACCTCCGCTATTGAGCGGCTTTGAGTTACTGCCGGCGCCGTTAAGCGTCGCGTCGGGGGAGATATTGGTTCGGGCTAGCCCGGCGGAAATGCGCGCCTGCCGAAGGGTTAAGGCGGCAGCGGCCAGATCGTTATTGCTTTCCAGAACCTGCCCCATCACCCGCGACAGACGTTCATCGCCGAAACGGTCCCACCAGCGACCCGCTTTCTCCGACGCAAGCGCGGCGCTTTGCCCTTCCGTTCGCTGCCAGTTCTCCGGCACCGACAGCAGCGGCCGCTGATAATCGCTGCGGGTCAAATTTCCACAGCCCGTCAGCAATACAATTAACGATAATAAAGTCAGCGATCTCATTCGCGGGCCAGCGCCTCCGTCGGGTTTAGCCGCGCCGCACGACGCGCCGGGAAATAGCCGAACGTCAGGCCTATCAGGGCGGAAAAGCCGCAGGCCATCGCCACCGGCAGCCAGGTAAAGACCATGGAAAACTCCTGCGTCAGCAGGGCAAACAGGTTACCGGCGGCCCATGAGCCCAGCACTCCCGTTAAGCCGCCGAGCGCGCAGATCATCACCGCCTCAATTAAGAACTGATGCATGATATCGGTAGGGCGGGCGCCGACCGATAGCCGAATGCCAATCTCATGAGTGCGTTCGGTAACGGAAACCAGCATGATATTCATCACCCCCACGCCGCCGACCAGCAGCGAGATGGCGGCAATAGCGGTGATCAGCAGCGACATGGAGTCGGAGGTTTTTTGCAGCGCTTTGGCGAGCTGCTCATCGGTCTGGACAAAGAAATCTTTTTTGCCGTGCTCGCGGATAAGGTGCCTTTCCGCGCGCCGCGCTGCTTCCTGCGGCGACAGCGTTTCCTGGAAGCGCAGCGTCAGCGCCTCCAGCGGCTTATCGCCGGAAATCCGCTGCAATAGCGAACTATAGGGGATCCACGCCGACATAAACCCGCTGACCACCTTTGGCCCGGGCTTGCTGGCAATGCCGATTACCCGCCACGGCGCGCCGGCAATCTGCACAATTTTACCCAGCGGATCTTCATTGCCGGGAAACAGCGTCTCCCTGCTGGTTTCATCCAGTACCAGCACCGGTTCGCGATCCTCGACATCGCGGCGGGTAAAACCGTTGCCCTGAATAAAACGAATCCCCTGCAGCGAAAAGTAGTCTGCGGAAACGCCGGAGAGAATTATCGAAGAATCAAAGCCCTGACGCACCGCGGTGGTCATGCTGGAAACAATCGGCGATACCCCCAGAACCCAGGGCTGCCTGCCGAGGCTGGCGATATCATCCAGCGACAGCGCCCGCTCCATATCCGGACGCTTGCTGCCCCAGCCGGTACCCGGGCGGATTTCAAGCGTGGTATTTCCGAGCTTACCAATCTCATTCATGATGCTCTGCCGGGCGCCTTCCCCCACCGCCATGGAGGAGACCACGGACGAAATGCCGATGATTATCCCCAGCATCGACAGAAAGGCGCGCATCCGATGTCCCAGTAAGGAACGCCAGGCCATCCGCACCGACTCTCCGATACTGCGCGACAGCGAGGCCCGACCATTATCCTGTACTGCGGGAAGGCGCTGAATGCCGCGATTATCTCGAGCGCTGTGGGTACTGTCGGCAACCACCTGTCCGTCGCTGATCTCGACGATCCGCTGCGCCTGCCGCGCCACCTCGCGATCGTGAGTCACGATGATGACCGTGTGCCCGTCGGCGTTCAGCTGGTGCAGAACATCCATCAGCGCCCGACCGCTGACGCTATCCAACGCCCCGGTGGGCTCATCGGCGAGAATAATCTGCGCGCCGTTGATTAACGCCCGGCAGACGCTGACCCGCTGCTGCTGGCCGCCGGAAAGCTGAGCGGGTTTGTGCTGTAACCGCGCATCAATGCCCAGCTTTTCAGCCAGTAGCGCAATGCGCGCCTGGCGTTCAGCGGCGGGCATCGCGGTATAGAGCGCGGGGATGGCGATATTCTCTTCCGCCGTCAGATAAGGCATCAGGTGGTAGCGCTGAAAAATAAACCCCAGCCAGCGGCTGCGCAGCTCGGCCAGCGCCGCGCTATCCGCCCGGTGAGTGGCGATCCCGTTGATATAAACCTCGCCGCTGCTGGGCTTATCCAGGCAACCAATAATGTTCATCAACGTCGATTTACCCGAGCCGGAAGCGCCCATAATCGCCACCATTTCGCCGGGCATAATGGTCAGAGAGACGGATTTTAGTACCGGAATAATCTGCGTCCCGGCGGTAAAATGACGCGTGACGTTGTTCAGCACGATCAGCGGCTCAGCCATCACACAGACCCCGCGTCCTGCGGGATCACCACCCGCTCATCGGGCCGTAATCCTTCCAGCACCTGCGCGTACTGACGATCGTTAATCCCGATACGGACGGTGCGCTCCTCGCTACCGCTCGCCGTTTGCACCATCACAATGTAACGCTCATCACCGAGCGAACGCCCCAGCGCGGCGACCGGCACGCGCAGCGCGTCTTTTACCTGCGCGATGCGGATAAACACCTGGGCGGTCATTGAGGTTTTCAGCAAGCGCTGGTGGTTATCGACTTCGAAGGTACCGTTATAGTAAATGGCGCTGCTCTGCTGATTACCGGCAGAAGCTCCGCCGTTTTGTTCCTCCAGCGCCTCCTGCGGCGCGGGCTGGACGTAGCCCAGCTCCCCTTCATAGCGCGTCTGCGGATCGGCGATGACGTAAAACCACAGCGGCTGACCGGGATGGATTTTCTGAATATCGGCTTCGGAAATGCGCGTTTGCACCTGCATTTTATCGAGGTCGGCAAGCACCAGAATCGTCGGCGCGATTTGTGAGGAGACGATGGTTTGCCCCTCACGGGTGACGATGCCCAGCACTTCACCATCCACAGGAGCAAGGATGCGGGTGTAGCCGAGGTTGGCGTTGGCGGTCTGCACGCTCATTTCCGCCTGTACGATCTGCGCTTCGTTAACCGCAATCTGCTGGACCTGCGCGCTATACTGCGCCTGCGCCTGCTCAAGATCGCTACTCACTCCCGAGCCATCGCGCTGCATCGCCTGCTCGCGCGCCAGCGCTTTGCGGTACTGTACCAGCGTGGCCTCGGAAGCCAGCTTTTGCGCCCTGGCGCTGGCCAGCTGCGCGGTGGCGTTGCGTAAATCGGAAAGCTGCAGCGTCGGGTCAATTTCGGCTAACAGCTGCCCCTTACGTACCCGCTCGCCCTGGCGCACGTACAGCTTACGTAGCTGGCCGCTGACCTGCGCGCCGACGCTCACCTGGACGGCAGGTTTAATAGTCCCGCTCGCCAGCACTACTTTTTCGATATCCCCGCGATCGAGCGCAACGGTGTAGAGCGACTCGGCCTGGGCCGGAAGCGAGCGCTGATAAAAAACGGCGGCGATAATGGCCAGGATCGCGACCAGCGCAAGTAGCCACGCTTTACGGCGGCGTAAAAATTGTCGCCTCATTGGCCCGGCGCTCCCTGTGCGATATCGCGCAGCTCGCCTTCATCCAGACGATATACCCGCGTGAAGTGATGCAGGATGGGCGCACTGTGGGTTACCACGATCAGCGTTTTGCCCTGTTCACGACAGTGCTGGCACAGCGCGGCGATCACCGTTTCCGCGGTTTCGTCATCAAGATTGGCGGTCGGTTCATCGCAGAGCAAAATAGGCCGGGCGCTGTAGAGCGCCCGCGCCAGCATCAGCCGCTGACGCTGGCCTAAAGAGAGCGCCGAATGGCTCTCGCGGATCAGCGCCTCCATGCCTCCCGGCAGCGCCTGAACGACCGGCCCCAGCGCCATTTTATCGACCAGCGCCTCCACTCGCCCGCGATCGCTGTCGCTGTACCACGGGTCAAACAGGGTGATGTTTTGCAGCACCGAGGCGTTAAACAAAATATCTTCCTGGCTCTGCAGCCATACCTGCGAGGCCAGCTGGCGGGCGGTCGCCTCTTCACCGTCCAGCAGAATGCGCCCATGCTGTGCGGAAAAAAGCCCGGCCATCAGCCGTAGCAGGGTACTTTTTCCGGCGCCGGAATCGCCGACAATCGCCACCCGATCGCCGGGTTCCAGCCGGAGATCAACGGCATTCAGCACCGGGCTTTGCGGAGCGTAATGAAAGCTCACCGCCTCAAACGCCAGCTGCGGAACCGCCTCCCCACGCAGCGGAGATAACTGAGGAGTTGCAGGTTCCTCACGGGTAAACAGGCCCTGCGCGCGGGTATCAATCACGTGTAGCTGCGATTTACGGATCACGGCATAGAATATCCGCGTGACGTAAGAGGTAAAAATCTGCCGTAAAAAGCTATAGGCAAAAAAGTCGCCCAGCGAGATAAGCTTTGCGCTCACCAGTGGCAGCACCACCAGCATAAAGACCACCATCTCGAGGCTGCCGGTGAGCTGATACAGACCTTCTTTTACCTGCTGGTAAACTTTCTGCCGCTGAAGGCAGGTGAAAAGGTCGTGTGACAAACGGGCAAACTGCGCTTTGCGCTGCGTTTCCAGCCCGGCAGTTTTAATGGTTAACACCCCCTGAAGGGTTTCCATGAAAAAGTCATTCAGCGTCGCGCTTTTCAACTGCAGCTGCTGCGTATACCAGCGGTCGCGGAATATCGCCCAGACGCTGATCAGCCCCATCACGACAATGCCCGCAGCGGAAATGAGCGCCAGCGCCGGTGAGATCCAGAACATAATGCCGATAGCGATAACGCAGATTATCCAGTCCGAGCGGAGTCCGTTATCCAGCTCGATTTTTTGCAGCATCCCTCCCTGCCAGGCAATAAAGCGGCTGAAAACATCCCCCGGCGCGCGTTTTTCAAAAAAACGCAGCGGATTATTCAGCAAGCGGGAAAAACCGATATCGCTCTTGAGGAGGACAAAGCGGCGGATAAAGCGCTCGCTAATCACCCTCACCCCCAGCGCTAACAGCGTGGATATGACAAAAGCGAGGATGAACCATAAATAAGGAAACTGCGTATTCTGAACGTCTGAGAAGGCCTGGTTTATCGCCCGACTGACCATCGTCGGCATTAAAAACAGCGTTAGCGATACCAGGAAGGTTAATAGCATCAGTTTATAAATACCCGGTACCGCCGCGGTCTCCTTCAGGCTCATCGCGCGCGGCATCTCCTGCTGCGCCCCGGCAATAACCGGATCCGGACTGGCGATCGCGCCGGGAGATTCTTCGAGGATCAGCGCATAGCCGCTAATCTCTTTTTTTAATGCCGAGAAAGGCAGCCACTGCTGGCCAATCGCCGGATTCATCACGCAAACGTAATCCCCTTTGCGCCAGGCCAGCAGGACATAGTGGCTGGCGCCATAGTGCAGAATGGACGGGAACGGCAGCGCATGGAGTTCATCGTGGTCAAACAACACCGGCGCGGTGGCAATGCCGACCTGTTGCAGGATAACGGATAGATCGCTCAACGATGTCCCATGATCGGATGCGGGGAAAATTTCCCGCAATGCCGGGAGAGAGCACGGAATATTCTGGGTCTGCGCCAGCATCGCAATACAGGAGAGGCCGCATTCATTGGTCTCTTCCTGGAAAACCATATCAGGGATAATCTTTTTCATGATGATGCATCAGTGATTAATAAAATAGAGCGAATGGCTGTGCCACAAAAGCCAGTCCTGCGGATAGTCACGCAGGGTGTTTTCAATCATCGTCGGTAGCTGTGCCGCGACCTCTTTTGGTCTCAGCGGAGAATAGATCTTTATTTTTATCCCCTGCTGATAATAGAGGTGATAAAAAACCACCTGCGCCGATACGATGCGAGAAAATCGCTGTACGCCGCTATGTAATTTCGCCGGGCGGCCAAAGAGTCGGCAGCTTATTTTCCCGGACTGCGCTTCATGGGTCTGCACGGTGTAATCGGCAGGAATGTCGGGGAAAATAATCATATTTTCCCGCCCTTCCGATACATTGGTCATTAACGCCATAAGCTCGCTGGCCAGCGACGTATTATCCTGGTGGATTGAGCAGTAAGAGAGCGCGACGCCGCCCATTTTTCGGCTGGCGACGGTGTAGCTTTCCGCGCTGGAGGAGACCACCACGCTGGCTTTTCCCGGCGTCACGCCGGCCCCGACCATCGCCGCTAAAATATCGGAAACGCAGTGCAGCGGCGCGAGGACGACCGGCGTCTTTTGCGCCACCAGAGGCGCGACAACGGCATCAAGCTCTCGCGTGCACGCCTGCATCTGGGCCAGCGTAGCCGGATGCTGTCCCCAGGTCGCGCCCATTTCAAGCAACTGACGGCGCATGGCTATCCATGCGGCATCGATTCGCCCGTCGGCGCCCGTCAGGCAGCGGTAGTTTTGCGTCGCCACGGCGGTACGGCCGCGGTAGTGTCGGCCCAATAACCGTAGCCGACATAGCGCGCGAACCGCTATCAACAGCAGCGGCATGGGGGTGAAACGCATGATCCTGCGCACCGCCTTTTGGCCATAGCCGGTAAAAGGCCGGTAGCGCCAGCTCAGCTGCGCGAACCATTTTCTTACGCTGAAAACGCTCCAGACGATGAGAAAACGCGTCACGCTTACTCCTTGTCCTGCGTTAACAGCTGGCGCATATAGTCAGCAAATTCAGGGAACTGGCGATCCTTCGCAACCACGTATTTTTTATTAACAATAAACAACGGCGTCGCGTTAATGTCGTAGAGTTCGGTAATTTTCGCCATATATTCCAGGCGCTCGGCAACGGCCTGACTTTGGCGTATCTGATGGTATTTCTCGACATCAATATCATTTTTTTTCAGCCAGCCGTTAAGCGCGTCATCATCCGCTAAATTAATACCGCGGGTCAGCACGGCGTTAAAAGCCCGATCGCGCATCTGGCGCTCAAGGCCCATAACCTCCAGCGTGGCGAAAACCGGCGCATAAATGGCCAGGCCGTTTCTTTCGGCCGTAATATGGATAACGTCAAAGGCGCTATCCGCCGGTAACGTGGCGGCGAATTTTTCGATCTCTTCTTCGTTCGACGCGCAGTAGTGACAGCCGTAGGACATCACTTCAATGATGCTTTTCTCATTCTTGATTGGGCTACTGGCAACGGTGGCGCTGTCAATTTCTCGTAGAGCCGAAGGCTGACTGCTATCCAGCGAAAACGTATTGAAAACAAAAATGTGATAGCACAGCACGGTAATTAGCGACGAAATTAACGCCACCAGAAATGTATAGCCAACAGCGGTAATAGGTTTTATCTTCATTTGATACCAGGCTCGCGAATACGGCGGAGAAATACATGGAGGGTTCCCCCTCCATGTAACGCATCAGAAATTACTGACGGATGCTATTCGGTACAACACACATACCGTCAGGCGCATCTTTGGAGGTCACGGTTGAGTTACCGTGCTTATCCGTACAGGTAGTCACTTGTTTACAGGTAGAGATACCGCCAACAACCACCGTCTCGTAAGAGCTGGTGCAAGTTTCCTTGCAGGTCCCGCCAATGATTGTTGATGCTTCAATCATGCTTAATTTTTTCATTTGTTAGATCCTTAACTATTTATATTGAAATGTATTTTCTTACACTTACCTACTGGCTTAAATACCTGCCAGTAATTCTTGCGATGTCATCGCTGGTACGTTATTAAACGCAGGGGGTAGCCACGATGCATTTGAAAATATTAAACAGTTCCACGTTATTTTTTACGTTTAATTTTTTCATCAGCCCGCGTTTACAGCGGCTCAATCGACGAACATCAATTTTTTGCTCAGAGGAAATTTGTGACAGCGTTTTCCCTTTGAATATTTCTTCCATTAACCACCAGTCATCGCTGGAGATGCTGTTGTTAAAATCCCTGGCGAGCCATTTCTGTCGAGTATAATTAATTAAGGATCGACTGAAGAAAATTTTCTTCGCCACCATGGCATCAGCGCTTTCGATAAATTTAAAAAAATTATCCAGCGATTCATTCTTTAATAGCCAACTCGCTTCCGGCAGCAAAGAATGCAACGCAAAAAACAGAGAGATATTATTTTCTCCCAATAAAATTACCAGCTGCTGATTTTCCCGGCAGTAATACTCTTTAATGGTGTAGAGCGCATTAAAACGCTCATCCGGCAAACTGTCGACATCGCAGAGGATCCAGCGCAGTTCATCTTTTTGCTTTGGCTGACGCAGGGTGTTGATCAATTGTGAGAATTGGTCAAGCCTTGAGAAAGCGCAGTCGTCTTCATGCGCGGCCAGATCGGCCACCACCGAACGCACGCCTTCCGCGAAAAAGATGTTTTTATCGTAGAGAAAGAAATGACGGCTCATAGTTAATCATCCTTGATCTAATCTACTGGTAATTTATGGTGTAATTCGCAGTTGCCTGGAAGGCCCCGGTTTGCAAAGTTTTGTTACTCAAGGCATCCGGTTCCCCTTCCACAAAAGCTTTAAAATTTAACTGCATGGAGGCACTGGAAATGGCAACCGCGGTCGTCGGCGTATTTAGTGAAATCGCCGTACCATCATTCTCTTCAAAACCAATGCCAATGCCGCTGGCAGAGTTAGGCGCTATCGGCGTTATCGCCAGGCGGTCGCTCATGTTGGCATTTTCCGTGCCGCTAAATGTTACGGTAACGGAATTAAACACATCAGTACTGCAATCCTTAAGCTCAATCACAAAAGCTTTAGGTTGGGATTTTCTCTCCGCATAGAGCGTACGGGTGGAAATTTCGCCAAAATCTACGGCGATATTTTTTGACGAGGGAACGATACTGCAACCATGGGCAACGACGGTTCCCTTGAAGTTTAAATCGCCGCCGATCAGCTCCCCGATAGCCTGTGCCGGGGTGGCCGCCGATAGCGAACCTATGAGTACCATTGATGCGATAAATTGACGCATGCTGTCCCCTTACTGAAACTCAGCGACCACGGTGGCCGATGCCTGGAAATCCCCTTCGAGAACGTTGGTTCCGGCATTCGCAATCGGCGCGGCCGTCAGATTCCAGGTTCCCTGGTTATTGGTAAAACCCGGGACGTCATAAAACCTATTCGCCGCAACTAAATTGCCGCCCGAATCCTTGAGGATAATGCCAAGATTTGAGCGATCGACGGCGCCAGTCGTGCCTAAATAATCACTATTAAAGCTGGCGGTATTGGCCTGCTGGATCCCCAGGCGAATATTCAGATTACCGGTTGCAAAGCTTCCCCCTTCGCATTTCACCTGGATTGGCACAGACTGGCTGTAGTTGTTGCCATTAAGCAGGGAACCCGCGCTGGGGATAGTATTGAAATCAACGGTGATCGGTGAGCCCGAATTGACAACACATTTATCCGGGACGGTAATCACCCCGGAATTAATTGAGATAATCGACATTGGCGTAGTGCCCATCCCTGCGCTGTAATTCCCCAGACGCCCATAAAGCTTAGCGATTTCTGTACCCAGCAGGTTCACGCCGTTGACAATCGGCTTGGTAATCATAAACGTTACCCGCCCCTGAGCGCCGGACTCAAAGTTATTAAACTGGGTCGTGGGCGGAACGCATTTGTTCTGATACGCTCCGTTCGTTTCATTATTAAAAGGAACGGCAAAATAATCCATCCGTTGACCGCGAATATAAATCTCTATTTTTACATCCATATAATCATTAAGCTTTAAATACCCAGGTGAGCTTCCCTGCTGCAGTATTGATGCGGTAGCCGAGTAATAAATAGCCTGATCTTCCATCGGAATCGTACAGCTGGCAACCCCAGAATATTGTCCACCCAGGGAAAAGACATAAGGAATGGTTGCTCCGGGGCTATTATTGGTAATATCCTGATTGGCCACGTCAATATTATACATTTTAGGCCCGCCGACCGGGGTAATTTCCCCTTCAACCGCCGCACCGACGTTCAGGGAAAATAAACTGCCGCAGAGTAAAATAGTGACGCAAGATTTCCGCCCGATAACCCGCTTCGCCATCAGAGATACTCCATTTTTAAACGCAGCAGTCCGCTAAAATTACCCGCGGTCACGTTACGCGCGGTCGACTCCAGCACGGCAATAAACGTCAGGCTGCTGTCGCCGGTTTTCACAATAAACGGCGGCTGCGTTTGGTTAATATCCAGCGCCCGCTCTTTGATATCCAGCAGGCGAATACCGGCGCCAGAAATACTGCCGGTCAGGCGCAGCAGCTGGCGATTGTGCTCATCAGACTCGCCGATAAAGGTCAGCTGTACCGCCTGCTCGCCGGTGGTGTAGAGGTGCTTGCTATTGCCCGTCGTTCTTGATGCGATGCTGTCCCGCGCCTGCGATGCGCCCTTCAGACAATCCCTGAGCTCGACGCGAACCAGCACCGGCTGGCTGCGGTCGCCAGCCTGATGAAAACGACGGGCGCTAATTTCACCCATCTCAATTATCTGCAGACGGCTCTGCGGCGCCAGCACGCAAGGTGAGGCATAGACGGAGCCGTTGAATATGACGTTACCGCCATCTTCCCCCTGATGATCCCGGTTATAGTGCTGCGGCTGTAGCGGAATATCAGCCTCGGCCAACACGGGCATACTGATACCGAATACAAACAGTGCTAAAAGCGATAAACGCGTTTTCATCATCAGGTTCCTCTTTAATTACCCTTGCTGCGATGGCGGCAGAGCTTTACAGGTATTTCCTTCACAGCGATATTTCAGTTCGGGATGGCCGCCATAGTCATTCACATACATCATGGCAAACTCTCGCACGCCGCCATCGGTGACGCTGAATTCCAGGCTGGACTTCGGCGCAACCATGATCCCCGGGAATTTGGTGATTTTTTCACCCTTCACGCGGGATAAGCCAATGATGGTGATGTAATAAGGCGTCGGATTTTGCGCGGTCATCTTATTTCCGCTCTTTTGGAAGACGACCTGGTCCTGCCATATCTCGCTTTTGCTTTTGGGAATAATGGCGGTCGGGCGGAAAAATAATTTAATCCGCGACTGCATGGCTAACTGCAGGACATTAGCTTTATCCGGCTTGGGCGGAATTTCGCGCACGCTTAAATAAAACAGGCTTTCGCGATCCTGCGGTAATTGGTTAATGCCATCCGTTTTGGTGACACGCGCCACCCCTTTTTGTCCGCCGTTGATACGCTGTAAAGGCGGTAGCACCACCAGCGGAGAGGTAATCTTGTTGCCCTTGCTGTCCTCGACCCAGGATTGCGCCAGAAACGGAATATCCGGACTGGTGTTGGTTAAATTGGCGCTCGCCGAGCTGTCTTTACCGGTGATAATCAGGCGAGTGCGGTCCAGCGAAACGCCTGCCTGAGCGGTACCGCTTACCGCCGCCAGCATCAGAGCGCCCATCCAGCAGAGTTTGTTGCTTGTTATGCTCATTTTTGACCTTTTATTACTGTCACTGTCATTTACACGGCAATAGCGCGGCTGTCGCACGACGCTCTATGGTGGGCGGGATAGCGATCTGACACTGCTTCTTCCCGCCCCAAACGACGCTTAGCAGCTCCTGAGGATTAACCCCTGCCAGCCATCCCTGCCCGCCTTCCATAATCATGGATACGCTTACGCCATCGTCGTTAATCACCTCAGCGCCGAACGGCGGATAGGTGCCATCAGCCAGCCGAATAATGCCCATCATTTTTTCGCCCTTCGCCATGCCAAAGGTCTGATAGCCAATGGCGCCTTCGGTCAGCGTGGCGGTGCTGATAGCTTTTGCTGGTTCGATGGATTCCGACATCGCATCCACGTCGACTCGGGTGTCAAAGCTGTTGTAGCTCACGATGTCCGGAATAACGGCGATGCCGAAATTATTGGTTCTTGATTTACCGTCATTAAGCGGAACGTCGCCGATACCGTTGGTATTCACCATAACGCGGGCCGTATTGAGCGTCGCACCGCTGTTGTGGAGCGCCGCGCCGTGCCGTGTGGCGGTGAATCCGCCGCGCAGCGTGCTGCTCAGGGAGAGATAGTTATCCTGCTGATAGCTGGCGTTACTGTTGATTTCGGCATACTGCGAGCGGCGCTGATAATAGCCGTCGACGTTGGCATAACCGCTCTGGCTCGCTCCCGCACGCAGCCGCCACAGGTTGTTATAGTCGCTGCTATCGGTATACGAGAGCATCGGGCTGGTTTTACCGTTATTGGTCTGCACGTCCAGGCCGCTCCATTTACTATCGCCAACCGGAATAGAAAGTGAGAGAGCAATAGAGTCGTCCTTCCGACCTTCATAATCAGAACGATAGGCCGAAATATTGGTGGTGATCCCGCGAATATTACCGACGTTAAACGAGCGTCCTAACGAGATGCCGTAGCGATCCTGGCTGCTTCTGTTCCAGTAATTCTGGTGGGTATAGGTCAGAAAGACGGTTGTCGCCTTACCTGGCTCATCAGCCCAGAAAGTTTTATTACCGGTGATGGTATAAACTTCTTTTTCACGGCCAAGACTGTCGTACCCCTCATAACGCTCGTTGAGATACTGCGAGAAAGAACGGAAGTCCTCCTGCGAGAAGCGATATCCGGCGAAGGTAATTGAACTGTTATATTCGTCGAAGGTTTTCGCATAGCTCAGCTTAAACGAGGTTCCTTTCAGTCGCTTTTGGTTCGACTGCTGACTGTAAGATTCCGTGGCATCCAGCGAGAGCGCGCCGAAGACGCTGAGATCGCGACCGATACCGGCGGAAACCGCGGTATATTCGGCCCCTGCGCTCTGCAACCCGCCGTAGAGCGACCAGGCATTGGTGATCCCCCAGGAGAAATCACCGGAAGCGAAACCTGGCCCCTGAATTTTATGGCTATAGCGGGACGGCGCACCGATAGCGACGTTGTAGCGCACGTAGCCTGGACGCGTAAGATAAGGAATATTGGCAGTGTTAACCTGGAATGTGGAGATGGAGCCGTCCTGCTCTTCCACCTGAACATCCAGCGTACCGCGCACCGAGCTCCGTAAATCCTGAATATTAAACGGCCCGGCAGGCACCGTCGTTTCATAAATGATGCGTCCGCTCTGCTTCACCGTCACCTTAGCGTTGGTCTTTGCCAGACCGCGGATTTCCGGCGCGTAGCCCTGCAGGTTTGGCGGCAGTTGACGCTCATCGCTGGCGAGATTCAGCCCGGTAAAACGAACGGTGTCGAAAACCTGCGAATCAAGATAGATCTCCCCTGCCGTCAGTTTTGCCGCCATCATCGGCAGCGGACGATAGGCGTAGAACTGATTCATATCGAAATCAAATTGATGCGTCGCGCTGTAGTAGCTGGTCTGATATTCGCCGCGTACGCGCCAGCCGCCGAGGTTGAAGCCTGTCTGGCCATATCCGCTCAGGGTGCTGTAATCCTTGTGCATATCAAGCTGGCGGGTATATTGGCCGGTGAGGCTATAGTCGAGCAAAAATCCGCCGATCCCCTGGTCCCAGCGCTCAGGCGGCGTCCAGTTTGGATCGTTATATTTCATCCACGCTTGCGGAATGGTGATATCCAGCACCCCGGCGTAGTTGCTGAGCGTGGCGCCCGGAAGGCTGAGGAGGTCATAACAATCGGCAAACGGCTGCGCGACCTTCTGCTGGGCTTCTTCTTTTAATGCCAATCTTGCAAGAATTTCGCCGTTAATGCAGGCCTGAGTATGCTTCTCGTCTTTGGAAGCCAGATAGCGAACCTTTTGCTGCCCTACAGCCTGACCATTTATTTTAATGTCTAATAAGTACTCGCCCGGTGGCACATAGTTGTCGGTGGCAAAACGCGTTAAATCGATATTGTCGCGGTCGGCGGCATCCAATACGTCGGTGTTGAATTCCACATCAGTGGAGGCGCAAGCCACAGAAGCACAGCAGAAAAAAAGGATCTGAGAGAGGATTATTTTTATTTTTAGTTCTGCTGACATGACTATTCATCCCGAATCATTCAGTAAAATATCGTGCGCGACAAACAAGCTACAACAGCAATAGCTGGCTTATTTCTAGTTGTAATCCATAAAGAAACGAGTGACGGCGTAAAAATCTCCAGCCTTAATATGTTGCTGAACCGGAACCAACGAAGCGGTAAATTTCAGCGTATTATTCTCATCACTCAGAAGATACCCGGAAGAGGGTTCTCCAAAAGTTAAAATCTCCCCGTGGCGATCGCGAATCTGTATCCCAAAGCCTTTTCCCTCGCCATCCGGAATTAATACCGTCGGGTCTTGCGACGAAGCATTTCCGGTAAAGGTGATGGTGGCATAGGCACCGGGCGTTGATGGATTTTCGCTACCGAAAGAGGCACAGCCGACTAAGCGCACCAGAAAAGGTCGGATCAGCTTACCTTCCTGGTCCATATTAATATCGCGAGCCGAGATATTACCGAAATCCACCCACAGTTCCCGCGAGTTGGGATCGATATCGCAGGCGGCAGCAACCAGCTCCCCCGAAAGCGCCAACTGTCCGGGCGTAAAATTAGTACTCAAAGCATGTCCGGAGAAGAGTAATACCGATACGAATAACGCCATCAGTCTCTTTTTCTCTGTATCCTTAACCATACTCAGAATTCCATATTATCTGGCACCCATTCCAATATCGCGGGGAGAAGTCTCCCCGCGAGCGATAATTCAAAACCGATTATTGATAATCGATAGTGAAGTTGATCGTTGACTGGAATGCACCCGCGGTAACGGTAGTGGTAGAACCGCTCGCAGCAGCTTCCGCTTTCAGGAAGGCCACGAAAGGAATGGTGTTGGTGCCATCAACCAGAGTGACCGGAGTCGTCTGCGCGCCCCAGGTCACAGTCTGGCTAGCGCTGTCTTTCAGGCCGATACCCGCACCGGATGCGGTACCAGAAGTGAATGCAGCCAGAGTAGGATCGTTCGGGTTAACCGAAGTCGGGGTGTAGGAAACAACGGCGCTGCTAGCGATGGTGGTGTCGCAGTACTGCAGTTCGATGCTTTTAGCTTCAGTTGCCTGACCACCGCCCTGCAGCAGGGAAACTGGAACCTGACCAAAATCAACGGTTACCGGGCTGGACGACGGGGCCAAACCACAAGCAGTGTTCACCAGTTCACCCTGAAGCTCGATAACCCCGTTGGTTGTATCAGCAGCCAGAGCAGACATAGAGCCGAGAGCAGCAGTTAATGCCACAGCCATAGCAACTTTATTCAGTTTCATAGAAAATTCCTGCGTTATAAATTTTTATCCTAAAGAGTAAGGAGCTATAAAATTGCTGCGGTATATTTTCACAACAATCTGCAGCCCTCCGCATCACCGAAAAATCCGTTTCAATAATTAGACTATTAATTAATATTAATAATTTAATTAAATCCAGATCCCCTGGTCGGCAAAAATACTAACAAATCATTTTTGGGGTAAAAAGAAATACATTTAGCAGGGAATTAAAAAAAGATTTAACCTCGCGAACAATCCCGCGTCAGAAATTTAACTCGCAGAACACTGAGATATATCCTAAAAACAAATTACGCCAGGTAATTAATAAATTATAGATGCCATGAATTCACCTTAAAATAATTTTAACATAGATCACAATTTTTTAACAAAGAAGTTATCAGCTCTTTCTGCGGGTCATACGCAGACACAACCGGAGAATCTTTCCGCACCACGCCGTTGCCGCTTCTTGTTTTCCTGGCCAGAAGACTCCGTTATCATGCGGCTCATGAGTCAATGAAAAGAAATGCACAATTTCACGGGAACCAATGAGCCGCAGCGTGACGTCATGAAAACAATAAAATCCGCTAACTCATTAAAACTTAAGTAAATGGACATCAAAAACTGATGAGTACACTAGAGAATCTTGACGCCCATACGCCCATGATGCAGCAGTATAGAAAATAAAATGATAGTAAATTGATATATATGAATATTTAGATAAAAACGAACACAACAAGCTACCTATAGGCTACAAATATTGAAATCAATCTGGCTGCTCTTGTATAAGCTGGATTTCCAAAAGGTATGTTTTCCTCTAAAAACTCATCGGCAAAAAACATAATTCACAGCAGGTTTACTGTTGTGTCTTAGGAAATCCGATGCCATCTCCGCTGCGTATAGCGTTTCTAAGTAATACGTCAAAAACTGTTTGGATGGTAGTTGGCACGTATGGTATCTGTCGAGGGCTATGGGTTAAGTATGTGTTTTCTTGGTTTATCTATTTCTTAACTAGTTTCAAAATGTTAAATCGATCACAAAAAGGCAGTAGTAGAAACTATGAGCATATGATTTGCCATTTTTTGAGGGTTGAATGTAAACAAGCCTGTTGGCAAAATTGTTGATGTAGTTATGACTACTTTTTTGGGATTTTGAAATCCTACACAGCAATGACAACATAGTACCATCAAGAAACAGTTAAAAAGGAAATAATATGACTGCAAAACTATGTTTCTTCCCCGTAGGTAATGGGGATATGACACTTATTCAAACTGAAGATGGAAAAAATATATTAATCGATTGCCGTATTAGGGATGGAGAAGAACATCCTGATGTCCGCTCACAACTTAGAGAAAAACTCTCTCGTGATAGCGAAGGGCGTCTTTTCGTCAATCTTTTTATTTGGACGCATCCTGATTCAGATCATTGTGATGGAGTATCTGATCACTTTCACTTGGGGAAACCTGAAAATTGGAGTGAAAAGAGCGATAAAATTTTTATCAATGAAATTTGGTCAAGCCCAATTGTATTTAGACGCCATCATGCTCAAAATCATCCATTATGTGATGATGCAATAGCGTTAAATACAGAAGTGAAGAGAAGAGTTAATCTTTACAAAGAGAAGGGCTATTTGGATGGTGTCGGAAATCAAGTCTTGGTCTTAGGTAAAGACGAGAATGGTAAAACTGATGATATACCATATATTCTTTTAGAATTAGATAATACAACCAGTTATATTAACGGAGAATCTTCATCAGTCTTTCAAGCCCGGTTATTAGGTCCATCACCCAAGAAAGATCTCGACGAGTTAGAAGATAAATTAGGTAAAAATCATTCGAGTGTTATCATAAACTTTGAATTAAGAGGTGATAACAAAACTGCTTATTTTTTAAGTGGAGGTGATGCTGAGGTTGTGTGCTGGGAAGGTGTGAAAGATCGTCTATCAGACAAGAATGAAATGTCATGGTTAGATTATGATATCTTACAAACACCACATCATTGTTCTTGGCACAGTATATCTCATGATAGTCTAAGCCAAAAAGGCGACGATGCAAAAACCTCTGAAAAAGCAATGGAGGTATTTAACCGTGCAAAACAAAATGCTTTCATTATATCAAGTTCGAAAACAATTGAAGACGATGAAAAAGATCCTCCAGCTTACCGAGCAAAAGAAGAGTATGAAAAAATAACAGATGATAAAAACGGTCAATTTCTGTGCGTATCTGATCACAAAAAAAATGGGAAAAATGTTCCTTTAGAAATTGAAATTTCCAGTAATGGTATTAAGAAGATAGCGGCATCTACATTAGGTATGGCAGAATCATCTAATACAGTAGTAAATAGACAAGGTGGTGGTGGTTATGCCTGATTGTCTTAAAAAAAAGATAGATCAGTTAAATAGAATCCTTGCACCTTATGGTGCAAGGAAGCTGTCCAATACTGAATTATCTATTCTTGATGCAAAATATGTATGTGTCTGGGAATTATCTACAGATTTAGTATTCAATGACGACTCAATTGTATTACAAATAAGGTATAAAAGTTTAACACCGCATGATATCCCAGAAGTATTTGTATCATCTCCAGTAATAAATGTATGTCAATTACCTCATATAGAAAAAAATGGTAAACTATGTGTTTGGCCAAATACATATATTATTGATTTGAGTGATAATTCATATGTTCTTGAATTATTAAGTGATGCCTATTCAATGTTGAAAAAAGGCATCAAAGGAGATCTTAGAGATGATTTTATTGACGAGTTTCAGAATTACTGGATTTATCATTGCAATAAAATAGAACGTATTATTAGCCTATGTGATTTGAACATAAAAAACACAAGATTAGTATACGGCTACAAAGCAAAAACATTAGGATGGATATATTCTGATGGCGAACAAAAATTAATTAATTGGTTAGATAATCAGAAACTACTATCTTCCAATTCAGATAACTCTAATGCAAGAGATAAACACCTACGCCAAAGACAACTTTCCAGAATAATATCTATTCCATTAATATTTTTTGAAAATGCATGGTATCCAGAACAATATCCAAGAACAATAAGAGATTTATTCAATTTAATCAATGAATATCATAATGAGCCAGATATAGTTGATGAGTTTATTTTAAAATCAATAGCAAATATATCTAATCGCAACCCAACTGTTTTAATAGCATTTCCTACGCCCTCAGGAATGAATATTATAGGAATTCGAATTTCTGAGAATGTAGGTGATCGTCATACAGATAGGTATGATACAAGAGCTATCGCTAACGGTCGATTCCACATTAATTCATTATTAGATGGTCATAGAGATTATATCAATGGCCGCATTTTAAAGAATAGAATTGGTGAGTTAAAAGCACAAAACATCTTAGTTGAACGTAACGATAACTCATGGATAATGGGTAGAGATCATAATCCTACTTATAAAAAAATATCTGAGCATACAGTAGCTATAATCGGATGTGGCTCAGTCGGTTCATCTATATCGAGGCTGTTAATACAATCTGGCATTACAAAAATAATGCTCTGGGATGAAGACTCTATGAAATCAGAAAATTCTTCACGACATCTCCTGGGGTTCGATTCTGTTAACAAAAATAAAGCATCTGCTCTCGCATCCAAACTTCGTTTAGAATTTCCAAACACCAGTATAGAGTATTTTAATGAAGAATGGTCCGAAAACGCTGAATCAAGTACAAGAATTACTGAGGCTGACCTTATTCTAAGCTGCACAGCCGATTGGAATACCGAGCAACAACTGTTAAGTAAACAATCTCAGTGTAATTTGGGCGTTCTTGTTTTTGCTTTTGTTGAAGCTCATGCAATGGCTGGACATGTAATAGTAAATCAAATAGATTCTGGTGCCTTTAATGCCTGGCATTACACACAAGGTGAAAAAATAGGTGCATTGAGATATCCTGCTACATATTGGAAAGAAAATACAAAAAAAAGAATTGCTGCTTGTGCTGGAGAATTTCAGCCTTATGGAGCGATACCTTTAGCAAACTTACATTCACTTGCTGCAAGAACAATAATTGACTTAATATTGAATAGATTTCCTGACAGTTCCTTTGCATATAGCTATCTTGGTAGACAAGAAGAACTGGTAGAACTTGGTGGTCAATGGAATAATTGTTGGATAAATAAATTTGGCAATCCAAATAAAGGCGATCGAATCATTTCTTTGATTTATGAAAACTCAAATTGGATGAATAACGATGCATAAATTTTATAGTTGTGATTTAGATTTTTATATATGCATCAGTGAAGATATTATGGAAGAGTTATTTTCTTATAGACAGAAAAATTGCCTAAGTAAAGAGTCTGGAGGAATGTTATTTACAAATAAACTTGATAACACAGAAATAGAAATAAATAAAATCTCAACACCTTGCTCATCTGATATAAGGAAAAGAAACTATTTCAAATTAGATGAGAAAAAAGCGAAACAAGAAGTATTAATACAATTTGAAAATGGTTTCCATTATTTAGGCGACTGGCATACACACAACGAATCTATTGCAAACCCATCACATACTGATATTAATAGCATTCATGAGTTATTTACCAAATCTAAACATAGCAGACCATTTTTTATAATTTTAATAATTCCTAATCAAAATGTAATATCTAATTGTTATTTGGCAGCGGCAGATGGAAAAAAGATATACCAATTTAAATATCAAAATCAAACAACAACGATTTAGAAAAGACTATAAATTAAGGAGAGCAAAGTGTCTATAATAAAAAGTTTTTCAGTAGGAAATGGTGATATGTGTTATATAAAGCATAATAGTGATAATTTCACAATCATTGATTGTAACATTAATACTGGAAATGCCAAAGGCATTATAGAAGAAATAAAAGAGCAATCAGCTCAAAAGAGTATAACGCGATTTATTTCAACTCATCCTGATGAAGATCATTTCGGGGGTATTCATCTGCTTGATGATGAAATAAAAATCCATAACTTTTATGTAATAAAAAATAAAGCGATAAAAAAAGATATTACAGTTTCATTTGAGAGATACTGTTCCTTACGTGATGATTGTGATAAAGCTTTTTATATTTCTAAAGGATGCACACGTAAATGGATGAATAAAAGTGATGAAAACCGTTCAAGCTCAGGAATAAGTATTCTATGGCCTGAACTAAATAACCCTTTCTTTATTGAGGCGTTAAGTGCCTGCGAAACAGGTGAAAGTTATAACAATGCCTCAGCAGTAATTAGATATAGCCTCAATAATGGTGCCAGCATAATGTGGTTAGGAGACCTTGAAACTGAATTTATGGAAAATATTGCCAATGACATACACTTAGAAAAAACCACAATTGTTTTTGCAGCACATCATGGTAGAAAGTCAGGAAAAATACCAGATTCATGGCTGAAAAAGTTAGATCCTCAATATATTATTATCGGAGAAGCCCCATCTCGACATTTAAATTATTATACCGGATACCAAAAAATAACCCAAAACAGAGCCGGTGATATTACAATGAAATGCATCGATGATAAAGTTCATTTTTACGTATCGAATGCAGCCTATGAAAAAGAGTCTTTGAGTGATGAACAAGTATATGACGCATCTCTCGGGTACTACATCGGCTCACTTACAGTAGAAAAAGAATATACGTTATAGATTCATATTCAAACCGCAATATTAATCTCTATTTTTAAAAGATAAGAGTATAATTTCAAACTATACTCTTATTACTAAGAACTAAATACTAACTATCAGCACCGACAGCTACTGCACTTGTAACCATCCTATTACCATAATGTCTTGAAATAACTGAGAAAATAAAGGTCATTATGAAAAGAAAGGCAAGAACAATCCATTTTATATGCAAGCCATCAATTGAAATTAATTTCAATAAACCAGCACATATAAACATAACTAAGGTTGCGCTACATAAATCTCTAAATAAAAGAAAATTTTTATGAGCATCAATCACCTGCGCACTTGATTCAGTTTTCTTATAAATATTTTTATACCAAAAGGGATTCCTATCTTGCTCTGGCATATCATGCAGAAAAAGCTCAGGCCATTTGTTTTGTAAATCATTCATGTTCAGGCGTTCATCTTTACGACAAAGTTCAATAACTCTATTTCCTGGCAATACTCGTTTAACCCGCCAAAAGACCAGAATATGTTTGAAGTTTTGAGGAATTATATTAACTAATAACAACGATATGACGGATATCCCTCCAGAGATGCCGAGCCCCGCATAAATATTCTTGATATTAACATATCCTTCGATGCCTAACTGAATTAAAAATATAACAACGCAGAGTACAGTTATAACTGCATATATAGTAGTTTTATTCGATTCTTTTAAATTTTTAGTTTCACTCATTAAATCACCTTTTCGTGATATGCCATATCATTGGAAGGCAATTATAGCTAAAAACCGTGAAGATCTCCATCAACAAATTGTTTGTAAGATAAGCAAGGGCTAACTTTAAGAAGCTACGCTTATTAAAGTTTCCCTTGTTTTTCTCCTTTCAGTCGAAAAAAAATACGCACACACGTCTTAAAGCAACTACAAATAACTATTTATTAAATTACACTGAAAGATGCAGGTCATAGTCTTTTTTTATCAAAATTTCCAGAAAGTAATTTTCCAGTATTTGAAATAATTAATTCTTTTTCTTTTGAAGCAATTAGCGAAGATATATCTACCGACATAAAATCTAAATTATCGCACCACCAATTCGCAAATATATACACATTATGGCTCATAAGCCTATGAGCTTCCGAAAAATCATTCTTTGTAAACATCTCATTTATTGATTTCAAACTCTCAACGTCTGTCTTATTTACAATGATTCTAAACATATCTTCACTTGGATACGCATTAATTTCGCCTATCCCTATATTTAATCTCTCGAATAATCCTTCCATAAGCAAATCAATCTCATTGAATGCTGAAATATATTTTTCCATACTCCCACCGATTTTTTTCTTATATTTCCCAAAAGTTACCTGAACATTATAAAATGTCAATAGTAATGCTGATGAATAAACATATATCGATAAAGACCACTTGACATTACAGCAAATAAAGAATAATAAATTTATAAAAATAAAAAAGGAGTTTGTATGTTCGAAAATAATACTGATGTCTACAATTACAAAAATAAAAACATTGATTTAAAATCCAATAACGCTAATTTATATAGAGATAAACTAAGGCAACACTGTGTGAGTGTTAGACTTAATAAAGAGGAATTACAATTTTTAAATGAAAAACGAGGAAACATAAGAAAAGGTGAATGGCTTCGAAAGAGCTTTCTGAACACAACCCCCACCCTCATTCCTCCAATCAATCTCGATGCCTGGAAAGAATTAGGGAAGATATCGCAAAACCTAAATAAGCTCAATATCCATCTTGATAACAAGAGTGATGGCAGCTGTTTGACAAATACAGAACTTTTTGCCGTTAGACGTCAAATCTCTGAGCTTCGTTTGCATCTCATAAATATCGATCTTTGGAGGATATCTGATGAAGGGAATGCAGAAGATTAAAAGAGGAAAATGTTTCTCAGGAATTATTCACTATGCTTTGAAATCAGTATCTCATCATAAAACTGTACCAAGAGTAATCGGTGGAAACATGCTGGGAAGCTCTACTACTGAGTTAATCGATGAATTTAATACAGCCAAAAAGCTTCGTGAAGATATAGTAAAGCCGGTGTGGCACAATTCACTTCGATTACCAAAAGATGATACGCTTACAGATTATCAGTGGTCTAATATCGCTGATGATTACATGGCACGTATGGGGTTCACGGAAACACATCTAAAATGCTATGTTCTACATGATGATATTAGCGGTCAACATATCCACATTATCGCCTGTCGTATTGATCTCATTGATGGCAGAGTCTACTTAGGTAAAAATGAAAATCTCATCAGTACACGTATTATCCAAGAACTGGAAGAAGATTATAAATTAACTCGAACTAGAGGGCCATCAGCTATTGGAGCGCAATCATCTAAGTCGAAAAATAAAAAAAGTCGTGGTGAGGATATGTTGGAAAAAAGAACTGGTAAGCCATGTTCTAAAGTCATAATCCAGGAAGCTATTGAAACCTTGCTTGTCAAAAATATTTCGACTATAGAATTTGTACATCAACTCAAAGAAAGAAACATTGTAGCTGTTCCAAACATCTCATCTACTGGTCGTATGAATGGCTTCTCGTTTAAATATGGAAATATGGCTTTCAAAGCATCGCAATTAGGAAAAATCTACTCATGGTCTGCTCTACAGAACAGGATCAATTATATTCCAGATCGCGACAACGGTTTTCTTTTAAATTTAAAAGCATCTTGCAGTGAAACTCTTGATATGATACCTCCTTCTGGAATTGTAATAGAAGAGGTTAATCCCACGATAGAAATGCTTGCACTTTGTAAAACTTCTCATGACGATAGATACGATACTGATTATACCAAAGAATGTATCTCGACAATTCCTAGTAATAGCGAAGGGGTGTTAACTGATGCTCCAAAATTAAGCTTAGAAATACCTAAGTTTAGATGGCTAGAAACAATTCCCTATATTGATGCAGTTATTAGTCTACTAAAAAACATCAAAATACTAACACTTAAACGTCCCAAAAACCCTAGTATTATCAGCAATATAAGAATTGCGAAGATAGCCCCTTTATGCCTCGCCACAACAGCTGAGCCTGTCTCGGTACACCGCAAACGATCACCATCATTGTAGGCATAACTTTTCTTTTTCGGTCTTCGGATGGATAGAACGCGCACCACAATTGATCGTTTATACCGATCGATAAAACAATCATGATAGCCTGCAACTATCATTATTGCTCAATCGATCGGTACAAGTGATTTGCCTTCTTTTCAAAATCAGTCAAAATGAAAATTTGTAATAACCGACATAACAGACTGATTTATCTAGCCTATTTATTCACAACCGAGAAAAGTATATTTTTTATGTCCAGTTTCAGCACATTCAAAAGCTTGAATTGCTTCATACATCGAATATGAATGTCATTTACTTAAAAGGAATCGGTATGAGCATTTACTCTATAAAGAGCAACAGTAAACAAGCAGAAACTGTTGATCCTAAATTCGTTTTCTTAGGGGAAACCTACGAGTTTGTTGAAACTTTTTCAGGCGAAGTCATCGAATCATTTAATGAACAGATCTTAGTAAGGAATGATTCAGGTGAGGAAACAAAAATTTCTGACTACGGTATTACATTCAGGAATTCACACCGCATTCATAAATATGAGTTGCGCCAATATAGTGGATATGAGCGGTGTAGTGTAAATTACGATGCTCTGATCGTAAATGAGAATACAGGTGAGTATAAAGTAAATTTAAGCAGAAAACTCATTGTCATACCTGCATTCATGACAATGTTATTAAATAATGTATCAATGGCATCACACTACAAAGTGATGCCTGTTCCCAAACTTTTTTATATCCTTTTCACTTTGCTTTGCTTAGCTTCTTTCATTGCCTTCTGTATTTTACTTGCAGGATATAAAGATGGGTATATTTTCAATGAACACAAATATGAGTGGTTAACATATCTCCTATCTCGCTCAGCAACTTTTATCTGCATCCAATGGATGAAAAGAAAAAGTTCAAGGTTTGATAACGAAATCAGAAACATTATTTATAAGTTAGTTAAAAATAAAACATCATCATAAGGATAGTCGATTTATATAAGAAAGAATAATTATCTCCTCATTCACATTTCTGGCTCTGGTTGGCTGCTCCTCGGTTGAAAATCAGTCCTTAAAAATAAGACGCCAGACAGTGTGAAGACGAAACTACTAAAAGATAAGACTTCTAATAGAGCAAAAGCCTGTATCAAATCTACAGGCTTTTACTATCATTACAACCCATATTTTTTTCTCTTATTTTTCATTGATAAATCTCTTTGTAACTGGAAAGCATCATACTTCTTTTTTTCCTGAACATAAACCTTCTCTGATTGACTACCATTATCGACAATAAAATTAATAAGCAAAGAGCATATTTTCCTTATACGTCTCTTATCAATTAAATCATCATCTAACTTATTAATAAATTTATAGTATGAATAGAGTAGAAACGTCAAAACAACATCACTATTAGAGAATTTTATCTTTTCAATTTCTTGCTTATATTTAATATAAAAGCCAGAACAAAATAGATATGATTGTTCGATGACTTTTTGTTGCGGCACTCCAGATTCTGATATTTTACTCACAAACTTATCGAGAATAATTAAATACCTCTCCATAAGATCAAGCTTTGTATTTTTCATATTAACCTTTCCTATTATGATAAAAACCTTGAATTATTAATATAATTATCACATTTTTTACAAGTGTCAATAGACACTAATCATCCGTACAATATTACACAGTGAGATTTTATCTGCTGCACATAACACTAAAGTTATTTATTTAATGAGAGAAGAATTATTCGGTTTTATGTGATGCTAAATATCTTCTATAATACCCAATCGCACTGTGCTGTGTAGTATTCATCTGTTGAGCCACCTCTTTCCATTTCAAACCGGACGATCTCAACTGAAATGAAAGACTTCTTTTTTTAGATGCCTCTTTCAAGTAATCCTCACGAGAAATACCATAGTATTTAATAACAGTTGAACGTGATACTTCTGCTAATTTCGCTAAATCTTTCGCTTTTATTTTTTTACCGTTTATAATCATAATAATATCCTCAATGCTTTTTCTAATTTTTCTTTGGTATCAGTATTTTTTATTTTTCCAACATTATTCATCCCTCGTTTAGATTGAATAATTGAAAACTGTTTTTTTGAGAAATTTTTCCACGTCCACTTACAAACGCTTTGGCAAATTTGCCTAATTTCATTATGTGATAATGGGTTGTTAGAGTTGCTCTGTTTGTTAATTATATCAGCCGTTAAATACAAATAATTATAAAATTCATGCTCATTTTTACTCTCTTGATATTTTAGTATATTTTTATATGCAATTACTCTTAGATCTTCGAATAAATTAACATTGCGCCCTAATCCATATATATTTCTTTTGTTGCTATCATTCTTTCTAATTACATCAGGAACAAAATCGGCTAAATAGTATAGATCATACGCTTTAATATCTGTCCACGTGGTTCTCCATTCAAAGATGTTAAGAGGGTTCTTCATTAGAATATCAGCGTAAGATTTATCTGCTTTTAATCTTTCTGTAAATCCACACTGCACAACAGAAGCTAATCTTAGTGGTTTTATTTTTGAAGAGTTTGTTTTTAATACTGGTATTTTTAGAGCATAAAGTAAATGAGCATGACCATTTATTGTATTTTGTATGATCGCATTTGGTTTAGGCAGTCCAGCCATATCCCACGCAATTGCCCCATATTCATGATCCACATCAAAAACAAAACCATTTATAAAATATTTATTGTTATATCCTATATATTTCTTTAAGGTAGCTTTCTCTCTCGGTTTCCTGTATACACCATCATTAAAATCATCACAGCATAGAGCATATTTTTGTATTTGGCTCTTGTATTTATCCTCATTATATATTTCTTTTCTCATTATCATCCTCCTCTCATATTACCCCTCCGAATATCATTAAATGCCTCTAATTAAAAAAGGAGTGTTATATATTAAATTATTTACCACCCTATAAATAATACAATATAAAACATTGTCAAGTGTCTATTTTAACCATATCAGATATTATATGGTTTCTGGTTGGAATTTAATGTGTCAAAAGGAATTAATAGAGAATATTTAATAGCCATGGATATATTAAAATAACAAAAAGAAAACTCTATAAATAATTTCAATCCAGAATAAAATGAGAGAAAATAGAAAAGTAAAGACCGTGATTTTTTTCTTGCTAATTTAGTATTTACTTATCTTTTTTATTTTTTAAATCTCTAAGAAATTATTGCTTCCATTATAGATTCTTATCACACACAGAAAATAAATCAATATTGCATACTGATATTTTAACTCAACCAGAAAAGGGTCTTTATATTTAATTCCCCAAGACATCATTCATTGTATATCTTTCTTGCGCTGCTTCTGAAGCATAGCTCAAATTATTTAGAATTGTTATGAAAATATTGTGCCAAATAATTCGTTCATTTTTATTTTCCCACTCTTTGAAAATAGCCTGCTCAACAGAAATCCAGACTATATCAACATTAGGCTCTGACAATAACTTTCTAAAAAGATCATCAGAGGTTGTCAAAGCATGAGATATTATTTTTTGTCCTGAAAAATTAGACAGCCAAAATGGATGTGGCTCACATAAATCGGTTAATGACGTAAATGTTAATCCACGGATTTGAGCTGCGTGCATAGTATTTTGGACCTTATGATTATCACGCCACGCTCGAAGATCTTTTAGCAAGTAATTTACTCGCTGGTTTCTCGCTTTGCTATTTTCTACTTGGTACTGGATATATGCTGGTCCACCGCCATTTTGCCTATATCGAGCAAGTGATTTTACACTAATACCAAGATACAGAGATGCCAACTCAACATTAAGTGTCGCGTCATCAGGAATCTCACTAAAAAGCTTCCATACTTCTGAAAACTCTCTTAACGTCTCAACAACACTCATCCCTCTTTCCTTTCTGGTAATGGCGGATACTTCGCAGATGCTAAAAGTGCATTATACAATTTAGGTGCAGTCATTAGCATATGCAACTCAATCCTTTGAAGTGCCTCAAAAACTCGCTGATTATCTGGCACAGCATACCTTTCCGTAGGATCGGTGGTATTGCGGTGGTTAAGCAACTTTTTCACAACTGCATATGAAGTTAGCTCTTCTGCAACACGGCCAAAGGTTCTGCGCAGATCATGCATACCCAACTTCGTTATGCCTGCTTCCTGACAGATATACTCACGTAGGCTTTTACTGTCGGAATAGTGTCCAACCTTACTTCGTGATGAACGAGCCGGAAAAACCCATTTGCGTTTATCTGCTCGCTTTTCGTTATCGTTGACGATATCTCTTCGATCTTCCAGAATTCGCTTTGTAGCATCGCAGATTGGCAACTCATGGTCATTACGGTTTTTGGTGTCGTAGAATCGAATCATTCGGTTTTCAAGATCGACGTAGCTTGTCGTTCTGGCTTCCTCTTCTGTCAGAGTCTCTCGCCAGCACAGTGCAGCGGTTTCTTCTTTCCGGGCTCCAATCAGAACGGTTAGCAACAGATAATCACAACCCAACCGATTAAAACCTCGCTTATTGTGTAATGCAGTTAGAAAACGTCCCAGGGTATCTTTGGGAGACAATGGGTTTCGAACTCCCTTGGCACGATAGCTATCCTCCAGTTCAGATCGCGTTCTGAACTTCTTCTGTACCTTTAAAATTGAAAAAGGATTATAGGACAGCGAAGGTTGTCGTTGTTGTGTCTGGGCATTGCCAGCTTCAATTTCAATCGCATGTTTAACTGCAACATTAGCCCATCGGAAAGTTTGTTCAGCAGCCGTTCTTGCTCTTGAAGCAATTTCATCAAACTTACTAAGGATTTCAGTACCCGTAAGATCTTTTATCCGAAGGTTTTGCCATTCTTTCAACCGATTCTCAGCTTTGTCTAACACATTGAGAGTGTTTGGTTTAGCGGGTTTGGTTCTGCCATGTAAGTGGCTCCTGTATTGGGCAAAAGCTTCACTCACGGTCAATTCAGCAAGATCGAGTTCCCTCTTAATCTTGTTGGGATTTCTCTTTGTTGCGATCATGGTCTGAACCAACTGTCGAGCTACCTCACGGGCTTGATCGATACTCGGAAAATCAGACACATTTCCAACCTTTACTTTCAAGACAGAGCTTGGCTTCTTACCCTCGCTGACATTACGATCTGACGAGGCTACTCTTCGCTGGATTACATAGGTTTTTTTCGTCAAACTGACCTTCACACCGAAGCCAACAGGTGAATCTCGATGATCGTCAAAAACTATGTAAGGCTTTTGGTCAGGGTTGGCTTCGAAAACGACTTTTCCAGAGCTACTGAGTTCAGGCTTAACATTAATACTTAACTTGTTGATAATAAAAGCCTGGTTGAGAGTTGTTTTCAAAGTATCACCACCATTTGTAGCCCAAAGAAGGAGTACAACCAATCTATCACGCCTTAGGCTACAAGTGAGCTACAAATTTATGGGTTTATGTGGGTTTAAAGGGGTTTTACCTGGGGCCATATGAGCACTTGAAAGAATTAAAAAATGAGTAAAATCAATATGAATGAAGACATTGATAAGGACTTCTCTAGCCACACCCCGATGATGCAGCAGTATCTCAAGCTGAAAGCCCAGCATCCGGAGATCCTGCTGTTTTACCGGATGGGTGATTTTTACGAACTCTTCTATGACGATGCGAAACGCGCATCGCAGCTGCTTGATATCTCGCTGACCAAACGCGGCGCTTCCGCAGGCGAACCGATTCCGATGGCCGGGATCCCGCATCATGCGGTGGAGAACTATCTCGCCAAGCTGGTTAATCAGGGGGAGTCGGTGGCCATTTGCGAACAGATTGGCGATCCGGCGACCACTAAAGGGCCGGTTGAACGCAAAGTCGTTCGCATTGTGACCCCCGGAACTATCAGCGATGAAGCGCTGCTGCAGGAACGTCAGGATAATCTGCTGGCCGCCATCTGGCAGGATAGTAAAGGTTTTGGCTACGCCACCCTCGATATTAGCTCCGGACGTTTTCGCCTGAGCGAACCCGCTGACCGCGAGACGATGGCGGCGGAGCTCCAGCGCACCAATCCCGCCGAACTGCTGTACGCGGAAGACTTTGCCGAATCCTCGTTGATTGAGGGGCGCCGAGGCTTGCGCCGTCGTCCGCTGTGGGAATTCGAAATCGACACCGCGCGCCAGCAGCTCAATCTCCAGTTCGGTACGCGCGATCTGGTCGGATTCGGCGTTGAAAACGCCCCGCGCGGCCTGTGTGCCGCCGGCTGCCTGCTGCAATACGTCAAAGACACCCAGCGTACGTCATTGCCGCACATCCGTTCCATCACCATGGAACGCCAGCAGGACAGCATCATTATGGATGCCGCTACTCGCCGCAACCTGGAGATAACCCAGAACCTGGCCGGCGGCTTTGATAATACTCTGGCTTCGGTACTCGACTGCACCGTCACTCCGATGGGCAGCCGTATGCTTAAGCGCTGGCTGCATATGCCGGCGCGCGACACCGCAGTACTGGTAGAGCGCCAGCAGACCATTGGCGCGCTGCAGGAGCATTACACTGAACTGCAGCCGATACTCCGTCAGGTTGGCGACCTTGAACGTATACTGGCTCGCCTGGCGCTGCGCACCGCTCGTCCACGAGATTTAGCCCGCATGCGTCACGCATTCCAGCAGCTGCCTGCGCTGCGTGCGATGCTGGCAGACGTCGACTGCGCGCCGGTACAGCGGCTTCGCGAGAAAATGGGCGAGTTTAACGAACTGCGCGACCTGCTTGAACGGGCGATTATCGATGCGCCGCCGGTGCTGGTCCGCGACGGCGGCGTTATCGCCCCCGGCTACAACGCGGAGCTGGATGAGTGGCGTGGTCTGGCCGATGGCGCGACCGATTACCTCGACAAGCTGGAAATTCGCGAGCGCGAGCGTCTGGGGCTGGATACGCTGAAGGTCGGCTACAACGCCGTTCACGGCTACTACATCCAGATTAGCCGCGGTCAGAGCCAGCATGCGCCGATCCATTACGTCCGTCGCCAGACCCTTAAGAACGCCGAGCGCTATATTATTCCTGAGCTGAAGGAGTATGAAGATAAGGTTCTGACCTCCAAAGGGAAAGCGCTGGCGCTGGAAAAGCAGCTGTACGATGAGCTTTTCGATTTACTGCTACCGCATCTTGGCGACCTGCAGCAAAGCGCCAGCGCGCTGGCGGAGCTCGATGTGCTGGTGAACCTTGCCGAGCGCGCCGAGACCCTCAACTACTGCTGCCCGACCTTCAGCGATAAACCGGGCATTCGTATTAGCGAAGGCCGCCATCCGGTGGTTGAGCAGGTACTGAAAGAGCCCTTTATCGCTAACCCGCTGCACCTCGCTCCGCAGCGGAGAATGTTGATAATCACCGGCCCGAATATGGGCGGTAAAAGTACCTATATGCGTCAGACCGCGCTGATCGCCCTGCTGGCGTATATCGGCAGCTACGTTCCGGCGGATAAAGTCGAAATCGGCCCTATCGATCGTATTTTCACCCGTGTCGGTGCTGCGGATGACCTGGCCAGCGGCCGCTCAACCTTTATGGTAGAGATGACCGAAACCGCCAATATTCTGCATAACGCCACCGAGCATAGTCTGGTGCTAATGGATGAAATCGGTCGTGGCACCTCGACCTACGATGGCCTGTCGCTGGCGTGGGCCTGCGCGGAAAATCTGGCGAATAAGATCAAGGCCTTGACCCTGTTTGCCACCCACTACTTCGAGCTAACCCAGCTGCCGGAGAAAATGGAAGGCGTGGCCAACGTCCATCTTGATGCGCTGGAGCACGGCGATACCATTGCCTTTATGCACAGCGTGCAGGATGGTGCGGCGAGTAAGAGCTATGGCCTGGCGGTTGCCGCGCTGGCCGGTGTGCCGAAAGAGGTGATTAAACGCGCGCGGCAGAAGCTGCGCGAACTGGAGAGCATCGCGCCGAGCGCTGCCGCCACGCAGGTGGACGGTACCCAGATGTCGCTGCTTTCTGCTCCGGAAGAGACCTCGCCCGCGGTTGAAGCGCTGGAGAATCTTGACCCGGACTCGCTGACTCCGCGCCAGGCGCTGGAGTGGATCTATCGTCTGAAAAGCCTGGTGTAGTTCCTTTTAAAGTGAAAAAACGGCAGCACTTTGCGGTGCTGCCGTTTTAACAAATGCAAACTGGGTACGAGAGGATGCATCCTGACAACCAATACGCGGGGTTGCCCCCGCGCTGATGCTATTTCTTCGATTCGTAAGCGAGAACAGCTTTAAACTCCATACTACGCTCTTTAATACTGAGTTCGCACAGCGAGCTGCGCACCAACAGCGTAAATCCCAGTACCGTAATACACAGTACGACGATTGCCACAAGGGCATATTTTGTCAGCATGTCTTGCCTCCCTGCAAAGAAGAGACTAACATCTGAATTGTTCAGGTTCATCCGTCAGCCTCAGTTGATAGAAATATCTCCTGGGGCTTTCGTCTATCTGAATCCTTGTCAATGCTCAAAGCCAGATAGCCTCAAGCACCCGCCGCTATTCTATATTTCCCCGGCCGCAAAACTTATCGGTAATTTATCAAACCCGTTGATTTTATTATAAACTGGAAGAAGGCTCGCAAACGTATCTGCTCTATCAACCATTTTGACATTTGAAAGATTAATTAATAAATATTTTGCATTGATTAACCAAACAAGTAAAAGACCACCTTCTGAGAAGGTGGCTTTTGAGAATGCCCCCTGTAAGGGG
>NZ_JBEAFR010000043.1:0-105706 GCF_040062315.1 Klebsiella sp. GW_Kp181
CATCGCTGAATCCCGCTGACCCGGCGGGCTGTAAGCCGTTGTTCCGTGTCAGTGGGAGCGCATTATAGGGAGTAATTACGAAGTGACAAGGGGAAATTTCAAAAAACTTTTCATTCGCTCAACTTTCCATCACCGGGGTGATTTAACGCGCTATTTGCTGGTCATTTGCGCAATTTCCCGCGCAAATCTGCCTACCTGCTGCCAGTCGGTATAGACCACTTCTTTACTGACATCGGTCTCGCCGCCGGTCATCTTCATAATAAGACGAATCATAAAGCGATCGTACCAGCGATAGCGTGGATAGCGGAGTGCACCGGCAAACACCGCGCAATGCTGGGGCTGCCAGGGCGAGTTGAGCAGAAACTTGCGCGTGTAGCTATTAGTTTGCGGCGTTCGTTTTTCTGGCTTACGCGCCACGAGGTTGACCGAGAAAAAAGCCCCCGGCAGCGCCTGTAGCGATTGAAGATGCGTTTTTACAAACCGTTCCAGCGCTGGATGAAAATGACCGTAGCGGATTGATGCGCCTATCACAACGCGATCGTATAAAGGCCACTCCACCTCGTTAGTGCGGTTGAGATCAACCGTGTCCGAATCGATCCCCTGCTCTTTTAGTTCAGAGGCCAAAAACGAGGCGATCTCGCGCGTCTGTCCGTCGCGGGTGGAAAAGAGAATCAAAGTTTTCACAGGCACTCCTGTTATTCGCGCCAGAAAGTCGGAGTAAATAGCACCAGTAAGGTGAACACTTCCAGACGACCAAACAGCATATTAGCAATCAAGATCCATTTCGCGACAGGGTTCATCGTGGCAAAGTTATCCGCCACTACGCCCAGTCCCGGTCCAAGGTTGTTCAGCGTGGCGACGACTGAAGCAAAGGCCGAGAAATCATCCACGCCGGTAGCAATTATCGCCAGCATACTGATGATAAACACCAGCGCATACGCGGAGAAGAATCCCCATACGGCTTCGAGGATACGCTCCGGCAGTGCACGGTTTCCCAGTTTAATACTGTAGACCGCATTAGGGTGTACCAGACGTTTAAGCTCGCGGTTGCCTTGCTTAAAAAGCAGCAGGATACGGATAACCTTTAGTCCACCGCCGGTGGACCCGGCGCAGCCGCCGATGAAAGCCGAACAGAGGAGGAGCACCGGCAAAAATAGCGGCCAGCGCGCAATACTGTCGGTCGTGAAGCCCGCCGTTGTCGCCATCGACACCACCTGGAAAAACGCCTGGTTGACCGTCATTAACGCCGAGCTATAGACGTCATGCAGCCACAGTACAAGGGTGCATACCACCACCAGCGTAAACTGCACGCCGATAAACATACGGAATTCAGGGTCTCGCCAGTACACTTTCAGGCTGCGCCCGCTAAGTAATGAAAAGTGCAGGCCGTAGTTACAGCCAGAAATCAGCAGGAAAACCGCAATAATGGAGTTAATTGTTGGGCTATTAAAGTAACCCACGCTGGCATCATGGGTGGAGAACCCGCCAATCGCAATAGTAGAGAAGCTATGGCCGATGGCGTCAAATGCCGGCATCCCGGCAAACCACAGCGCCAACGCGCAGGCCACTGTCAGCAGGACATAAATAAGCCACAGCGTTTTTGCCGTCTCTGCAATCCGCGGCCGCATTTTGTTATCTTTCAGCGGTCCGGGCATTTCGGCCCGATACAGCTGCATCCCCCCGACGCCCAGTATCGGCAGTATCGCTACCGCCAGAACGATGATCCCCATCCCGCCAAACCACTGCAGCATCTGCCGGTAGAAAAGAATAGCATGGGGTAACGAATCGAGCCCCACCAGCGTGGTTGCCCCCGTCGTTGTCAGACCGGAGAAAGATTCAAAGAATGCATCCGTCACCGTCAGGTTCGGCTGCTCCGCAAAGATAAACGGCAATGCCCCCACGCTACCCAGCACGGTCCAGAAGAGAACCACAATCAGAAATCCTTCCCGGGATTTCAGTTCTCCCTTCTCACGACGATTAGGCCACCACAGCAGCGAACCGATGGCCAGGGCAACGAAAAAGGTCTGGGTAAACGCTCGCCCCGCACCATCGCGATATATCAGAGCTATTAATCCCGGAAGGATCATCGTCCCCGAAAACAAAATGACCAACAGTCCAACGATTCGGGTTATCGCGCGAAAATGCATCTCTGGCGCTTCCTTTGATATGCAAAAAAATCAGGTGGGGATTATTCGTCAATCTTCAGTAATTGCAACGAACCGCGACTAAAATCAGCCAGCTTTGCTGAAAATAGCGCCACTTCAGCCTGGGGAAGCGCCACGCGCAGCTGAACAGACGCCTGATATTCGCTTTCGACAATTTTTCCTGAGAACTGAGCCAACAGCGTTTCAATCCCGGCCAACTGCCCGTATTCACACTGCAAAGTATATGCGGTGAGCGGCGTCTTGCGCTGTGTTGTGAGCTGCGCTAGCGCCTGATGTACACCGCCGCCATACGCTTTCACCAGGCCGCCGGTGCCCAGCAGAATACCACCGTAGTAGCGCACGACGACAGCGGTTATCTCGCCGACGCCGCTGCCCATCAGCTGCGCCAGCATTGGTTTCCCCGCCGTTCCCGCCGGTTCGCCATCGTCGGAAAAACCCAGCTGCTGAGAATCATTTGGCGGCCCTGCAACCCACGCCACGCAGTGATGACGCGCATCCGGGTGATCCGCCCTGACTGACTCGACAAACGCCTTTGCCGCCGCTACGCCATCGGTATGGGCCAACAGCGTAATAAAGCGGCTCTTTTTGATCTCTTCAACGACGGTGACCGGCTCGGCCGGTATCAACCAGCTTTCCATTACGCCAGTTTCAGATCGCGCGTCATATTTTCGATGCTGTTTTCGTGGATCACGACGTTGTCTTCGATACGGATACCGCCAAAGGGTTTCAGCGCGTCAATTTTCTGCCAGTTAAAGTGTTTGCTGAACTGTCCTTCGCGCCACGGCGCCAGCAGCGATTCGATAAAGTAGATACCCGGCTCGATCGTCAACACCATGCGCGGCTGCAAAACGCGCGTGCAGCGCAGGTAAGGATATTTTGCCGGCGCGGCCTGGTGGGTACCGGTATCATCCTGCATAAAACCGGCAACGTCATGAACCTGCAGACCTAAGGGGTGGCCAATACCGTGCGGCATAAATGGTCCGGTCAGGTCATTTTCCACCATCGCTTCTTCGCTCATGTCTTTGACTATCTGATGTTTACGCAGCAGTTTGGCGATGCGCTGATGAAACTGGACATGATAATCCACGTAGCTCACGCCCGCCTTCATGGTGCTAATCAGCGCCAGCTGTTCATCATTAACGTCTTTAATCAACTGAGCATAGTCATTATCGCCATGCGCCGCCCAGGTACGGGTCAGGTCGGCTGCATAGCCGTTGTATTCCGCGCCCGCATCCAGCAGGAAGCTACGCATCTCTGCAGGCGCACGATGATCAAGCTTTGTGTAATGCAGTACGGAGGCATGCTCGTTCAGCGCCACAATATTGCTGTACGGCACATCAGTGTCGCGATGGCCGGTCGCGGTCAGATAGGCCTGGTTGATATCAAACTCGCTCATCCCGGAGAGGAAAGCTTCATGAGCAGCCTGATGACCGTTAACCGCCGACTTCTGCGCTTCACGCATACAGGCCAGCTCATAGTCAGTTTTATAAGAGCGATAGTAGTGCAGATAATCGATCGCCCCTTTCGGGTTGATTTTATCCGCCGCAATATCCAGCCCCAGCGCACGTTCCGGTACCGGTCCGATATAAGCGATATTGCCACGCGCGGCAGGCAGCTGGCTGCCGATACCATCCGCTTTCGGCAGGGCGATCACCTCCACCTCTTCGGTCCAGAATGACGTCGGCAACGGTTCTACGTTATGCCAGTAATCAACCGGCAGATAGAACCACAGCTTTGGTTTGTTGACGCCGTCCACCAGCAGCCAGCAGTTCGGAACCTGCGTAACCGGTACCCAGGCTTTGAACTGTGGGTTGACCTTAAATGGATACGGATGATCGTCAAGAAAGACGTTGACCAGTTCACCTGAGTGAATCAACAGGGCATCCAGCTTAAAGCGGGCCAGAACATCGCGGGTGCGTTCTTGTAAGGTAACGATATGATTTTTATAGAGACCGGCCAGGGATTCCATCTTTTATCCTTTGATTTTATTGGATCGTGAATCTTCGCATCTTAGCACATTGGCTCCAGACGGGGTGATCTCTAGCGGGTGTGATCCGACCAGCATTTATTTAAAGACTTATTTGCATTTTCTTAACATAAATTCCACACTCCGTTGCATCTGGTACGACCAGATCATATTGCTGGATTCAGGAGACTGACATGCTCTACAAAGGCGACACCCTGTACCTCGACTGGCGGGAAGACGGCATTGCCGAACTGGTATTCGATGCCCCCGGCTCGGTCAATAAGCTTGATACCGCAACCGTAGCCAGCCTCGGTGAAGCGCTGGACGTGCTCGAAAAACAAAAAGATCTGCAAGGGCTACTGCTGCGCTCTGAGAAAGCAGCCTTTATCGTCGGTGCGGATATCACTGAATTTCTTTCCCTGTTCCTGGTTCCGCAAGAACAGTTAAGCCAGTGGCTGCATTTCGCCAATAGCGTATTTAATCGCCTGGAAGATTTACCGGTTCCCACTATTTCCGCCGTCAACGGCTATGCGCTGGGCGGCGGCTGCGAATGCGTGCTGGCGACCGATTATCGCCTGGCGACGCCGGATTTGCGCATTGGCCTGCCGGAAACGAAACTGGGTATCATGCCGGGCTTTGGCGGCTCGGTGCGGATGCCGCGGATGCTTGGCGCGGACAGCGCGCTGGAAATCATTGCCGCAGGTAAAGACGTTGGCGCCGAACAGGCCTTAAAAATCGGCCTCGTCGATGGCGTGGTTAAACATGAAAAACTGCTCGATGGCGCGATAGCAATTCTGCGTCAGGCCATTAAAGGTGACCTGGACTGGAAGGCGAAGCGCCAGCCGAAGCTGGAGCCTCTTCACCTGAGTAAAATTGAAGCCGCGATGAGTTTTACCATCGCCAAAGGCATGGTGGCGCAAACCGCCGGGAAACACTACCCTGCGCCCATTACTGCCGTTAAAACCATTGAAGCCGCCGCCCGCTTTGGCCGCGAAGAAGCCTTGAATCTGGAAAACAAAAGTTTTGTCCCGCTGGCGCATACCAACGAGGCGCGGGCGCTGGTAGGTATCTTCCTTAACGATCAATACGTTAAAGCGAAAGCGAAGAAGCTGACTAAAGATATCGACACGCCAAAACACGCGGCCGTACTGGGCGCGGGGATTATGGGCGGCGGCATTGCATACCAATCGGCATGGAAAGGCGTGCCGGTAGTCATGAAAGATATCAACGACAAATCGCTGACGCTCGGCATGACCGAAGCGGCCAAATTGCTGAATAAACAGCTTGAGCGCGGCAAAATCGATGGTCTCAAAATGGCTGGCGTTATTTCCACTATTCAGCCAACCCTGGATTACGCCGGCTTTGAGCGCGTGGACGTCGTGGTCGAAGCCGTTGTTGAGAATCCGAAAGTGAAAAAAGCGGTGCTGGCGGAAACGGAAGACAAAGTCCGTCCGGATACCGTGCTGGCATCGAATACCTCCACCATTCCCATCAGCGAGTTGGCCAGCGTACTGAAGCGCCCGGAAAACTTCTGCGGAATGCACTTCTTTAATCCGGTGCACCGGATGCCGCTGGTCGAGATTATTCGCGGTGAAAAAAGCTCGGACGAAACCATTGCGAAAGTGGTCGCCTGGGCCAGCAAAATGGGTAAAACGCCAATTGTGGTCAACGACTGCCCCGGTTTCTTTGTTAACCGCGTGCTGTTCCCCTACTTCGCCGGTTTCAGCCAGCTGCTGCGCGACGGCGCAGACTTCCGCAAAGTCGACAAAGTGATGGAAAAGCAGTTTGGCTGGCCGATGGGCCCGGCCTATCTGCTGGACGTCGTTGGCATTGATACCGCGCATCACGCGCAGGCAGTCATGGCGGCGGGCTTCCCGCAGCGGATGCAGAAAGATTATCGCGATGCGATCGATGCGCTGTTCGACGCTAACCGTTTCGGCCAGAAAAATGGCCTCGGCTTCTGGCGCTACAAAGAAGACAGCAAAGGTAAGCCGAAGAAGGAAGAGGATGCCGCAGTCGATAGCCTGCTGGCGGAAGTCAGCCAGCCGAAGCGTGATTTCAGCGATGAAGAGATTATCGCCCGCATGATGATCCCGATGGTCAACGAAGTGGTGCGTTGTCTTGAAGAGGGCATTATCGCCAGCCCGGCGGAAGCCGATATGGCGCTGGTCTATGGTCTCGGCTTCCCTCCGTTCCACGGCGGCGCGTTCCGCTGGCTGGATACCCTCGGTAGCGCAAAATATCTCGATATGGCGCAGCAGTATCAGCACCTCGGTCCGCTGTATGACGTGCCGGAAGGATTGCGCAGCAAAGCGCGTCATAACGAACCGTACTATCCCCCGGTTGAGCCTGCCCGTGCGCCAGGCGAGCTGAAAACGGCTTAAGGAGTCACAATGGAACAGGTTGTCATTGTCGATGCAGTTCGTACCCCGATGGGCCGTTCGAAGGGCGGCGCCTTTCGTCATGTGCGCGCGGAAGATCTCTCCGCGCACCTGATGCGTAGCCTGCTTTCACGTAATCCATCCCTTGAAGCAAGCGCCATTGATGATATTTACTGGGGCTGCGTTCAGCAAACCCTTGAACAGGGTTTCAATATTGCCCGCAACGCGGCGCTGCTGGCAGAAATCCCGCATTCCGTGCCCGCCAACACGGTCAATCGACTGTGCGGTTCTTCCATGCAGGCGCTTCACGACGCGGCCCGCATGATCATGACCGGCGATGCCAGCGTATGCCTGATTGGCGGTGTAGAACATATGGGCCACGTCCCGATGAGCCACGGTGTGGATTTTCACCCGGGCCTGAGCCGGAACGTCGCTAAAGCCGCCGGGATGATGGGGCTGACCGCAGAAATGCTGGCGCGCCTGCACGGCATCAGCCGGGAAATGCAGGATCAGTTTGCAGCCCGCTCCCATGCCCGCGCCTGGGCCGCGACGCAATCTGGCGCATTCAAAACGGAGATTGTTCCGACCGGCGGTCACGACGCCGACGGCGTACTGAAGTCATACAGCTATGATGAAGTGATTCGCCCGGAGACGACGGTAGAAGCGCTGGCTGCGCTGAGGCCCGCGTTCGATCCCGTCACCGGTACCGTAACGGCGGGTACCTCTTCTGCCCTCTCCGATGGTGCCGCAGCCATGCTGTTAATGAGCGAAAGTCGCGCCCGCGAGCTGGGCCTGAAGCCTCGCGCTCGCGTGCGTTCGATGGCCGTCGTCGGCTGCGACCCGTCAATAATGGGCTACGGCCCGGTTCCCGCGTCAAAACTGGCGCTGAAAAAAGCCGGGCTCACCACCAGCGATATCGATGTGTTCGAGATGAACGAAGCTTTTGCCGCGCAGATCCTGCCGTGCATTAAAGATCTGGGACTGATGGAACAGATCGACGAGAAGATCAATCTCAACGGTGGCGCGATCGCCCTGGGCCATCCGCTCGGCTGTTCAGGCGCACGCATCAGCACCACGCTCATCAACCAGATGGAGCGCAAAGACGCGCAGTTCGGCCTGGCGACGATGTGTATTGGTTTAGGTCAGGGGATCGCGACGGTATTCGAGCGGGTTTAAGCAAAGAGTTAATTCCCTGAATCATTCGCGCGGCATCGCGGCGGCAACCGAGCAAATCCCCGGGAGCATAGATAACTCTGTGACCGGGGCGAGCGAGCGCAGCCAACAAAAAGGCAGCGTGAATGATAACGGGGAGAAGGTTTAGTTGCCGTTCTTCCCGCCTGTCAGGGGCGGGTTTTTTATTTCCGCTATTCAGCTATTATCACCGGATACGTCACGTTGACTAAGGATAATAACGACTTATGAAAACACTCCCTTTCATACTTCTGCTCACCGCATTCTCTGGCGCTGCTCTTGCCAGCGAACAGGATAACGCTCAGGCATGCCTCTTATGGGGAATCAATAAAATGGCGCAGAATCCGGAAAGCGAGCGGCTCAAGGACCTGACCATCACCAATATTAATACCGAACGCTATGATGAGAAGATAGGCAGCCAACATATCGCGACGCAGTTAGCCGCCACGCTGGAAAAAGAAGGGAACCCCGTAGGGAAAATGCTCTGTTTGCTGGAAAACGATCGACCGCTGTACGTTTACTTTAGCGATGCGCGCTAGAACAGCATCCGGACCAACGCCCGGATGCCTTCACAGCGGCAATCAGATAAAGGCAAACGCGTCGCCAAACAGACGCTCTTCGCGGGCGCCGCGCTCGTTGCAGAACAGATCGCGGGCAATTTTAGCCATCTCGAAGCGACCTGCAATATAGATATCATGATCGCCCAGCGTACCGTAATCCTGCAGGACCGCGGTGAGTACGGTTCCGGTACGGCCACGCCACTCAGCGTCAGGCTGCTCAACCACGGGCTCGATGCGTAAGCCCGGATGCTGCACGCTTAATGCTTCCAGTTCCGCCAGATCATAGAGATGCTTCGCTTCGCGTCCGCCCCAATAGATAGCGATATCGCGGTTCGGATTGCGCGCCAGCGCGGTAAGCAAAATCGAACGCACGTAAGAGAAGCCCGTTCCCCCAGCGATTAAAATCAGCGGGCGTTCTTCATCATCGCGCAGCCAGGCTTCGCCATGCGGCAGATCGACCTCGATTTCACGCTCTTTCAGGATCCGATCCATCACTGCCATCGCATACAGATTAAGTTCAGATGCACCGATATGCAGTTCGATAAACTCCTGTTCCGACGGCGTAGAAGCCATGGAGAATGGGCGCTTATCGCGTTCGTCCATCACGACCATCAGATACTGACCAGCCCGGAAAGAAAACGCCGCTTCCGGCACTAATCGAACGCGATACACAGTATCGGTAATCGCCTCCACCGAGGTCACTTTACAGCTTAAGGTTGTCATGCGTCCCCTCTGTCGGGTCTATTGTGCAAAACAGCGGCGTAGCCCCGCTTACTGTTATTTGAAGATGGCCAGTTCATCCCAGATGGCGTCAACGCGCGCCGTCACCTCAGGATCTTTCTTAATCGGACGACCCCACTCGCGCTGGGTCTCACCGGGCCATTTATTTGTGGCATCCAGCCCCATTTTTGAACCCAAACCGGAAACCGGTGAGGCAAAATCCAGATAATCAATTGGCGTATTTTCTACCATTACCGTATCACGCGCCGGGTCCATACGGGTAGTAATCGCCCAAATCACATCATTCCAGTCACGCGCGTTGACATCATCATCGCAGACGATAACAAACTTGGTATACATGAACTGACGGAGGAAGGACCAGACTCCCATCATGACGCGTTTCGCGTGACCGGCGTACTGCTTCTTCATCGTGACCACCGCCAGGCGATAGGAGCAGCCTTCAGGTGGTAAATAGAAATCCACAATCTCAGGAAACTGCTTTTGCAGAATAGGGACGAAGACTTCGTTCAGCGCAACGCCCAGTACCGCGGGTTCGTCCGGCGGACGTCCGGTGTAGGTCGAATGGTAGATAGCGTCTTCACGCTGAGTAATATGGGTAACGGTAAAGACCGGGAAATTATCCACTTCATTGTAGTAGCCCGTATGATCGCCATACGGCCCTTCCGGCGCCATTTCACCGACTTCAATATACCCTTCCAGCACAATCTCTGCGCTGGCGGGCACCTCCAGATCGTTAGAGATGCACTTCACGACTTCGGTTTTCGTACCGCGCAGCAGCCCGGCAAATGCATACTCGGAGAGGGTGTCGGGAACCGGAGTCACCGCCCCGAGAATGGTTGCCGGATCGGCACCCAGCGCAACGGAGACCGGGAAACGCTCGCCAGGACGCGCTGCGCACCACTCCTGGAAATCCAGCGCGCCGCCGCGGTGCGATAGCCAGCGCATAATCAGCTTGTTCTTGCCAATCAGCTGCTGGCGATAAATGCCCAGATTTTGCCGCTCTTTATGCGGGCCGCGCGTCACCGTCAGGCCCCAGGTGATCAGCGGTGCGGCATCTTCCGGCCAGCAGGTCATGATCGGGATGCGGCCCAGATCGACATCATCGCCCTGAATAATTTTTTGCTGGCATGGCGCCCCGCGCAGACGCTTAGTCGGCATATTCAGCACCTGCTTGAACTGCGGCAGCTTATCAAACAGATCGCGGAAACCTTTTGGTGGTTCCGGCTCTTTCAGGAATGCCAGGAGCTTACCCACTTCGCGCAGAGAACTGACATCCTCCTGCCCCATCCCCAGCGCAACTCGCCGCGGCGTGCCGAAAAGATTACACAGCACCGGCATCGCGTAGCCTTTAGGATTTTCAAATAGCAGGGCCGGACCGCCAGCACGCAAGGTGCGATCGGCAATTTCGGTAATTTCCAGATGAGGATCGACCGGCAGGGAAATCCGTTTCAATTCCCCCTGCTGCTCCAGTAATGTCAGAAATTCGCGTAGATCGTGGTATTTCATGGAGTTGTTATTGACCTCTATACAGGCGGCTGATTATACGGCGTTCGCCGGAGCTATGCTGTATTTTTGTTAAATTAGCGTGAAAGAACGCTGAAATTTAGCTTTCAACTGCAATGATTTCGCGATCGCCCCGGCCTTTTGTTATGCTTGCTGCTAGTAGAGTGGAAAGAGTCATTATGCAAGCCTGGTATTTACTTTATTGCAAACGTGGGCAGCTTGAGCGCGCCCAGGAACATCTCGAGCGGCAGGCCGTCAATTGCCTGATGCCAACGATCGAACTGGAAAAAATCGTCCGCGGTAAACGCACGACGGTCAGCGAACCCCTGTTCCCAAACTATCTGTTTATCGAGTTTGACCCGGAAGTGATTCATACCACCACCATCAGCGCAACGCGCGGCGTGAACAGCTTTGTGCGTTTCGGCGCGCTGCCCGCGATCGTGCCGTCTGCGGTTATTCATCAGCTCTCCATCTACAAACCGGAAGGTATTACCGACCCGGAAACGCCGCATGAAGGCGACAGCGTGCTGATCACCGATGGCGCCTTTGAGGGTCTCCAGGCTATCTTTACCGAACCGGACGGCGAAGCCCGCTCTATGCTGCTGCTGAATCTGCTTAACAAGCAGGTATTACAAAGCGTCAAAAATACTGACTTTTATAAAATCTGACGGCGCCTAAAAACGCACGCCAAAGAGCCTTCTGACGTTAGCATCGGTAATCTCTTCCAGCCACGGCGCTTCTTCTCCGCGCCACTCCGCGATACGAGACAGAATATGCGGCAGATATGCAGGCTCGTTGCGGCGGGAAGCGGGTTTTGGCTGCATATCCCGCGGCAGCAGATACGGCGCATCGGTCTCAATCAGCAGGCGATCGGCCGGGATATCGGCCAGGAGAGTCCGCAGCTCCAGCCCCCGACGCTCATCGCATACCCAGCCGGTAATGCCAATAAATAATCCCAGCTCCACGCATTCGCGCATCTCTTCGCGGCTACCGGTAAAGCAATGCACCACGGCCCCCGGAAGCTTATCAAGCCACGGGGTTAGCAGGGCCAGGAAACGGTCGTGCGCATCGCGGCAGTGCAAAAATACCGGCATCGACAGTTCCGCAGCCAGCGCCAGCTGGGCGCTAAACGCCGCCTCTTGCTCCTGAGGCGTTGAAAAGTTGCGGTTGAAATCCAGCCCGCATTCGCCAATCGCAACGACCTCTGACTCGCGGGCCAGCTCGTAGACCGCTGCCGCGGCCGATTCCGTCCAGCTGCGGCTGTCGTGGGGATGAACACCGGCCGTTGACCAGCATCCGGAATAACCATGCGCCAGCTGCTGCGCCTGCGCGCTTTCATGAAGGTTGGTCCCCGTCAACAGCATTCCTGTGACTCCCGCCGCCCGGGCTCGGGCAATAACCTCGTCCCGATCGCGGGAAAACTGCGAGCTGGTCAGATTCACGCCGATATCAAACATCATCACCCCCATACGGCAACCGCCCTGACGGGCGGTTGCGCTTTATTCTTCTTTGCCCTGCGCCTCTTCGGCTGCGGCATCCTCGTCACGCGTCAGGCGCTTACCGGTATAGAACCGCGCGAAGAAGACCCCGACTTCAAACAGGCAGTACATCGGAATCGCCAGCAGCGTTTGCGAGAACACATCCGGCGGCGTCAGCAGCATCCCAACGACAAATGCGCCAACCAGAACATAGGGGCGTTTCTTACGCAGGTCTTCCGGCGTGGTGACGCCCATCCAGCACAGCAGGACGATGGCCACGGGAACCTCAAATGAGACGCCAAAGGCGATAAACAGCGCCATCACAAAGTCGAGGTAACTGCGAATATCGGTCGAGACCTGTACGCCTTCCGGCGCCGCATGGGTCAGAAAACCAAACGCCAGCGGGAAAACAACAAAGTAGGCAAAAGCCATGCCGATATAGAACAGCAACGTACTGGAGACCAGCAGCGGCATAACCAATCGACGTTCGTGCTTATACAGCGCTGGCGCCACAAAGGCCCAAACCTGATACAAAATGACCGGCACCGACAAAATTATCGATACCATGAAGGTCAGCTTGATCGGCGTGAAGAAAGGCGAGGCCACATCCGTTGCGATCATGGTCGCGCCAACCGGCATCTGCCGAATAAGCGGCGCAGAAACCAGCTGATAGATGTCATTGGCGAAATAAACCAACGCCAGGAAAATGACCAGAATCGCAAGAATGCTGTTGATTAAGCGCTTGCGCAGCTCAATCAGATGCGTAATTAGCGGTTGAGTATCGTCTACGCCCATTTTTACTGTTTATCACTCGATACGGGGGAGGAGGAATCGGAAGCCGCCACGGCAACTTTTACTTTCTCTGCCGGGATTTCACTCTGCGAAACGGGGAGCTCTTCAGACACGGGTTCAGGTACGTGCTCAGGCGCGCTGGCCTGATGTTCAGCCGTTGCTGGCGTCACGTCCTTGCGCTGCTCTTCACTCCCTTTTACGACCGGGTTATGAATCGTGTTGGCTTCGTCGCTGGCTTTTTCAGGATCGTGGGCGGAATAGGATCGCTTCATAGATTCAGCCGCTTCTCGCAGCTCATCCATAGATGCTTTTAGCTCAGGCGTCAGGTTATCCAGACTGGCCTTTTCCACCTTCTTAAGGCTTTCCTGAAACTCCTGCAGTTTTAATTCCTGGGTTATTTCATTTTGTACGGTAGCCGCCAGCGACCGCAGCGTACGGATCCAGCTGACTACCGTTTTTACCGCTACCGGTAGTCGTTGTGGCCCCAAAACGATGAGGCCAATCACGAATACCAGCAGAAGTTCACTAAAACCGATATCGAACACGAATTACACCTGCTCTTTGTCGTGGCGTTTAGTCTCGTCTTTTTTTGCGTCATCCGGCTTATCAGCAAGGGTTTTTGCCGCGAAATCTGCATCCGGCGCGGATTTTTCCGGTTTATCGTCGTCGCTCATGGCCTTTTTAAAACCTTTGATCGACGCCCCCAAATCGGAACCGAGCGAGCTCAGCTTTTTTGTCCCAAAAAGCAGAACCACAATGACGACAACAATGAGTAACTGCCAAATACTGATACCACCCATACACATTCCCCTATGACAGATGATGAATTAATAGGACGCATTATACACGTTATGCGCAGTGATAAAGGCGACTGCCGTCAGTTCGTCTTACGCCAGCCGATAAGCCAGGTTACGACGCCAGCGGCCATCAGCCAGCCGGGCATCATGCCCCACTCAGGGCGGTGGATGAACAGCAGCGTACCACTCAGTAATAAAACCGCGCCTATACCAAACAGATAACGGGACTGCCCCTGGCGCACGTGCCGCACCTGGATGTCGCGCACGATGGTATCGACGCTATTCTGTAACTGCTTGCTTTGCTGCAGGCTCTGATACACCAGCTCAGGTATTTCCGGCATTCTCTCAATCCAGAACGGCGCCTTCTCTTTAAAAGCCCGCACCAGAGCCGGAATGCCCACCTGATCTTTAATCCACGACTCAAGGAACGGTTTCGCCGTTTTCCACAAGTCTAACTGAGGATAGAGCTGGCGACCTACTCCTTCTACGTAAAGTAATGTCTTCTGCAGCAGAACCAGCTGCGGCTGCACTTCCATATTGAAACGTCGCGCCGTGTTAAACAGGTTCAACAACACATGGCCAAACGAGATTTCCGCCAGCGGTTTTTCAAAAATAGGCTCGCAGACGGTACGAATGGCAAATTCGAACTCTTCGACGTTGGTATCTGCCGGAACCCAGCCGGAATCAACGTGCAGTTCCGCAACCTTACGGTAGTCGCGATTGAAGAAGGCAATAAAGTTTTCCGCCAGATAGCGTTTATCTTCTTTGTTCAGCGAGCCGACGATACCGCAGTCTATACCAATATACTGCGGGTCTTCCGGGTGGTTACGACTGACGAAAATGTTGCCCGGATGCATGTCGGCATGGAAGAAGCTGTCGCGGAAAACCTGAGTAAAGAAGACCTGCACGCCGCGCTCAGCCAGCAGCTGCATGTTGGTCCCCTGCGCTTCCAGCGCGGCGACGTCGGAAACCGGGATCCCGTAAATCCGCTCCATCACCATCATGCCTTCACTGCAGTAGTCCGAGTAAACTTCCGGGACATAAAGCATCGGGCTATCTTCAAAGTTGCGCCGCAGCTGAATAGCGTTAGCCGATTCACGCAGCAGGTTGAGCTCATCCAGCAGCGTTTTTTCGTATTCACGCACCACTTCCTGCGGGCGCAGGCGACGACCGTCCGGTAACAGACGAGGCACCCAGCGGGCAAGGCGGTAGATGAGCTTCATATCCGCTTTGATAACCGGCACGATATCCGGGCGGATCACTTTAATGACCACTTCTTTGCCGTTCTCTTTCAAGCGCGCGGTATGCACCTGAGCAATAGAAGCGGAAGCAAGCGGTTCAACAGAGAAATCATCAAACCAGGCTTCTACCGGCAAGCCGCCCATGGCTTGCTCAATTTGCTTTTTGGCCTGCAGACCATCAAAAGGCGCAACGCGATCCTGCAGCATGGCCAGCTGATCGGCAATGTGGGGAGGGAACAGGTCGCGACGGGTCGAGAGCATCTGGCCAAACTTGATCCACACCGGACCCAGCTCCTGCAGCGCAAGGCGCAGGCGCTCGCCAAGAGGACGTTCTTTATGGCGGTTTGGCATCCAGAACAGCATCCGCCGCCAGATTCGCAGCGGCAGCGTGATACGCATTTTAGGAATGAGCTCATCAAGCCCGTAGCTCAAAAAGGTGTGGACGATGAAATACAGGCGCCGTAATTCTCCTGGCGTCATTTGCCCTCCAGCGTTTCCAGCCGTTTTTCCAGCGCGGCCAGCGCTCGCTCAACGGCTGCGGTTTCTTCAGCAAACCAGGCCAGCTCCAGCGGACCCGGCGCCAGGCGCCACTCTTCGGTAATCGCTTCCGCAACATAGCGCTGCTGGCGCTGAGCACCACGCAGAAGAAAACGAGCACCGCCGCGGAATACTTTACTAAAGCCTTCCGCAACCACATCCCCGGTATACGGGGCGAGCAGTTCAGCCGGATCGAACTCCGCGAGATCGCACAGCGTAACGGTATTTTGTACCACCTGCAGATCGCCCTGCACTTCAAGATCGCCGCTGCGAATCAGCGCGGTAAGCTGCTGGCGATTACGTAGCTGCGGAAGCACGCTCAGGCGAGTACGCACGGTGCAGTCTGCCTCGCCTTCCCACGCCCCCAGCACATCGACCTGGCGCTCGCTAAAAACCAGCACCACGGGTTCGGAGAGCTCCTGCAGTTCGACACGCAGCACTTTCCCCAGCAGACGCTGACGGGCAGGTTTCAACGCCCGATCGCGCCAGAGGAAGGTATTCAGAACCGTCTCAAGACCGGCGGTAACCAGTGGTTTGAAAGGCATAGCGTCCCTCCTGTCAGAACTTATAACCGCGGTGTAGCGCAACGATGCCTGCCGTGAGGTTGTAGTAGTCGACGTTTTCAAATCCTGCATCCTGCATCATGCCTTTCAGCGTGTCCTGATCGGGATGCATTCGAATAGATTCAGCAAGATAACGATAGCTTTCGGCGTCTTTCGCAACCAGCTCGCCTACGCGCGGCAGGATATGGAAGGAATAGGCGTCGTAGGCTTTGCTAAGCGGCTCAATAATCGGTTTTGAGAATTCCAGCACCAGCAGACGGCCACCCGGCTTTAATACGCGGTACATAGAGCGCAGCGCTTTTTCTTTATCCGTCACGTTACGCAGACCGAAAGAAATCGTAATGCAGTCAAAGGTGTTGTCCGCAAAAGGTAGCGCTTCGGCGTTCGCCTGGACGTATTCCACGTTGCCGACAATGCCGATATTGCGCAGCTTTTCACGGCCCATTTTCAGCATAGAGTCGTTGATATCCGCCAGCATCACGCGGCCGGTTTCGCCGACCAGGCGAGAAAATTTCGCCGTCAGATCGCCGGTTCCTCCGGCCAGATCCAACACGGTTTGCCCACGGCGGACGCCGCTGCAGTCGATGGTGAAACGCTTCCACAAACGATGAATACCGAACGACATCAGATCGTTCATTACGTCATATTTTGCGGCCACAGAATGAAATACATGCGCCACCATGTCAGCTTTCTGCTCTTTGGCGACAGTCTGAAAGCCAAAATGCGTCGTTTCTTGTGAATCCTCAACCATCTCTATGCCTGCTTACTTATCAAGAAAATGTTCGTTGAGTGTAACAGGTTTAGCGCACTTCCCATACGCTTCAACGCGGCTGAGGACGGTTCTCATACGCAGCGGCAACGGCCTTATCGGCAGAAAAGTCTTTATCTTCCTGCGCGTTACCGTCATCTGTAAGGAAGTATTCTTCATCCTGCGCGGCTGCCTGTTCGACTAAGTCAGGATTAATCCCACGTTTAACCTCCACCCCCAGCCCGCGAAATGACTCCGCCTGCACCAGCAGGTTACCGCGCCCGGAGGCGAGCTTTTTCATCGCCTGACGGTAGTTATCCTGGGCTTTATCCAGGCTCTGGCCAATGGCCGACATATCGTCAACAAACAGACGCATCTTGTCATACAGACGCCCCGCTCTTTCGGCAATTTTCTGCGCGTTACGGCTCTGATGTTCATAGCGCCAGAGATTGGCGATGGTCCGTAGCGCCACCAGCAGCGTGGTCGGGCTCACCAGCATGATGTTGTTTTTCAGCGCTTCGCTAATGAGTTCCGGCTGGCGATCGATTGCCAGCAGGAAGGCCGGTTCCACCGGGATAAACATCAGAACATAGTCAAGCGAGCGCAGCCCAGGCAGCTGCTGATAATCTTTGCGTCCCAGCAGGCGCATATGGTTGCGTACGGAAGCAATATGCTCCTGCAGCGCCGCTTCTCGGGTGTAATCATCGTCAGCGTTGAAGTAGCGCTCATAGGCCACCAGGGTCATTTTGGCATCGATGACCACGTCCTTTCCCTGCGGCAAACGGACGATCACATCAGGCTGCATCCGCGCGCGGTTTTCCGTTTCGATGCTCACCTGAGTTTGATATTCATGGCCTTCCCGCAGCCCCGATGCTTCCAGTACGCGGGTCAACACCACCTCGCCCCAGTTGCCCTGGGTTTTGTTATCGCCTTTTAGCGCGCGGGTCAGATTTAGCGCTTCCTGGGCCATCTGCGCATTTAGCTGCTGAAGATTGCGGATTTCATGGGCCAGGGTGTGACGCTCCCGCGCTTCCTGGCCAAAGCTATCCTGCACCTGCCGACGAAAGCCATCCAGCTGTTCGCGCAGCGGCGTCAGCAGACCATGCAGGCTCTGGCGGTTCTGCTCATCTACCCGGCGATTACTGTGCTCAAAAATACGGTTCGCCAGATTCTCAAACTGCTCGCTAAGCCGCTGCTCGCTGTTAACCATCTGGCGGATTTTGTCTTCCGCATGCAGCTGAGTGGATTCAAGACGAGTGGTCACTTCGCGGAGGTCAGCTTCCAGCGAGGCGTTGATTTCGCGCAGGCTGCGCAGCTCGTTATTCAGCAGTTCACACTCTTCTCGCCAGTGAGACTCCTGTACCAGCCGTTGGCGGGTGGCGCTCAGCTCAATATCCAGCTCGCGCCGCTCTTCGATGAGATCGGCGCGAATTTGATCGGCGTGCGCTTTGGTCGCCAGCCAGCCGACAATCAGCCCCACGGCCAGCGCCACGACGGCACTAATAATAATTGAGATATCCACAACGCCCCCTGCGGCAACGACTTACGGCACAAAATAGAATTGTGCTGTACAAACGTCCAGTTTGAAAGGGTTTTCCTGCGAGGCGCTACGCAAAAAAGAAGGGCCGAAGAATCCGACCCTTATACGAAGAGAGAATAATTACAGCAGGCGGCGCGCCGCTTCCACGACAATTTTCACCGCGTGGCTTTCGGTTTGCTTCATGGTTTCCGCGTTCGGAATCTCCTGCTGGGTACGGTTGACGATAACCCCGGCAACCATTCCGGCGCGCAGGCCCTGGCTGGCGCACATGGTCAGCAGAGTGGCGGATTCCATTTCATAGTTCATTACGCCCATCGCCTGCCACTCTTCCATCGAGCCTTTAAAGCGGCTAACGACGCGGCCGGAGAAGGTATCGTAACGTTCCTGGCCCGGATAGAAGGTGTCGGAAGAGGCGGTCACGCCGATATGGGTGGTTGCGCCAATAGACTTCGCCGCTTCAACCAGCGCGGTAGTACATTCAAAATTAGCCACCGCCGGGAACTCCATCGGCGCAAAGTGCAGGCTTGCACCGTCCAGGCGGACAGAAGCGGTGGTCACCAGAACATCACCTACGTTAATGTGCGGCTGAATGGCGCCGGTGGTACCAATACGCAGGAAGGTACGGATGCCGAGCTGGGCCAGTTCTTCCACGGCGATAGAGGTCGATGGGCCGCCGATACCGGTAGAGCAGACAATCACTGCTTTACCATCCAGCTCGGCGCGCCAGGTGGTGAATTCACGGTGAGATGCCAGCTTAACCGGCTTATCCATCAGCGCGGCGATCTTTTCCACACGCTCCGGATCGCCAGGGACGATAGCCAGCGTAGCCCCTTGTAAATCGTTTTTGGTGAGGCCGAGATGAAAAACATCAGACTTGGACATAAAAAACTCCTCTGTGGGTCGAATTATCAGCAGAAGCAAAACGGTACTTTACAGAAGCTGCTGGTTCAGTTTTGTGATACCAATCACCATGAATGAAATTCATTGCAATAACTTTCCATAAAATAGTGATAAACATCACATTAACAAGCTAAATCTCAGAACCCTGAACAAAAGATAGCCGGTTTCGGGCACTGTGTTTGGTTAACGTCCTGTCCAGAGCAGCTATAGTTATTGATGCGCTAATCATTGAGGGTACGGAGAATACCATGACGACAATCAAGCCAACCGGCTTTGCACCTGCAGCCACGCCGCACGCCTCAACTGCCGTTCACACATCAGATGAGAACATCGTCTCCGGGGAGACATCCATCCCTTCGCAGGGAGATAACATGCCGGCATTCCATGCCCGCCCGCGCAGCGTCGACGGTTCGCTGCCGGTGGTTATCGTGGTTCAGGAAATTTTCGGCGTGCATGAACATATCCGCGATATCTGCCGCCGCCTGGCGAAGGAGGGGTATCTGGCTATCGCACCGGAGCTGTATTTCCGCCAGGGCGATCCTAACGATTACAGCGACATTCCTTCTCTGTTCCAGGGACTGGTCACAAAGGTGCCGGATTCTCAGGTGCTGGCCGACCTCGATCACGTGGCCAGCTGGGCCTACCGCCACGGCGGCGACGCCCACCGTCTGCTCATTACCGGTTTCTGCTGGGGCGGGCGCATCACATGGCTGTACGCTGCGCATAACCCGCAGCTAAAAGCCGCCGTCGCCTGGTACGGCAAGCTGGTCGGCGAAAAAACGCTTAATTCGCCGAAGCATCCGGTCGATGTCGCCGTCGATCTGAATGCGCCGGTTTTAGGGCTGTATGGCGCAAAAGATGACAGCATCCCACAGGATACGGTAGAAACCATGCGCCAGGCGCTACGGGCGGCCAACGCCACGGCGGAAATTGTGGTTTATCCGCAGGCCGGCCACGCTTTTAATGCCGACTATCGCGCCAGCTATCATGAAGAGTCGGCGAAAGACGGCTGGCAGCGAATGCTGGCGTGGTTTGCGCAGTACGGCGGTAAGCGGGGGTAAAAATCAACTATTGCCGATATGGTGACTCACCATCCCGGCAATAGTCCCGTCCGCTATCCATGAAGAAAGGCAGCGGCAAATAAATTCATAGTGCTGTGTCGCATTGCGCGGCACGCATATCGCCTGATGTATCTGGCTAAAACTATCGGGTAAAACGCGAAACTGTGGATTATCCCGCGCGGCTTTCTCCAGAGGCTGACGAATACCGGCCACCATATCACCTTCGCCGTTGATGAACGCCTGTATAGCATCCTGCGAAGTGGCATATTGGCGCAGCGTCGCATGTTTTAGCGTGCGAATCAGATACAGCTCGTAGGCCGCACCTTTGCCCACGTTGATTACTGAACCTTCGCGGTCCATCTCCTGAACCGATTGAATCTTGCTCTCTTTTTTAACCATCAGCGAACTCTCGATCGTGATGTAGGAGGGCGTAAAGCGAAGCTTATCTTCCCTCGCCGGGTCGATAGCCAGAAAAGCGATATCCCATTGATCCATCAGCGCCGCATCCACGACCTGCCCGGCCGTTGGCCAGGTCACCAACCGCGCTTCACGCTGGCTCTCAGTCGCCAGTTTCTTTGCCAGTTCAACGGTTATCCCCCCCGGCGATCCATCTGGCGACAGTATCGTAAGAACCGGGTTGCCCAGATTAATGGCAAAACGTAAATACTTCTTTTGCTCGTGGCGTTCAATCATCATTCATCTCCGAAGAGTGACAGTAGACCCATTCAGTAAATGATTAACTCTGGCCATCTCCAGCACCAGGGCTTTGACGTATTACTTTAAGCATATCAATGCTGCGCGCCGCAGCATTTTTTATATTTTCGTCCGCTGCCGCAGGGGCAAGGGTCGTTGCGGGAAGCCGTTTTCGGCTGCTTCTCTTCTTGCGCCAGCCACTGCATCATGGCCGGGAGCGGATAGCCGTTTTCCAGAAGCTGCCGCCAGACGTTCATATACGGCGTCACGTGTTTGAAAAAGTGCTGGTAGCCTGCGCACAGGTAGCTATGGCCGGGGCGACCGCTTGGGGAAACGGCGAAGCGATGTTTCGGACAACCGCCGTGGCAGGCAAAGCGAAACTCGCAGCTGCGGCAATCCGCCGTTAGCGTCTCTTGTTTTGCCTGACCAAAGGCGATGGCCTGCTCGCTATTATTCAGCTCGCGGATGCTCTGCTGATGAATATTACCCAGCTTATGCTCCGGATAAACAAAGTGATCGCAGTTATACAGATCGCCGTTCGATTCCAGCGCAAAAGCGTGCCCGCAGGTTGGCGAATGTACGCAAAGTACCGGCGGCTGACCGGTCCATGCAGCCAGGGCAACGTCAAACATCTGCACGTAGACGCGATCGACGTCGCGACGCACCCAGATATCGAAAATTTGGTTAAGAAACTCGCCGAACTGCCAGGAGGGTACCGTCCAGGGCGCCAGCCGCGCCGCGCTCTCACCCGGGAGCACCAGCTGGAGCGGCGCCGAGGCGTCGCTGCTCATCCGTTCGACCAGCGGGATAAACTGCATATAGCGCGAACCGGCCGCCAGCAGGAAATCATACACTTCACGGGCATGATCGACGTTATGCTTGCCGACGACGGTCAGGGTATTGAACTCGACGTTATGCGCCTTCAGCAGCGCCATCGCCGCAACAACCTTTTCGTGGGTACCCTTTCCGGCGCGGTTAACGCGGTACTGGTTATGCAGATGCGCCGGGCCGTCTATCGACAAACCCACCAGAAAACCCTGTTCGGCAAAAAAACGCGCCCACTCTTCGTCCACCAGGACGCCGTTAGTTTGCAGCGCATGTTCTATCTTCTTACCGTTGGCGTACTGGCCGCACAGCTCAACGACCCGGCGAAAGAACGGCAGCCCCATCATGGTCGGCTCGCCGCCCTGCCAGGCAAAGGTCACCGCATCGCCGGACTGGGCGGCAATATGCTGGCGAATATAGTTTTCCAGCGTCTCATCGGACATGCGCCAGTTTTTATTCCGTTCCGGATAAAGCGCTTCTTTTTCCAGATAAAAGCAGTAGGTGCAATCGATGTTACACACCGAGCCGCTCGGCTTTGCCATCACGTGGCAGCCATGAATCATGCTAATTTCCCCAGATTTGATGGCCCGGTAAATGCTGCCATTAACTGTTCTCTACAATGTACTGATAGCAGCTGGCGATATGGCGGGCGATGGTATATTCCACCAGCTCGCCGCGATCGTTAAATCCCTGGCGAGTCTTCACCAGCAGCGGCTCGCCTGCGGCAACCTGCAGAATGTCGCAGTCCTGGGCCGTCGGCAGCTCGGCGGTAATGGTGTCTTTATAGCTGTCAATATTCTCGCCGCGCTGTTCCAGCGCACTATACAAACCTTCTTTAAACGCGTCTAAAGTCAGCTCGCCCAGACGCGGCGTCAGCCAGATATAGTTTACCTGCGCGGGCAGTTCGTTTTGTCGATATATCGTGCGGGTGAGACGCTGAATTTTCTGCCCCGCCGGGAGAGCGAAGGCCTGCGCCACTTCCGCCGGCGGCAACAGCTGCTCGAGTGTCAGATTATGTCGCGAAATAGAGTGCTGCTGCTGGCCATCAACCAGCCGGATACGGGTTTTGACGCCCTGTTTCTCTGAGGTGCTGATAACCATAGTGCCGATTCCAGCCTGGCGTTTTACCAGCCCTTTCGCGGCCAGCTCGGCCAGCGCGCGCCGGGCGGTGATGCGGCTGACGCCGAACAGTTCTTCAAACTCGGCTTCGGTCGGCAGGACATCATTCTTTTTGTAGGCCCCGGTTCTCAGCTTTTCCAGCAGGATATCGTGAAGCTGGGCGTACAATGGTTTCGCGCCGCGAGAATAGTCCAGTTCTTCTTTCATTAACTTCGCACTCCTGTTCCCCGGCCGCAGCCGGGGGTACCCCTTAATCAAGTCGCATTTCTAACGCCATCTTATAGTACACGCTCTGATGCTGCTCCTCCGGAACCTCGTTCTGCACGAAAGCCCACAAATTTTGCCGCGCCCAGTCCGGCTGACAGGCGGCCCTCAGTTTGTCAGCCAGAACATGCTGCCCGCTGCCCTCCAGATGCTGCAGTAGCGCAAACAGGCCGTAGCGCACCTGCGGCGTAAAGGCGGCCAGCTCCGGTAGCAGATGCGGATCCAGCCCCAGCAGCGGGCTTTGCGCATCATCCAGGCCATAGCGCGCGTACAGCTCAGCGGGCGCATCGTTCTCCTTCATCATGCAGATCATCTGCTCCCGCAGCCGCCGCGCCGCGTGTTCATCCCGGCACTGGGTTTGCTGCGTCGGATCGGTGTGTAAATCATATAGTCGATGACCGAAGCGATCGGCGCCGCGGGTCATCACCGACTCAGCGGGAATTTTCATTACCGGACAGCCCTTGGTAAAGCGAAACGGCGGATGCAGCGTCGTTTCGCGCAGCTCCTGTGGCGTGAAGCGACGATTGATACGAGTCGGCATCAGGGTGTATTCAAACAGGCCATCGACGCCTTGCTCAACGGGCGAGCGCATATAGACGTAGCGACCATCGGTAATATTAATATGGCAGCCGTGGTAGCCAAACAGGGCATAGTCGCGGACCGGGGTATCGTCGCGCAGCGCGGGCAGCAGCGACACGCCCTGCATATCCGCCGGTTTATTCAGGCCAAAACAATCCAGCAGCGTCGCGGCGATATCGATGGTCTGCGCCAGCGCCTGACGAGACTCGCCCGCGCCGCCATACTGCGGATGCCAGATAAACAGCGGAATATTTGCCACTTCGTTATACAGCGGCATAATATTTTTCCCCCACCACTCGTGCTCGCCGAGCAAAAAACCGTGGTCGGTGTTGACGATCAGCATCGTGTCGCGCCAGAGATCGTAACGATCCATATAGTCCAGCACCTTACCGACGTACGCATCCACCATCGTCAGCAGCGCCATATAGTATTTCTGGATCATGCTCTTGCGTTCGTCGCTTTCGGTGACGAAGTAGTAAGGCGGCCAGCCGTCGAACTGCGCAGGATCGTCAATGCCGTACATCTTGAGATATTTTTCCGGCACGAAAAACGGCTCATGCGGGTCGAAACATTCCAGCTGCAGAAACCAGTTGTCGCTGGCATGGTTGGCGTCGATAAACCCCAGCCCTTTGCCGATCGTCTTTGCCAGATGATGATCCTCTTCGTTCTGCATAAACTGCACGTTGATCTGATGCTGAATCCGGCTGGCGATCCGCCGCTGTTTGATCTCCTCCGGCTCGCCGGATTCGTAGCGATATTGCGGCTTATCCACCACCCCTTTCCATGCATCGCCCTCCTGGCCGCGCACAAACTCGTAGGTGCTGTAGCGAGAGTGATAGGTCGCTCCGCCGTCGCGCCAGTAGTGTTTGTGATCCGTCACCAGGTGGGTGTGAATACCGTTCTTCTTCAGCAGCTCGGGAACCGAATCATCGAACGGCTCGATTGGCGACCAGCCGCGATGTAAAAAGTTATAGCGTCCGGTATGCAGCTCCCGGCGTGCGGGCATGCAGGGCATGCTGCCGACATAGCAGTTGTCAAAACGAACCGTACGCTCCCTCAGCCGCTGGAAATTCGGCGTGATCGCCCTGTCGCTGCCGTAGGCCGACAGCAGGCGCTTATTCAGCGAATCAAACATCAACATTATCGCTTTCATGCTTTACTCCTTCACTCTTCCTTCACGCCGTTTCTTTATCGTAACCGCGTACTTTGCCGACGATATAGGTCAGCACGAAGGCTGCAGCGCAGCCGGTTAACCATGAGATGATGTACTGCAAATATTTGCCGTCGGCGATGAGCGGCAGCGCGGACAGCCCGGCGGCGCCAACACCGTTGGTTGAGACGCCCAGCAGCACCACCATCATTCCGCCGAAACCAGCGCCGATGGAGCCGGTTATAAAGGCAAATCCTGCCGGAATATTGACGCCGAAAATGGTCGGTTCACCCACCGCCAGAATAGAGGTCGGGATCGCCCCTTTAGCGATTTTCTTCATCATCGGGTCGCGCGTCAGCAGCAGCACCGCCGTCGCGGCACCCACCATCCCGGCGTTGGACATAATCTGGATGGCAAAAAGCGGCGCGTGGCCGGTCGCGTTAATCATCTCCAGATGAATAGGGAACAGGCCGTGATGCAGACCAAGCGAAATCAGGAAGGGGAAAAGCGCGGAGAGGACAAACCCAGCCGCAATGCCGCCGGTAGAGAGCAGGCCGTTTAGCCCGTGCAGAATACCGTTAGAAATGACGCCCGCCACAGGCATAATCACCAGCAGCAGCGCCGCTGCCATCACCACCAACACGATAGTTGGCGTGACCACAACATCAACAATATCCGGGACAAAGCGCCGCACCCGTTTTTCCAGCAGGCACATTAGCCAGGCGCAAAGAATGACGCCAATCAGCCCGCCCTGCCCCGGGATCAGCCCCAGCGCGGTAATCTGCGGCACGATGGTGATCGCCCCCAGCAGGCCGCCCATCACCGCGTTTCCGTCAAACTCCTTCGCCGCCGTCACGCCGGTATAAATGGCGAGGAAGCCGAACAGCGCTTTAGAGACGATATCAAGGAACTGGCTGATGCCGAGCATATGCCGTTGATCGAGCACCACCTGGGTAGGCGACAGGTCTCCCGGCGCCGCCACATGATGCACCAGCGCCCAGGAAGCGGCCGAGTTCACCAGCACGTTATTAATTCCCATCAGAATACCGGCGGCAATCAACGATGGCAGGATCGGCACAAAAATATTGGCAATATGCTTAAGAATAACTTTGGTGCGGGTCTGTTTTTTCGCCTTTTCCCGCGCCAGCTGAGCTTTTTGCTCAACGTTGCTTAACGGAGTAGCGTCCGCAGGCTGGCCCTTAAGCAGATCGTTAATCACATTTGCGACCTTCGACGATTTTCCCGGCCCGACAATAACCTGCAGGGTATCGTCCTCAACGACCCCGAGTACGCCTTCAATGCTTTTAAGCGCGGCGATATTGACTCGTGTTTGATCGCTTATCGTCATTCGTACGCGCGTCATACAGTTGGTCACATGCAGAAAATTAGCTAAGCCGCCACAGTGCCCCACAATCGCGTTTGCCACCTGGTTGTAGTCCATACAGAGGTTCCTTTATTATTTTACTGGCAATTGTTATAACAATATAATGTTATTATGTTTGTGAGGATCGTCATAAAGGCGCACCAGCGATCGATTTTTGGCAGGGAAGAACAAAAAAGGAGGCCGAAGCCTCCTTGAGCAGAGAGTGGTCAGGATAAGCACATTCGCCGGGTTGCGCTGTGCTTACTCGGGCTACCGGCCCGCAGGCGGCGGCGATCCGTAGCCCCCACCGGGGGAAAGAGCACTGAGTGGCTCAGGGGTTATTATGCTGTCATCCGGACACCGGAAAGCGTGGTTATACTATGCCTGACGCAGGTTCTGCGCGGCTTTAACCATGTTGGCCAGCGCAGCACGGGTTTCCGCCCAGCCGCGGGTTTTCAGGCCGCAGTCCGGGTTTACCCACAGGCGCTCTGCCGGGATGCGCTGCGCGGCTTTCTTCAGCAGCGCCTCGATCCACTCCACGCCTGGGACGTTCGGCGAGTGAATATCGTACACCCCCGGCCCGATCTCATTCGGATAGTCGAACTCTTCAAACGACTCCAGCAGCTCCATATCAGAGCGCGAGGTTTCGATGGTAATCACGTCCGCATCCAGCGCGGCGATAGAGTCCATGATGTCGTTGAACTCGCAATAGCACATATGGGTATGGATCTGGGTGTCATCTTTCGCCACCGCGGCATTGATGCGAAAAGCTTCCACACCCCACGCCAGATAGTCCTCCCAGTCGCTACGTTTCAGCGGTAGCCCTTCGCGCAGCGCCGGTTCGTCAATCTGGATGATGCCGATACCGGCGGCTTCCAGATCCGCCACTTCGTCGCGCAGCGCCAGGGCAATCTGTTTCGCAATCGTTTCACGGCTGACGTCCTCGCGCGGGAAGGACCAGCAAAGAATGGTCACAGGACCGGTCAGCATGCCTTTTACCGGTTTGTCGGTCAGCGACTGTGCGTATTTTGCCCACTCGACGGTGATCGCCTCCGGACGGCTGACGTCGCCAATCACCACCGGCGGCTTAACGCAGCGGGAACCGTAGCTCTGTACCCAGCCGTTCTGGGTGAAGATAAAGCCGTCCAGATGTTCGCCAAAATATTCCACCATGTCGTTACGTTCGGCCTCACCGTGTACCAGCACGTCCAGCCCCAGCCGCTCCTGCTCGACGATCGCCTGCTTGATGTGTTCAGCGATGCCGGTGCGGTAGCGGTTAGCGTCGAGATGGCCTTTTTTGAAGTCCAGACGCAGGCCGCGGATCTCGGGAGTCTGCGGGAAAGAACCGATGGTGGTGGTCGGCCAGGCCGGCAGCTTAAAGCGGGCGCGCTGCGCTTCGGCGCGAACTTCGTAGCCGCTTTGACGCTGACTGTCCTGAGCGGTTATAGCTGCCAGACGCTTCTCTACCGCCGCGTTATGCACGCGGGTTGAATAGCGACGGGCCCGGATCGGCGCGCTCCAGTCAGCAATCGCAGCGGTGTCGCCGCTGTTCAGCGCATCGCGCAGCAGCGCCAGTTCCTGGCATTTTTGCAGGGCGAAGGCAAACCAGCTCTTCACTTCGGCATCAAGCCGCGTTTCCACGCTCAAATCGATCGGGCTGTGCAGCAGGGAGCAGGAAGAGGCAACCCACAGCTCGCGTTTGCCGACAATCCCTTTAACCTGCGCGTATTTTTCGCTCAGATCGGCGCGCCAGACGTTGCGACCGTTGATCAGGCCCGCGGAGAGCAGCCAGTCGGCAGGCAGCCGCTTATGCAGTTCGGCGACATCATCCTGGCCATGGACCAGATCCACATGCAAACCCTGCACCGGCAGCGCGGTAATGGTGTCGAGGTTATCGGTAATGCCTTCAAAGTAGGTGGTCAACAGTAGCTTAACCTGGCCATTAAGCGCCTCATAAGCCGGTTTGAAAGCGTCCAGCCACGTCTGCGGCAGCTCGAGCACCAGCGCCGGTTCATCAATCTGCACCCACTCAATGCCGCGTTTTGCCAGCTCCGCCAGCACCTGCTGGTAAACCGGCAGAATATCGTGCAGCAGGTTCAGACGATCGAACGACTCGCCTTTCACCTTCCCAAGCCACAGATAGGTGACTGGCCCAAGCAGGACGGGCTTCACTTTGTGGCCCAGCGCCAGCGCTTCGTCCACCTCATCCAACAGCTGGTTCCAGCTCAGTTTGAACTGCTGGCCCTTCACGAATTCCGGCACCATGTAGTGGTAGTTGGTGTTAAACCATTTGGTCATTTCCGCCGCCGCGGCCGGTTCGCCGGTCGGCGCGCGGCCGCGACCCATGCGAAACAGAGTATCGATATCAACGGAGCCGTCTTTGTTCTGATGACGAGCCGGCACGTTGCCAAGCCACAGGCTGGTGGTCAGAACATGGTCGTACCAGGCGAAATCGCCAACCGGCAGCAGATCAACGCCCGCCTGCTTTTGCTGTTCCCAGTGGCGAGCGCGCAGTTCCCGGCCAACGGCCAGCAGTTCTTCGCGGCTGATATTGCCCGCCCAATAGCTTTCTTGCGCTTTCTTCAGCTCGCGACGCAGGCCAACGCGAGGGAAACCGAGGGTGTGGTTAATAATTGTCATTTTTTGAGCCTCATAATTGCAATCCGAAAGATTTCGGATTTAGGGAAGGCGGCAAACTTGCTCATCCCCAGGAGCTTACTGAAGTAAGTGACTGGGGTGAGGAAGTGCAGCCAACGCACCATAAATTCGAAAGATAAAGGATTTAGCCGTCCAGATGTTTACACATCCATAATTGGCAGTTACTGTATATTCCTCAAGCGCAAATTATTCATGGCGAAGTGAAGGACTTTCATGATCGAAATTAAACACCTGAAAACGCTCCAGGCGTTGCGGAACAGCGGTTCGCTGGCAGGCGCGGCAGCGGCCCTGCACCAGACTCAATCCGCCTTGTCCCACCAGTTCAGCGATCTGGAACAGCGCCTTGGCTTCCGTCTGTTTGTGCGTAAAAGTCAGCCGCTGCGCTTTACGCCGCAGGGTGAAATCCTGCTCCAGTTGGCCAACCAGGTGCTGCCGCAAATCAGCCGCGCCCTGCAGGATTGCAATGAGCCGCAGCAAACTCGTCTGCGTATCGCCATCGAATGCCATAGCTGTATTCAATGGCTCACGCCGGCGCTGGAGAGCTTCCGCGCCCGCTGGCCGCATGTGGAAGTGGACTTTCAGTCCGGCGTGATCTTCGACCCGCAGCCGGGCCTGCAGCAGGGTGAGCTGGATCTGGTCATGACCTCCGATATCCTGCCGCGCAGCGGTCTGCACTATTCGCCAATGTTTGATTTCGAAGTGCGTCTGGTGATGGCGCCGGATCATCCGCTGGCGACAAAAACGCGCATTGCGCCTGAGGATTTAGCAACCGAGATGCTGCTGATTTACCCGGTCCAGCGCGCTCGTCTGGATATCTGGCGTCACTTCCTGCAGCCTGCGGGGATCAGCCCGCAGCTGAAGAGCGTCGACAATACGCTGCTGTTAATTCAGATGGTGGCGGCGCGGATGGGCATCGCCGCCCTGCCGCACTGGGTTGTGGAGAGCTTTGAGCGCCAGGGTCTGGTGGTGACCAAAACCCTGGGCGAGGGACTGTGGAGCCGGCTATACGCCGCGGTACGCGACGGCGAACAGCGCCAGCCGGTGACCGAGGCGTTTATTCGCTCAGCGCGGAACCACGCTTGCGACCATTTACCGTTTGTGCGGAGTGCGGAGCGACCCAGCGTCGATGGACCCACAGCGAGGCCAGGATCACCAGAGCTCCCGTAATAAAACTTGGCCAACGGGGCTGCTCCTGCCAGATAGCAAGATTCACCAGCAGCCCGGCAGGTACATGCATATTGTTCATGATGCCGAGCGTACCGGCATCCACCTGGGTGGCGCCGTAGTTCCACATGAAGTAGCCGATCCCCGATGCCGCCACGCCAAGGAACACCAGAATGCCCCACTGTAGAGAAGTTTCCGGCATTTTCTGCGCATTGCCCAGTATCGACCAGGCAACCGCCGCCACCAGAAACGCCCCGACATAGAACCAGGCGAAGGCATTATGCTGCGGCATCGGACGCGTTTCCATCAGGCGCTTGTAGCCCACCATGCCAATCGCGAAGCTGATATTGGAGAGCTGCACCAGGATCAAACCGGTCCAGAAATGATTTGTCACCTGGTCGTAGCGAATAATACCCGCGCCGATCACCGCCAGCAGCGCGCTGCAGGCGTAGCCCCAGCGCAGGCGGCGGCGGCTCATTACATCATAAATCAGCGTGATATAGAGCGGCGTCAGGACGGTAAACAGCAGGAGTTCAGATACCGTCAGGTACAGATAGGCCTGGAAACTCAGCATATACATAATGCCGAGCTGCATCGCCCCCACCAGCATATACAGGCCGATGGTTGACAGGCTTTGCCCGCGGGTGCGCAGGAAAGGTAAAAAGACCAGCGCCGCCAGACCAACGCGCGCCAGCACCGCGAAATAACTGTCGACGTGACCTGCAAGGTATTCGCCATAGAGGCTAAAAGAGAAGGCCCACAGAATGGTGGTGATAATCAGTAGCGCCACAATGAATGTCTCATAGAGTAAAGAACACGCATTGTAGCGAAGTGACAGGTTGACGACTGCTCATTAATTAAACAATCGTCAATCTTTTTTAGTCAAGATAGAGTTTACGCAGGTAGTGGGGAACGGCGTCGTCGACGTTGCTGCCAATCACTTCCAGCTCAGGATGCAGGTCTTTCAGCCGCTGGTGCGCGTTGGCCATAATGCAGCCCTTGCCCGCCATCGACAGCATTTCCGCATCGTTCATACCGTCGCCGAAGGCGATACACTCTTTCAGGCTATAGCCGAGCATTTTCGCCACGGCCTCCAGCGCATGGCCTTTCGACACGCCGCCCGCCATCACTTCGAGGCAGGTGACGGTAGAGAAGCTCACGTTCACCCGATCGCCCCAGCGGGCGTTGATCGCCTGCTCCAGCGGCAGCAGATGCTCATGCTTATCGCAGGTGAAAAAGACTTTGCTGATCCCTTCCGGGTCCAGCTCGCCCGGCTCGTACAGCTTGTAGTTAAACACTGCCTCTTTGAAGAAGCGCATCTCTTCCGGACGGTGGCGGTTCATATACCACTCATCTTCACGATAAACGTTGGTTACGATCGCCGGATCGTTTCGCATCATCTCAAACAGGTCAGAGGCGATATCGCGATCAAGGTTATGAGCGAAGATCTGCTTCCCGTCGCTATCATGTACGCGGGCGCCGTTAGAGGTGATCATATAGGATTTAATGCCGAGATTATCGCGAATTTGCCCAACATCGATGTAGTGGCGGCCGGTCGCGAACACGAAATTGATACCGCGTGCGGTAAGCAGTTTCAGCGTCTCTTTGGCGTAGGGGGTTAAGCAGTGATCGGGAGAAAGCAGCGTGCCATCTAAGTCAGACGCAACAACCTGGTACATAAAAATTTTAACCTCTAAACAGGGCGACGAGCGTTTCGCCGGATTAAGTATGTCGAGCAAAAAAATCGACGATAGCGTTTAGCGCGACCGAGCGCATGGCGTCCTTTTCAAAAAGGATCTCATGGTATGCCCCTTCTATGACAAACGGCTTATTCCCTTCGCAGGGATGGCCGCCTGCGGCGCGAAGTTCACAGTAGCGATCGTGCATACGGTTATCGACTACACGCTCTTCTTCCGCCTGGAGCAATAATGTTGGCGTAACGTCTTTTTCCGCGCCGGCCAGCACCTCTTCGCCCGCAAGGATCCCCTCGCGCACCCAATGGAACGTTGGCCCGCCGACCCGCAGCTGCGGCTCATCGGCGTAAAAACGCAGGTTGCGACGATAGCGTTGACGGCTGTGCGTCAGTACGTTGACCGCAAAGGGCAGCGCCCGCCAGCGGCCGGTACCGAGGGCATACTCTTCACGAATGCGCTGATGGCCCTCAGCCCAATCGAGAATGTGGCGCACCATCCAGTCAGGCAGGCGCATAACAATGCCGAACATCGGCGCGCAGAGCGCCATCGCGTCGCAATGCTGGTGGTGGCGCTGCAAAAATAGCGTCGCAATAGCGCCACCCATGGAATGGGCAAGAATAAACCGTTTCCGCCAGTGCCCCGGCACGACATGTTGTTGCCAGAAAGCGGCGAGATCGTCAACGTAATCGCTGAAATTTACGACGTGCCCGCGGTGGGTATCGGAAAGCATGCGCCCGGAACGCCCCTGGCCGCGATGATCGATAATCATCACGTCAAAGCCGCTGCGGAAAAGATCGTAAGCCAGTTCGGCGTACTTAACGTAGCTTTCAATACGACCCGGACAGATCACCACGACCCGGTCGTGACTTTTGGCGCAGAAGCGCACAAAGCGCACCGGAACGTCATCCACGCCCGTAAATTCAGCCTCTTCCCGCTGACGCCAGAAATCGGTTAGTGGCCCCATGGTAAAAGCCGCAAACGCGTTTTCTCGTGTTTCCCAGTCCTTTTGCTGCAAAAACATCGGGCTTACACCCCTGATAACCGCTGAAAATCGTTTTTTTGTCGTGCATCACACAATGCTTACACAATAGCGTATTGTGGCATAAAAACAGACAATCAGGGAGTTTCTCATGACGTTCGAGTGGTGGTTTGCCTATCTGCTAACATCTATTATTCTCAGCCTGTCGCCGGGCTCCGGGGCAATAAATACCATGACCACCTCTATTAACCACGGCTATCGCGGCGCGGCGGCCTCTATTGCCGGGCTACAGACCGGGCTCGGCATTCACATCGTGCTGGTCGGCGTCGGCCTGGGGACGCTCTTCTCTCGATCGCTGTTAGCTTTTGAAATCCTGAAATGGGCGGGCGCCGCTTATCTTATCTGGCTCGGCATTCAGCAGTGGCGAGCCGCAGGCTCTCTCGATCTGAATACCCTTGCGAAAGCGCAGACCCGCGGCAAACTCTTTAAGCGCGCGGTATTCGTGAATCTGACCAATCCGAAAAGCATCGTATTTCTCGCCGCGCTCTTCCCGCAGTTTATCGTGCCGCACCAGCCTCAGGTAATGCAGTATCTGGTACTCGGCGTTACCACTATTGTGGTCGATATTATCGTCATGATTGGCTACGCCACGCTGGCCCAGCGTATCGCTGCATGGATCAAGGGGCCAAAACAGATGAAGGCGCTGAATAAGGTATTTGGTTCGCTGTTTATGCTGGTCGGCGCCCTGCAGGCCTCCGCCCGCCACGCGTGATGTATAGATAAACAACAAATTACCGTACTGATAAAATATATGGCCCAGGCGGGAGAAGAGCAGGATGTTCGGCCGCTATCATATGAGCTGGCACAGCGGGTGCCGCAACATGGAGGTGTACTGATGACTCTGGCAGAAAAGTGGCTTGAGGAAGGTATGCAAAAGGGCATTAAGGAAGGCATAAAAGAGGGCAAACGCGCTGCGCTACTTAACGTCGCAAAGGCCATGCTCGAGCGGGGCATTGATACTACTGCGGTGATGGAAATGACCGGTCTCACGTCCGACGATTTGCAGCAGCTCCATCATTAATACCCGGCCCGCCCATAACCTCCTGGGCGGGACGCAGAAGGGTTAGCGTGAAATAATCAGATGAATACCGAAGCCGGCGAATAGCGTACCGGCGATGCCGTCGATCCACTTCGCCATCCGCTGATAGCCACGGCGCATGCCCGGCAGGGCGAACAGGCTGGCAACCACCGTGAACCAGGCCAGCGTCTCCAGTACGATCAGCAGAAAAATCCCCCAGCGCGCGCCAGAACTGACGCTATCGCCGACGAACAGCGAGAACACGGAGCCGAAATAGATAATCGCTTTTGGGTTCGCCAGATTAGTCAGCAGCCCTTTCAGAAAGCTCCGGCCGCTGCGCGCCAGCTCAACCTGAGGCTCTACCGCTGCCGCCGCTTCGCCTTGTTTCAGCGCGCCACGCAGCATCTGGAAGCCCATCCAGCACAGATACAGGCCGCCGCCGACCATAATAATGGTATGCAGCCAGGCCATCTTCTCGATAATCAGGTTCAGGCCGAGCAGCGCTACGCCCGCCCATACCATTACCCCGCAGGTGATCCCCAGCACGCCCATCATCGCCTCCTTACGAGAGCGGCTAACGGCGGTTTGCGAAACAAAGAAAAAGTCCGGGCCAGGACTCATCAGCGCAATGATATGCACCAGCGCGACGGTGAAGAAAAGCGTCAACATAATTAACTCGCAGGAAAATAGTCAGGACGAAAACTATATTTGCACTTTTTCGTCCGGCTGACTACTCATCATCGCCATCCACGTGCGCGCGGATCAGGGCCATAAACTCTTTACCAAAACGCTCGAGCTTACGCGTGCCGACGCCGTTGACGCTGAGCATCTCACCGGCCGTCAGCGGCGTTTGCTCAGCCATTTCAATCAGTGTTGCATCGTTAAACACGACGTAGGGTGGGATATTCTCTTCGTCGGCAATCGCCTTACGCAGTTTGCGCAGCTTGGCAAAAAGCTTACGATCGTAATTGCCGCCAAAGGATTTCTGCATCGCTTTTGGCTTCAGCGCCACAATACGCGGCACGGCAAGCTGTAGCGTCACGTCGCCGCGCAGAACCGGACGCGCGGCCTCGGTAAGCTGTAGCGCAGAGTGCTGGGCAATATTCTGCGTGACCAGGCCTAAATGGATAAGCTGGCGGATCACGCTAACCCAATGCTCATGGCTCTGCTCGCGCCCAATGCCGTATACCGGCAGCTTATCATGCCCCATATCGCGAATACGCTGGTTATTGGCGCCGCGCAGCACTTCCACCACATAGCCCATACCAAAGCGCTGGTTGACGCGGTAAATCGTCGACAGCGCCTTCCGCGCGTCCATTAAACCGTCGTACTGTTTCGGCGGGTCGAGGCAGATATCGCAGTTGCCGCACGGCTCCTGGCGCCCCTCGCCAAAGTAGTTGAGCAACACCAGGCGGCGGCAGGTTTGCGCTTCGGCAAAAGCCCCCATCGCGTTGAGCTTATGGCGTTCGATGTCCTGCAGCGGCCCGGCGGGTTTCTCCTCAAGGCAGCGCCTGAGCCACGCCATATCCGCCGGATCGTAAAACAGCATCGCCTCGGCAGGCAGCCCATCGCGCCCGGCGCGGCCGGTCTCCTGGTAATAGGATTCAATATTGCGGGGGATATCGAAATGCACCACAAAACGGACGTTCGGTTTGTTGATCCCCATCCCGAAGGCCACCGTGGCCACCACGATTTGCAGGTCGTCGCGCTGGAATTTCTCCTGTACGTCGGCGCGGATATGATTTTCCAGGCCGGCGTGATAGGCCGCCGCGCTGATGCCGCGACTTTGCAGGCGTGCGGCGGTATCCTCCACTTTCGACCGGCTATTGCAGTAGATAATGCCTGATTTGCCGCGCTGATCCTGTACGTAGCGCATCAGCTGATCCAGCGGCTTAAACTTCTCCATCAGCATGTACCGGATATTGGGTCGGTCGAAGCTGCTGACCTGGATAAGCGGGTCGCTCAGGCCCAGCAGGCGAACAATGTCGCGACGCGTGGTGTCATCGGCGGTGGCGGTCAGCGCCATAAACGGGATTTGCGGTATCCGCTGGCGCAGCTGCCCTAACGCAGCGTATTCCGGACGAAAATCATGGCCCCACTGGGAAATACAGTGCGCCTCATCCACCGCCACCATCGACAGATTCCAGTGCGTAAGATGCTCGAGGAAGTTATCCAGCATCAGGCGCTCCGGGGCGATATACAGCAGGCGAATCTGCCCGCTGCGGCAGCCGGCCATCACCTCCTGCTGCTGCTCCCGGCTCTGGGTTGAATTCAGGCACGCCGCCGCCACGCCGTTAGCCAGCAGCTGATCGACCTGATCCTTCATCAAGGAGATGAGCGGCGAGACCACGACGGTCAGACCGCCCAGCACCAGCGCCGGCACCTGATAACACAGCGACTTGCCGCCGCCGGTCGGCATCACCACCAGGCAATCGCGCCCGGCCAGTGCCGTATCGATAATGGTTTCCTGGCCAGGGCGAAACTGCTGGTAGCCGAAGGTCTCTTGTAAAACCTGCTTAGCCAGCGATTCCTGATTCAATACTTCCGCCTGCGCCACGTTGACCCCATATGCCTGAAAAGAAAACAGGCGCTATTTTCAGCGCCTGAGAGCCAGAGTGCAACGATTAAAACAGATCGTTGAGCATCAGCCCGACGCCGACGCGGGTTTGATTAAAGTTATAATCGATAAGCGACTCGCCATAACCGCTATAGACCTGAGTATAGACGCGCACGTGTTTGGTGATCGGATAGCTTACCCCAAGCTCGGCGCCGCCGTAGCCGGTATTCCAGTTATATTGCCCCTGAGCGCTGAGAATAGCGTCGCCCAGCTGGTAGCCCACTTTCAGCCGGTAATAACCCATATATTTGGTGATATCCGGGTTATCGTCGGTGCTGCCAATAACGTACCAAGGCTTCACCTCGACCAGCCAGTTGCCATTTTGCGCCATCAGTCGGGTATAGAGGCGATTCCAGCTGCGGGAAGTGGGATCGGAACGGCCGTTAGAGTCGTGGTTATAACCCATTTCAACGTCGCGCAGCGTCCAGCCGGCAAATGAGTAATCGGTCGCAAACCCGAGGAACAGCTGCGGCTCGTAGTTGGTTTCGCGAAACGGCGCGGACTCTTTGCTGTTGGAGAGCTGCCACCAGGATTTTTGCGTATAAGAAGCGCCCAGCAGCGAATTCTCGCCCAAAATCCCGCGCCATAATGGAAACGCCAGGCTAAGCTGGAACTTCACTTCGTCTTTACGCGCGTTTTCAGCCCAGTCGTAGCTGCGAATCGCTTCTTTATTGAGATCGCTGGTCCACGTATAGAGCAGATAGTTGCTCTCGTAGGGATAGAGCAGGAAGGGATTATCATGGTCCTGTAACAGGTTGGCGATAATACTCCCGCGAACGGCCGGAGTGTCGTGGACCTGTTTATTCACCGGCGCGTCCTGCGCCAGAACGCCGGCCGGAAGCGCAACAAGCGCCAGCAGGCAGGCCAAAGAGATACGCATTGCTGTTCTCCTGGATGGATATTTATTATTTCTGTTTAACCCAGGCAGCATTCTACCTATTTATACGTCTTCTGACCTGTTATCCGTTCTTAAAGTAGAAATCAATATTTTAGAAGCATAAAATCAACATTTCATTAACCTATGGAAATGTTGTTATGTCTGAACTGACCGCCGCCGCCGCCCTGAAGCTGGTGGGAGAAATCTTCGTCTACCACATGCCCTTTAATCGCGCCTTAGGGCTGGAGCTGGAGCGCTATGAAAAAGAGTTCGCCCAGCTGAGTTTCAACAACCAACCAATGATGGTCGGCAACTGGGCGCAGAGTATTTTACATGGCGGAGTGATTGCCTCAGCGCTGGACGTCGCGGCGGGGCTGGTATGCGTCGGCAGCACTCTGACTCGCCACGACACCATCAATGAAGAAGAGCTGCGCCAGCGCCTGTCGCGGATGGGCACCATCGATCTGCGCGTCGACTACCTGCGCCCGGGTCGTGGGGAGCGCTTTACCGCCACCAGCAGCCTGCTGCGCGCCGGTAACAAGGTGGCGGTGGCCCGCGTCGAACTGCATAACGAAGAGCAGGTGTATATCGCCAGCGCTACGGCGACGTATATGGTGGGTTGATCGGCTTAAATCGAGTAACATCATTCTCTTTGGCAATGGATTTGTACCGATGGACGCTAAACAAACGCGGGTGGGGGTTCTCCTGGCCCTGGCCGCCTATTTTATCTGGGGTATCGCGCCAGCGTACTTCAAGCTTATCTACTATGTTCCCGCCGATGAAATTCTGACTCACCGCGTGATCTGGTCCTTCTTCTTTATGGTCGCGCTAATCAGCATCAGTCGTCAGTGGCCGCAGGTCAAAAGGCTACTGAAAACGCCGAAAAAGGTGTTTCTGCTGGCGCTGTCTGCCGTGCTGGTGGGCGGTAACTGGCTGCTATTTATCTGGGCGGTCAATAACCATCATATGCTGGAAGCCAGCCTGGGCTACTTTATCAACCCGCTGGTGAATATTCTGCTGGGGATGATCTTCCTCGGGGAGCGTTTTCGTCGGATGCAGTGGCTGGCAGTGCTGCTGGCCGCCTGTGGCGTTCTGGTGCAGCTCTGGACTTTTGGCTCGTTGCCGATTATCGCGCTGGGCCTGGCGTTCAGCTTCGCTTTTTATGGTCTGCTACGTAAAAAGATCGCCGTGGATGCGCAAACCGGCATGCTGTTTGAAACGCTCTGGCTGCTGCCGGTCGCCGCGATTTATCTGTTTGGTATAGCCGATAGCCAGACCAGCCATATGGGGCAGAACCCGTGGTCGCTGAACCTGCTGCTGATGGCGGCGGGCGTGGTCACCACTATTCCGCTGCTGTGCTTTACCGGCGCGGCGACCCGTCTGCGCCTTTCTACGCTGGGCTTCTTCCAGTATATCGGCCCAACGCTGATGTTCCTGCTGGCGGTGACCTTCTACGGCGAGGTGCCGGGCGCGGATAAGATGGTGACCTTTGCTTTTATCTGGGTGGCGCTGGCGATTTTCGTGATGGATGCGGTTTACACAATACGCCGTACTCGCGCGAGGTGATCGCGATGCTATACCGGATGGTGGTTAACACCTCCGGTATAGCCTTATGCCTCAAAGATATACCAGCGTAATCACGGCTTCTCCGTCCAGCTTCACCTTCTGGTTGCTGCTGATATTCGGCGCGACGGCGGCGCTCACCTGTAGCGGCACGCTGGCCGTCATAATCGGCTGAGGCGTCATGGTTCCTTTTTGTACAAAGGTATAAAAATAATCCTGATTGGTCGGAAGGGGTAGCATGTTGACGGCTGACCAGGGGCCATTCTTATCGCTCGACCCGGCCATGTCTACCTTAACTTCAGCATCGGCATCCGCTACCACAACCGAACCCGCGTTAATTTGTACCGCATAGCTGCCGATCTTTTTCCCTTCCGGCGTCATGCCCAATCCAAACAGTCGTGAGGCATCACTGATGTAGCCGCCACCGTTAACCTGAAATTTAACACCCGCCTTTCCGCTACTGTCTTTTCCGCTGGTCATGGAATCTACGCGCGAATCGCGGGCAGTAATTGCTACACCTGTCGCCGATTCACAGGTGATGGTTAAAGTTAGATCGCGAAGGCCCAGCGGGGTAAACGCTCCCTTAGATAAACTTCCCGCATAGCGAGTGCCAAAATCCGCCACCCCATTATTGCTCAGAACGGGCGTACAGGCGGCGGCATCGGCAGTCACCTCAACGTTAATATCAACGACATCATTTGCGCCTGCCAGCCCGGAAATCAACAACATTAACAACAGATAGTGCTTTTTCATTGCGTCACCATCCTTACGCGCAGGTTGCCGCGCCAGGTTTTTTTATCGGTGATGGAACCGCTTTTAAAGCTGGGTTTAATCGTTAAAGTCACCGAAGCCGTTTTTCCTTTCAGCTCCTGACCATTCACAAAAGCAATTCCCTGATTGACCTGTGCTGTTATCCGGTCTGCACCATTGGTCATCAGCGAGGCGTCACCAGCATGTACCGCCGCCAGACGAACAGGATTATCATCAACCACCGCCTGAGAAGCAGTAATTAACATCCTCCCGTGCTCACCAAAAGCGAACTGCGAACCTTCAGGCGTCGCCGTTCCGGTAAACAGACGGATTTGTTGCGGTTCGTCGCAGGTAATATTAAGCACTACCTGTTTCTCCGGGAGCGCAATAATTTCCCCTTGGGCCTGGCGCTCAGCGGCGCTTAAGTGGCCATAGCTCAGATTCTGCTGACTCTGTAAGAGCCGGCACTCCGCTGACGTCAGGGAAACGTACAGCAGCAGCGGAATACTAAGAAATAGGCGCTTCATTTGCATACCCCATTAGCGGTTTCGTAGAAGATATCCGGGTTAGCTTCCTCGGGCAGGTCTAACGTGAACTGACAGGTACCGTTATCTAGTTGCGCCGTCAGCGTCTGCTGCGCCTTGACCTCATTGAGGAACACAATACCGTCATCAACTGAGGTGGTTAAATAGTTGCCATCGTTGTCGGAGATCGCCATCCCTTTCGGTAGTTTTCGCCCGTCGGCCATTGTAATCGTCAGCAAAGCACGGCGCTGAGTGACGGCGCTGAAACCCACTTTACCTACCGCGCCGCGTCCCTGTTTCAGCATTCGCGTTCCGTTGCCGATATCCATATTTTTCGGCAACGTTTCGGTGTTGACTTCTACGCGCGAGGTTCGCCAGGCACCAACGGATGGGATCACCGCCATACCGCGATAATCGATCCATACCGGTCCCTGCGGGGTATCGATCTTGACTCCCGATACGGGCTTATCCAGTGCGGCGATAGCGAAGGTGTCGCGGATTGCCCACGGTGATAACGTCACGCCCTGGCTATGGGCGGCAATACCACCCTGTAACGTCCCGGAATAACTTCGATTATTTTCGCTACCGACGCTGACATTAAGGCCTAACTGGGTATAGTGAAGATTGCTGCTGATTCCGGCGTTGAAGTTGTTCTGTCCCAGATCCTGGTCGCGCTCAGCACCGACAGAATAAGAGGTATTATCACTCACCATTCCCATCGCAGATGCGCCATAGCGGGTTTTATGATCGTCCCGACGACTATATGCGTTCACGCTGTGGTTACCGAACGGAATACTGATATTCACATAGAGCAGATCGCCATCATCTTCATTGTCATTACCTGATGACAGCTGATGCTGCCAGTTTACAGAAGTCGAAAAATAGCGAAACGACTTACTCCACCCGGCGGAGACATAGCGTGAATCATCCACGCTATCATAGCCCTTCGTTTCGTACAGACTAGCATTCAGCCCGCCGATTAACGGATGCGACCAGCCGATCCCGACCGAATATTCATTTTTCGTCGTCTGATTAAAATCATCGTCAAGGAAATCGCTAAACTCACGGTAATTCCGGGTCTGCCAGGAAGACATGGTGGTTAAATTGAGTCCGAACGGAGAGGCATAATTCGACGAAAGCGTATATTTCTGCCCTTGCAGCGACTGTCTGGAATCATTTGACTGGTTCGCCTGCATACGCAGACTAAGATCCGGGAGTGGTAGCGTATCCATACTTCCGGCAATCGCCTGATAATCTTCCGCCAGCAGCAAGCCAGCATTTGCATTCAGGCGATTATTAATCTGCCAGCCGTCCGCTGCGCTCATCACCCACGGCGTACGATCGTAATCATCATTGACCCGCCCGAATGAAACATATAAGCCGCCAGTACTGCCAACGGTCTGATTATATAGGCTGGCAGGCACCACATAACCGTGCTGGCTACCATCGGTCTCCACTACCGTCACGTTAAGGTCGCTGTTGAGGTTGCGCATGGGAATATCGGTAAGCGTAAATGCCCCCGCCGGAACCAGCGTAGAGTAAATCAATACGTTTTGTTGACGCACCTCCACGCGCGCCTGCGGAGTGTTGGCGATCCCCTGAATCCGTACATTGTTACCTCCTTTCGTAAGCGCGCTTTCCGGCGCAAACTCCGCGCCATAGATCCCTGACCCCTGCAACAGAATATTATTCAGGTTCACTTCACCAAAACGGGCGGTACTCTTCAAACCGCTGAAGGTATGTTGTAAATAGGTTGATGAATTATCACTGTTAAAGCGACCATCCGAGCGGCTCAGCAATTGATGGCTGCGCAGTAGCCAGTCGTTAAAATTTAGTCCGCCGTCCAGCTGCGCCTGCGAATAGTCAGAACTACCGCCGGCAAATTCATTGCGCGATGAAATCAGGGAGTAGTTGAGCAGCGCTGCCGTGCCGCCCGAGGTATAACCCGACATGTCTGCATCGACGCGTGCGACCGCTTCAGCGGGAACAACAACAGTCAGCGTTTCCTGGGCGGGAGAAGCGTTCACTACCGTACCCGGAAACGCCCGAGCGTAAGGATAGCAGCCGTCCTGATAGTCCGAGGGTATTTTCAATCCGGCCTGTTGCAGAAAGTCTTTATCAAAGCAGAGTTCGCCATCGTCATTAAAGCGGGCTATCACACTGCCTTTATTGACGCCATTAATATTAAGAGAAACAGACGTACTACCCGGTAGATAACGCGCTTCACGCGAAAAATAGTGGGCTACGTTTGGGTTGATGCCGAGAGTTTTGAGCGTACCCTCGTCGAAGTCAACGGCCGCCAGATCCATTCCTGCAGCCCTGACCTGATGGATTAATAGCAGGCTTACCAGGCAGGCCAGCAGCGTTTTATTATGCATTACCACACCCGTCCTTGCCGTGGGTTATTTTAATTGTGCAATCTGGCTCTCGCCTTTATAGCCATAACGGCTGGCCGGATAAAACTCGATCTGTGTATCCGTAGCGGTGGGAAGCTTCACCGTCGTGCTGGTATGCGGCAACATATACGTTTTGTTCAACGCGCCGGTTTTATTCGAGGGTAAGGTTTTAATAACCTGAGTCATACGCACGACATAGTCGCTGGGGTTGCTGAGTATTAAACGGTCACCCTCTTTTTTCCATTCGAGGAATTTCCACGGCTGGGTTTCTTCGACCAGTCCGGCCGGATGAATAATAACCGGCAAATCCTGACGCACCGTCACGGACACGCGATCTTTCCCTTTCTCTTTGGGCGGAATACCTTCAAAGGTAACGCGCTTTAGCTGCTCATATTTCAACGGTGCTGACGTTTGTAGGAGAAAACGCATACGTTGCACCTGGCCGCCTTCCACACGGACTACCGGCTGGGAGACAATTAAACGCACGGATTTATCGCTGTCCGGTAGATCGACAATATTGGTATACAGCAAAGAAGGCAGGGAATCGGTATTAGTGACATTCATGCTGGCTTCGCCATTTTTAGCATCAACCAGCAATACGGACGTTTCCGGGACCATGCCAGTGGCAAAACCATTTACGGAATAAAACAGAGCCACGAGAAAAGTAAATTTACTGTATCCGTTTATCTTTTTCAAGGTATCCATTCCTTTAAATATCGCGCTTACAACCGACGCGGTAAATATTACCGCGCCCATATATAAGAAAATATTATCACTATCAGAGATAAACCAGGCTGATGGTCGCGTTACCATCCAGAGTGATCGTATCTTTGGTGCCCAGCACGGTGTTATCTTCTACCGCCGCGGTCACCAGCAACGGCATATTCAGCACTTTAAAAGGCTGCGGTACGAGGGTGCCTGTTTTCGCAACGGAAATCGCTAACTTAGCAGAATTACAACCACCATTCAGCGGGCAAAAAGCACCCGATGGAGTTGTTTCCCATGTTAATGTTTCGGCAGTTATATCATTTGTGCGTATCACATCCACCGCAGTTCCATCTGCTGTCGCTGAAGCTGGATCAGCTAAAATAGTATATGAGCCAATATTGGTGATATCGTCAGGCGCTTTGCCTAAGCCAAAACCATTACTCGTTGAAGTTGTGTTTCCTCCTCCTACCAAATCTTCAATATAACGTTTTGAACTCAGGTCTACACGACTGTCATGGCGGTTATCCGTGGAGGTGATCCCGACGGCAATTTCAGTATCACAGGTTACCGTTAAATTAATGGATTTCTGTCCCAGCTGTACCAGCGCGTTGGATGTGCCGGTGGGCGCAATCTGCCCGTTACGGATAGTGCCGTAATCCACAATACCGCCGTCAGGCAGCGTCGGGACACAGGCGCCCGGCACAATACTACCGGTCACTTTTAGCGTGACATCGTTGCCGGCGCTGGCATTAAACGAGGAAAATAGCGCCGCGCTCAGTGAAGCGGCGATAAGTAACTTTTTCATTTGTTCATCCTTAACATATAAAACAACAATCCCGAAATGCTCGACGGGACGATAAATAGCACTGAGAATGCTATCTCAGAAATCGCAAGAAAATATATTTAAAAATATTACATTATGTAATCACAAAAACTAATGTCTCCCCAGCGTATTTTTAGCAAATACGAAATATTATATTTTAAATAAATACAGACTGGCGACATTCACTTGATAAATTACATTCGTGAAATGTATATTCCTTTTTGATATTGGCTCTATCACCAACGAGAAAAATATATACCTGCCAATTCTCATACTAGCGCCAGTTTATCGTTAAAATTAAAAATACCGAGTCAGGTTCACAAACATTATCAAAATATCTGACATCTCGCTTCGCCTTCTATAATCTGTGTCGTGTTAGCGAAACCAAGAATACTGTATGTGGCGTAATGTTTACAGCCGGGCGTGGATAAAATGGTCGCCTTCGCCTTTATCCTGGTGGCGCTGGCGATTTGCATGATGGATGCGATTTACACAATACGCGGGACGCGTAAGGCATCACAAAAAAGAACCGAATCGCCTTTCCTGGTGACTGGCAGGGTACGACCTGCCAGCATGCCCGTTGTCGCTTCGCCTGCTCGGGCATGCTGGCAATGCATTCCTGGTGATATCTCGGATCGCCCAGGCCGGGCAAAGCGCTCCCCGGCAGAGATGTTAAACACCTGTCCTCGCGTCAAAAAGACTTTTTTACAGCCAGTTTTTACGCTTAAAGTACAGATACGGCGCCAGGCCAGCGAGCATCATAAAGACAATCGCGCCGGGATAGCCAAAGCTCCAGTGCAGCTCAGGCATAAACTCAAAGTTCATGCCATAGCTGGAAGCCACCAGGGTCGGCGGCAGGAAGACGACGGAGACGACCGAGAAGATCTTGATGATGCGGTTCTGCTCAATGTTGATAAAGCCCATCGCCGCCTGCATCAGGAAGTTGACCTTCTGGAACAGCGATTCATTGTGCGGCAGCAGGGATTCGATATCTCGCAGGATTTCGCGCGCCTGCTCCAGCTGCCCTGCCGGCAGACGGGCCTTGCGTACGAGGAAGTTCAGCGCGCGCTGGGTATCCATCAGACACAGGCGGACTTTCCAGCCGATATCTTCCTGTTCCGCCAGCGTAGAGAGCGCCTCGTCGTAATCATCGCCCTGACGACCTTCCATAATCACCCGGCTAAGCTTTTCCAGGTCGCTGTAGATGTTTTCGATTTCATCCGCCAACTGCTCGATTTTGGTTTCGAACAGGTCCAGCAGTAGCTCGTAGGCGTTGCCGTCCACCATCGACTGGTTGCGGGCGCGCATGCGATACAGGCGGAAAGCGGGCAGCTCCCGCTCGCGCAGGGTGAACAGACGGCCTTCGCGGATAGTAAACGCCACGGTAGAGTTACCGGCGTGATCCTCAGCATCTTCAAAAAAGAAAAATGAGTGGATATGCAGACCGTCTTCATCCTCAAAGAAACGCGCTGACGCTTCGATGTCTTCCAGCTCCGGGCGCGTCGCCAGGTTCTGGCCCAATTCCGTTTGCACACGGCTTCGTTCATCGTCGTCAGGCTCGACCAGATCGACCCACACCGAACTGGCGAGGTGCTTGATCTCGTCGGCTTCCAGACGCGTTAAACGATTGTTTTCCAGTTGAAATGCGCTCAGCATGACCGGGACTCCCAATGCAAAAAATTATCGGACAGTTCGGTGGGCACACAGAAACAATTTGGGTTTCAGACCATTAAGCCTGACTCAGAGCGACGGGAATAGAACGGGTCGCCGACAACCGCTAAGGCTATCAGCATAAGAGGATAGCCTTAGGAGTTGTTCCTGATGGGCAGGAAATTGAGCCAGCATCTACTGGGTGTGTCCAAGGCGAATGTCCTCTTAGCGTAATCGTGCGCGCATGTTACGCCAGCGCAAAAACGGCGTCAACACGCAACGGAACGCTAAAGAGCAAATCAAGCTCCTTAACGTATAAAGGTAGCAGAATATTACAAAATAATGATATTTTTCTTACTGTTACACTGTTTCCAGCCGGGCGTACGCCGCGACCAGCCATTTGATCCCCTGCCCCTGAAAGGCAACCTGCAGGCGACTGTGTTCGCCGCTGCCTTCGAGGTTCACAATGGTGCCTTCACCGAATTTGGCGTGGCGGACGCGCTGGCCCAGCTTATAGCCGGTGTCGTTTTCCGCCATCGGCGTCCCCATGCGCTGATGGCTGACCGGCCGGCTCACCGTGGCGCGCAGCCGCACCTCTTCCACGCACGACTCCGGCAGCTCGCCGATAAAGCGCGAGGGGCGATGATAAACCTCTTTACCGTACAGGCGACGGGTTTCCGCGTAGGTCAGCGTGAGTTTTTGCATGGCACGAGTCACGCCGACGTAGGCCAGGCGGCGTTCTTCCTCCAGGCGGCCGCCCTCATCAAGCGCCATCTGGCTCGGGAACATCCCTTCTTCCACGCCAACGATAAATACCTGCGGAAACTCCAGCCCTTTCGCCGAGTGCAGGGTCATCAGCTGTACCGCATCCTGCCAGGTGTCCGCCTGCCCTTCTCCCGCTTCCAGCGCCGCATGCGAGAGGAACGCCTGCAGCGGCATTAAATCTTCATCTTCTTCGTTGTAGCTAAACTGGCGCGTCGCCGTCACCAGCTCCTCTAAGTTTTCGATACGCGTCTGGCCCTTCTCGCCTTTCTCCTGCTCGTACATCATGCGCAGGCCGGAATCTTTAATGACCCGGTCGGTCTGCACGTGCAGCGGCATGTCGGCTGTCTCCTGCGCCATGGCGTCAATAAGCTCCATAAAACGCTGCAGAGCGCTGGCAGCGCGCCCGGCGAGAACTTTCTCTTTTAACAGCTCGCGACAGGCCTGCCACAGCGTCAGCTGCCGGTCGCGCGAGGTCTGGCGCACCACGTCCAGCGTGCGATCGCCAATGCCGCGCGTCGGGGTATTGACCACGCGCTCAAACGCCGCATCGTCGTTACGGTTGGCAATCAGGCGCAGATAGGAGAGCGCATCTTTGATCTCCTGACGTTCGAAGAAGCGCATGCCGCCATAAATACGATAAGGCATGCTGGCCTGCAGCAGCGCCTCTTCCAGCACGCGCGATTGGGCGTTGCTGCGATACAAGATCGCGCACTGCTCCAGCGCCCCGCCGTTTTCCTGCCAGGTTTTGATACGATTGACGACAAAACGCGCCTCATCAAGATCGTTAAACGCGCAGTAGAGCGAAATCGGCTCGCCGTCGGCGCCATCGGTCCACAGCTTTTTCCCCAGCCGTCCGCTGTTGTTCTCAATCAGGGCGTTCGCCGCGCTGAGGATATTGCTGGTCGAGCGATAGTTCTGCTCCAGACGGATAGTTTCCGCGCCGGGGAAGTCATTGAGGAAGCGCTGGATGTTTTCTACCTGCGCGCCGCGCCAGCCGTAAATCGACTGATCGTCATCGCCAACGATCATCACCTTACCGGTATCGCCCGCCAGCAGTCGGATCCACGCGTACTGAATATTGTTGGTATCCTGGAATTCATCCACCAGGATATTGGTAAAGCGCTCGCGGTAGTGCTGAAGGATATGCGGCTTGTTAAGCCACAGCTCGTGGGCGCGCAGCAGCAGCTCGGCGAAGTCCACCAGCCCCGCGCGATCGCAGGCTTCCTGATAGGCCTGGTAAACCTTCTGCCAGGTCTGCTCAACCGGATTACCGTAGCTCTGAATATGATGCGGGCGCAGCCCTTCATCTTTTTGGCCGTTGATGTACCACATCGCCTGCCGCGGCGGCCACTGCTTCTCATCGAGATTCATCGCCTTAATCAGGCGCTTAAGCAGGCGCAGCTGATCTTCGCTGTCGAGGATCTGGAAGTCCTGCGGCAGCCCGGCGTCAAGGTGATGAGCGCGCAGCAGACGATGCGCCAGACCGTGGAAAGTGCCGACCCACATACCGCCCTGAGTGGTGCCCATCAGTTGACCAATACGATGACGCATTTCCGCTGCCGCTTTGTTGGTAAAGGTCACCGCCATGATGGAGTAAGGGGAACAGTTCTCAACGCTCAGCAGCCAGGCGATGCGGTGTACCAGAACGCGCGTCTTGCCGCTGCCCGCTCCTGCCAGAACCAGCATATTAGTACGTGATGCCGCAACGGCTTCACGCTGTTTGTCATTGAGGCTGTCGAGCAGGTAAGAAACGTCCATTGGCACCGCCGGAAATGAGGCGCCCGGCAACGTTTGGCTCGCCGGGCTACTGTTAATTTATACAGAACTACTGACGATTATATCAGCGAGGTCAGAGATGCCAACCGTGAAATTTCGATGTGCGGCAGCAGGCGGCCATCGGCGGCGCGCATCAGGTCTGCGCCCTGCGGTTTGATCCAACAGGCCTGCATGCCGCAGCGAATAGCGCCTGCGACATCGGTCGTCAGATCGTCCCCGACGTGCAGAATCTGCCCCAGAGGAAGCTCCAGCCGCTCCGCTGCGAGATGATACATATCGGCAAAGGGCTTAGAGCGCCCGTCAGGGCCCGCGCGCAGCACGAAGCGGAAGTAGTCGCTCAGGCCAAAGAGTTCCGGCTGGGCGTTGCCGTTGGTAATGGCCACCAGCGGCCACTTTTCCGCCAGCTGCGCCAGCGTATCGTGCGTCTCCTGCGGAACGTCAATCAGGCTGCGCCAATGAGCGAAATTCGCCATCGCTTCATCGGCCCCCGTTTTCGCCAGCGTCGCTGAAAGCCCGGCGTTGATCATCCCCAGCTCCAGCGCGCGGCGGCGCCATTCGGTCACATCGTGGTAAATTTCCGGCTCTGACGCCAGCAGCGTCTGGCGCAGCCGGTTAAGCTCGCTGGCGTCAAATTGGCTCAGAGAAGGGTGGTAGCTGCGCACAAAGCTCAGCGACTCATGCAGCGTCCGGTCAATCACCGGGCGGTTGTCATAAAGGGTATCGTCCAGGTCAAAAGTCAATGCTGAAATCTGGCCCAGAGGTCGGTAAAAACGCATCATTTCCCCCGTTTGGCGCGCGGATGTGCCGCATCGTACACCGACGCAAGGTGTTGAAAATCGAGATGGGTATAGATTTGAGTGGTGGAAAGGTTAGCATGGCCCAGCAGCTCCTGCACCCCGCGCAGATCGCCGCTCGACTCCAGCATATGGGTCGCGAAGGAGTGGCGCAGCTTATGCGGGTGCACGTGGCTGTTGAGCCCCTGCTTTATGCCCCATTCGGCAAAGCGCTTTTGCACGTTACGCGCGGAAATTCGCTTCCCCAGTTTAGATAAGAACAGGGCGTCCTCATCGGCGCCGAACAGTCCGCGCAGATCGAGCCAGTGCTCAATCCACACCACCGCATTGCGGCCAATCGGCAGGCGGCGCTCTTTGCTGCCTTTGCCCATCACCCACACCTCGCCGGATTCCAGATCGAGGTGCTTAATATCGAGATTCACCAGCTCCGAAAGACGCAACCCGGCGCCGTACATCACTTCCAGCATCGCTCTGTCGCGTACCGCCAGCGGATCGTTGAGATCGATATCCAGCAGCCGATTAACGTCGTCGACGTCGATATTTTTCGGTAGATGGCGGGGTATTTTCGGCGCCGAAATCCCCTTCGCCGGATTCGCGGCCAGTTCACCCTGGCTCACCAGCCAGTCAAAGAAGCTGCGTAAGGCGGAGAGACGTAAGGCCAGGCTGGCAGGCCCCAGCCCCTGACGACGGCTGCGCACCGCCAGGCTACGGACCTGGGCGGCATCACACTGCTGCCAGCTTTTCAGCCCGGCGCTATCCGCCAGCGCGATAAGCGTTTCCAGCTGGCGGCGATAGTTCAGCAGCGTTATCGGGCTCAGCTGACGCTCGACGCCGAGATAGCGTAAGAAGCGTTCTACGGGAGCAAACAGAGGCGAGTCGGTCATGCGCGTTCAATCCAGCGCTCCAGCAATCCCGGGAGCATCGACGCGATTTCCTGCAATAGCTGCGTTCCCTGCCCTTGCTGATAGTGCTGGGGGTCGCGACTGCTGAATATCATCACACCGGGAGCGTCGTCTCCCCCCAGCAGCGACATCGCCACCGATCCGATGGCTTTAGCTTCCGGCAGCACGACCAGCAGCTCGGGGCCGTTTAAAGCGCCAAGATAATGGCGCTGTTGTCCAAGACGCTGAATGCGAATAGGCTCAAACGCCTGACGGCTTATCGCCAGATGGGTGAATTTGGAAGGCGCGCCGAGCCGCCAGCGGTCGGGAAACAGGCGCACCGTGGCGCCCGCCAGACCCAGCTCGCGCGCCCAGCGATGAAAACGGTTCAGCATTTCGTCAAGGCTATCGGCCGCCGCCAGCCGCGTTTGCAGGTGAAACAGGCGCTGAAACAGGCTTTCGTTAGCCGTCGCCTGCTCCATCAGCAGCGTCATATTTTCTTCCAGCACGTTGATATGGTTCCGCGCCCGCGCCATGTGCCACTCCACCAGCGAGACCGAACCACGCACCGGATGCGGCACTGACATGTGTTCCACCAGCGCCGCATTACGAATAAAGAATTCAGGATGTTGCAACAGATAGTCCACCACTGCGCGATCGTTTAGCTCGCTGGCAAGTTCCTGTTGTTCTTCCCCGACTTGTTTCATAAATGAATAAATCCGTCATAGACATGTGCCGCCGGGCCAGTCATATACAACGGTTGGCCCGGACCTTTCCAGGCGATATCCAGACGCCCGCCGGGTAATTCCACGCGGACCTCCTCGCCCAGTAATCCCTGCTGGATACCGACTGCCGCCGCCGCACAGGCGCCGCTGCCGCAGGCCTGAGTTTCCCCCGCACCGCGTTCATACACGCGCAGGCGAATATGAGAGCGGCTGATCACCTGCATAAAGCCGATGTTCGCCCGCTCCGGGAAGCGCTCGTGGTTTTCCATCACCGGGCCGAGCGTTTCCACCGTCGCGGTTTCCACATCATCAACCTGGATAACGCAGTGCGGGTTACCCATCGACACCACGCCGCACAATACTGTCTGTTCAGCGGCGCGCATAATATAGGTCTTTTCCGCTTTGTTGGCGCGGAACGGCACCTGGGACGGTTCGAAGTTTGGCTCACCCATATTGACGCGCACCAGATCGTCTTCCGTGACGCTTAATACCATACGGCCATTCGAGGTACTGACGCGGATATCACGTTTATTGGTCAGGCCTTTCAGACGCACAAAGCGGGCGAAACAGCGCGCGCCGTTGCCGCATTGCGCCACTTCGCTACCGTCGGCATTGAAGATACGATAGTGGAAGTCGAGCTCCGGATCGTAAGGCGGCTCCACCACCAGCAGCTGATCGAAACCCACGCCAAGATGCCGATCCGCCAGACGACGGATCAGTTCAGGTGAGAAAAAAACATTCTGCGTTACTGCGTCAACGACCATAAAGTCGTTACCCAGGCCATGCATTTTAGAGAACTGCATTTTCTACTCCAGCTGCGCGGAACTGTCAGTAATTCACCTGGGTCGGGCCACCGCTATCGCCGCGATCGTTACGATCCGGCGTAGAGCTCTGGATACCGCTATCAACCGGCTTAGTCGGCGGAGGCGCCGTTTTATCCGCCGGCGGGAAGTAAAGCGGCCCTTTCAGACCACAGCCGCTAAGGCTGAGAACCGCTAATAAAACGGCAAGCGCTGGGAAAACGTTTTTCATGGATAGTTGCCCGTGATTCATTCTTACTGCTTTCTATCATCGCAGGAGAAGACGTAAAAGCAAGCGTTTAGCATCCCACTGCGCGCGCTTTTGTTTCGCGCTATACTGCCGCCACTATCAAAAAAGCGGGAAAGAACCATGAACGACAGTGAATTCCATCGCCTGGCCGATACCCTGTGGATGACCATCGAAGAACGCCTTGACGACTGGGACGGCGACAGCGATATCGACTGTGAAATCAACGGCGGCGTGCTGACTATTAGTTTTGAAAACGGCAGCAAGATTATTATCAACCGTCAGGAACCGCTACACCAGGTGTGGCTGGCAACGAAACAAGGCGGCTACCATTTCGACTTAAAAGGCGACGAGTGGGTATGCGACCGCAGCGGCGAAACCTTCTGGGATCTGCTGGAACAGGCGGCGACCATGCAGGCCGGTGAAGCGGTGAGTTTTCGCTAAGAGAGCGTGATTCGATTTCCCCGGATTGCGGCTAACGCCTTATCCGGGCTACAAAAATCCCTATCGCCCTGTAGCCCGGGCAAGCGCAGCGCCCCCGGCAAGTCCACTCGTAGAAGATTTCAAACCCATCACACCCTCAAGGCCCGCAGTTCAGGCTCAGGAGTAGTGCTGTAGCATCGGCGATGAGGCAGCATCCTGACCGGCTGAAGCGGCGGCGGCAATCACCTGGCTGCGGAACGGAATCACCTGCTCACGACCGTCAACGTCGACGATTTGATAAAACTGCGGCAGGTTAAAGTTGATAAAGCTGGAACCGTAGGTAAAGCGGTCATGGGATGAAGAGTAGAAGCGGCTGACGTCGCGCACCAGCTCCTCTTTGCTACCTTCGCAGTGGTGATACACCTCGGCGCGGTTGCTCTCATCGAGGATATAGATGTTAAAACCGTTATCGTTATCCGCATCTTCGAAGAAGAACTGAATAATCCCTTCGCTGGCAAAGCCGTCCACTACCTGCGGCAGCCTGACGTGGTTAGTTTCCACCTGCACCGACAGCCCGTGCAATTTGTTATGCGAAATCGCGCCATAGAATTCGATGGCGTTTTCCAGTTTCTGAACCGAAACGTTAAGACGCTCGAAGAACAGCCCCCAGGTCTGCCCGGAAACGCGTAGCGCTTTAAAGCGGCCGGTATCCTGACGGGTGCTGGAAAGACGCAGCTCAACGCATTCAGACACCAGCTGCTGTACGCGAGTGCGGATCAGACCGCGCAGATGCTGGCTATAGCAGAAAACCTCCACGCTATCCGGCGGTGCGGCGTCCTGGTGCATCTTGCCAAGAATGGTTTTCAGCGCTTCGATCATCGCCTGCTCGCCGTTAAAGTGCAGCGTACGCACCTCGTTCCACGAGTTGCGGTACAGCAGGTCGATGCTGCCAATCAGGCACTTTTGCTCTTCGCCGAAGCTGAAAACATCCAGCTTGCGGAAGTCAAAATGCACCACCTGATTGCGGAAGGCCGCCGTCGGGTCATATTCCAGGTTGACGATAATCGCCAGATGGCGGATTTCGCACGGACTGTACAGCGCTTTCGGCGTCGGAGAAGGCAGGCGCAGCGGGAAGTGATGCGCCACATCGGCCACCATCTCCTGCAGCTTCGCCAGATCGACAATGCCGTTGCCCTTAATAAACAGGCGCGTACGTGACGTCAACAGGCCGTTAAACCAGGCCCAGGCCACCAGCTTATTAAGATAACGGTTATATTCCAGCGGCTGATGGCTGATGATCGATTCCATGTCCGGCGCCCGGTTATAGACATACCAACCGGTGCGGTTGGCGCGGCCCGGCGGCACGTGGATAAAGGTCAGATTCGGCTCAGACAGATCCGGTGAAATTTGCGGGTTTACCAGGGTGACTTTCCCCGGCAGCGCTTCAAAGGCGGCGTACAGCTTACGCGTCAGCACGCCAATATCCTGCGGGCTGGCGGAAACGCTCAGGTTATTGCGGCGCGCAAAACGAATCAGGTTACGATAGCTCTGCATCATCGCATCAAGCAGTTCGTTGTGCGCTTTACGGACTTCGTCGATCTTCCAGTTGGCCCGGTTGTCGAGCATCATCAGACGCTTTTCATCCCAGCCCCACTCTTTCACCAGGTGACTGACGACTTCGCGACGCCAGCCGACGCAGGCGCGCTCGCGGCTCAGCTTCTCGCAGACTTTTAAATAGAAACATCGACGCACCAGATCGAGGCGCGTTTCATCTTCGATGGCCTGCAGATAGAGCGTCACGCGCTCCAGCATCATGCAGTAAGGATCGAGGCCAAACGAAACGATTTCACCGTCATGCAGACGCTGTTTGATATCTTTCGCCAGCAGGCGGTTATTGGGGTACTCCCAGGAGTACGCTTCCAGCAGCAGCGTTTTCAGCACGGCCTTATAGGGCGAGTCGATGCTTTTATACAGTTGCCAGAGGCTGGCGCCGAAGTACTCTTCGGCCGACAGAGAGCTCAGGCCGCCGAGATCCAGCCATTCATTCGGCGTCAGTACGCCCTGCGCGTAGAGGCTCATGACGTAATCGTCGTAATGCTCTTCTTCATCGCACGGCACCATATTCCACAGAATACGTTTGCCGGCAAGGCGCACCGCGGTACGGTAAAACTCATCCAGCAGCAGGATATGCTGGGTGGAGCCGCAGTCTTCGCCGCCCAGGCTACCGCTTTCGTTATGGCGGAAGCGGTTTTCGTCGATCAGGAAGAAGCTGACCTCGACGCCCAGCGATGCCGCCCAGCTCTCCAGCAGGCTACATTTACGCTGCAGCAGCTGACGCTCTTCAGTGTCCAGCCAGGACTGGTGGCAAACCCAGATATCCAGGTCAGACGAACAGCTTTGGCCGACGGAAGATGTGCTGCCCATAGAGTAAAGGCCAGTGATCGGCAGCTCGCCTTTCGGCGGCTCCTTGGCCAGCATGCCACGGTTGAGCTCGAGCTCATCAAGATAGTGACGTTGGGTTTCATCAGGCGTGTAGAGGCAAATGCCACGGGGAACGTTACCGTCAAGGTAACCCGGCATCAGCGGATGATGATAATGTAGTAATGTCGGCAGTAGACTGTAAACCTGCTGGAAAGCGGGTCCCATGGCAGCAAGGGCGCGATCCACGCGCAATTGGTTGATGGCATCCAGTCTCTGTTTCAGTGTCTCAATATAGAGGTACAAGACATATCGCCTGATGTTCAAAAACCCGACGTACAATAGTACGGAGAGTTTCAGTATTTCAACAAAAACCGTCACCATTCGTCGTCGGTGTGGTTGTGGTGAACTGCTGACTGACAAATGGTTTAAAACGTGATCAATCTAACACCTTGCTGATTGACCGTAAAGAAAGATGCGCTACATACAAGTGTAGCACCCTTTACTACGTGTAAATTCTTCACTACGTTTGCGGCAACCCGCAAACGCATGAAAGGCTAAAAAGATGGCCGCGACCCTTAACCCCACAAAACTAACATCCCTAAGACAACAATGTTAGGATGGTTAGTGGTCGACAATGACGGTAACAAGCATGTTAGACAAAGTTTTGAGAATTGCCACACGGCAAAGCCCGCTTGCGCTATGGCAGGCACATTATGTGAAAGAGCGTCTGGAGTCCTGCCACCCGGGGCTTTCCGTTGAACTGGTGCCTATGGTCACCCGCGGCGACGTGATCCTTGATACGCCCCTTGCAAAAGTGGGCGGTAAGGGTCTGTTTGTGAAAGAGTTAGAGCTGGCGATGCTGGAAGGCCGCGCCGACATCGCCGTCCATTCGATGAAAGACGTACCGGTGGAGTTTCCCGCAGGGCTTGGGCTGGTGACCATCTGCGAGCGTGAAGATCCGCGCGATGCGTTTGTCTCAAACCACTACGCTTCCATTGATGAACTGCCGCACGGCAGCATCGTTGGCACGTCAAGTTTACGCCGTCAGTGTCAGTTGGCCGCAGCGCGGCCGGATCTCACGATCCGCTCCCTGCGCGGCAACGTAGGCACGCGTCTGGGCAAGCTTGATAGCGGCGAGTATGACGCCATTATTCTTGCCGCCGCAGGGCTTAAACGCCTGAACCTGGAGGCGCGTATTCGTCAACCGCTATCGCCGGAGCAATCGCTGCCCGCCGTTGGCCAGGGCGCGGTCGGCATCGAGTGCCGCCTTGACGACGAATGGACCAAAGCGCTACTGGCCCCGTTGAATCATACGGAAACGGCCATACGCGTACGCGCTGAACGGGCGATGAACACCCGGCTGGAAGGCGGCTGTCAGGTGCCAATCGGCAGCTATGCCGAACTGATCGACGGTGAGCTATGGCTGCGCGCGCTGGTTGGCGCGCCGGATGGCTCACAAATGGTGCGCGGCGAGCGGCGCGGCCGTGCGGAAGAGGCAGAAACGCTCGGCGTCTCTCTTGCCGAAGAGCTTCTGAATAACGGCGCTCGCGACATACTTGCCGTCGTCTATGCAGGAGAAGGTCCACAATGAGTATCCTGGTCACCCGTCCGCTGCCGCAAGGCGAAGAGTTAGTCAGCCGCCTGCGCGCGCTGGGGCGCGTGGCCTGGAGCTTTCCGCTCATTGAATTTACCCCTGGACGTCAGCTTCCTGAGCTGGGCGGCCAGCTGGAAAACCTCGCGGCTGGCGATTTGCTCTTCGCACTGTCCCAGCACGCCGTTGAGTTTGCCCACTCTCGCCTCCAGCAGCAAAGGCTGCGCTGGCCTTCGGCGCCTGACTATTTTGCCATTGGCCGCACCACCGCGCTGGCCCTGCATAAAGTCAGCAATCGTCATGTTCGCTATCCGTTAGATCGGGAAATCAGCGAAGTCTTGCTACAATTACCTGAATTACAAAACATTGCGGGGAAAAGAGCGCTCATCCTGCGCGGTAACGGCGGGCGGGAATTACTCGGTGATACGCTTCGAGAACGCGGTGCTGATGTCACTTTTTGTGAATGTTATCAACGTAGTGCAAGGCACTATGATGGCGCAGAAGAAGCAATGCGCTGGCAGTCTCGCGGTATTTCAACGCTGGTCATTACCAGCGGCGAGATGCTGCAGCAGCTCTGGACGCTGATACCACAGTGGTATCGCGAACGTTGGCTCCTGAGCTGTCGCATTTTAGTTGTCAGTGAACGTCTGGCCGAGCAGGCCAGAGAATTGGGCTGGCAGGATATCCAGGTTGCCGATAGCGCCGACAACGATGCGCTGCTACGCGCATTACAATAACTCTCAACATTGGAAGCCATAATGACGGAACAACAGAATCAATCCGCCGTGGTTGAAGAGACCAGGGAGGCCGTGGACACGACGTCACAGCCAGAAAATAACGTAGAAAAGAAAAACGGCGGCAGTAAAACCAGCCTCGCGCTGAGCGCAATAGCTATTGCTATCGCCCTCGCCGCTGGCATAGGTCTTTATGGCCTGACGAAGACCCAGGCAACCCGCCAGAGCGAAGCCAGCGCCGGGCTATCCAGCCAGATCGCCGCGCTGCAAAAAGCCCAGGAAAGCCAAAAAAGCGAACTCGAAGGCATTATTAAGCAGCAGGCCGACCAGTTGACGGAAGCGCAGCGTCAGCAGGAGGCTCTGGCGAAGAAGCTGGAAGAAGTTCAGGAGAAGGTTGCGGTTATTTCCGGCAGCGACGCAAAAACCTGGCTGCTCGCGCAGGCGGATTTCCTCGTGAAACTGGCCGGACGTAAGCTGTGGAGCGATCAGGACGTAACGACCGCTGCCGCGCTGCTGAAAAGCGCCGACGCCAGCCTCGCCGATATGAACGATCCGAGCCTGATCGCCGCGCGTCGCGCCATTACCGACGATATTGCCTCGCTTTCTGCCGTGAGTCAGGTCGACTACGACGGCATCATTCTGAAGGTGAACCAGCTCGCCAACCAGATCGATAATCTCCGTCTGGCGGACAACAACGATGACGACACGCCGATGGATTCCGATAGCGATGAGCTATCCAGCTCCATTACCGAATGGCGTGTAAACCTGCAAAAAAGCTGGCAGAACTTTATGGACAGCTTTATTACCGTTCGCCGCCGTGATGAAACCGCCGTGCCGCTGCTGGCGCCGAACCAGGACGTCTACCTGCGCGAAAATATTCGCTCCCGTCTGCTGGTCGCAGCGCAGGCCGTCCCTCGTCATCAGGAAGAAACCTACAAACAGGCTCTGGATAACGTCTCGACCTGGGTTCGCGCTTACTACGACACGGAAGACGCCACCACCAAAGCCTTCCTTGAGGATGTGGATAAGCTCAGCCAGCAAAGCATCACCATGAACGTACCGGAAAACCTGCAAAGCCAGGCGCTGCTTGAGAAACTAATGCAGACGCGAGTGCGTAATCTGATGGCGCAGCCGGCTGAACCCCAGACCAGCGCGCCGGCACCTGCCCCTGCACCTGCAGCCCACGCGCCAACGCCTGCGCCACAAGGAGAGTAACGCATGTTGAAAATTCTCTTACTCTTCGCGCTGCTGCTTGCCGGGATTGTGGTCGGGCCGATGATCGCGGGTCATCAGGGCTACGTGCTAATCCAGACCGATAACTACAATATTGAAACCAGCGTGACCGGGCTTGCGATCATCCTGATCCTCACCATGGTGGTACTGTTTGCCATTGAGTGGCTACTGCGGCGGATTTTCCGCACCGGCGCGCACACCCGCGGCTGGTTCGTTGGCCGTAAGCGTCGTCGCGCCCGTAAGCAAACCGAGCAGGCGCTGCTGAAGCTGGCGGAAGGTGATTACCAGCAGGTTGAGAAGCTGATGGCGAAAAATGCCGATCACGCTGAACAGCCCGTTGTGAACTACCTGCTGGCAGCGGAAGCCGCCCAGCAGCGTGGAGATGAAGCTCGCGCTAACCAACATCTGGAGCGCGCTGCTGAATTAGCCGGTGACGATCTGATCCCTGTCGAAATAACCCGCGTACGTCTGCAGCTGGCGCGTAATGAAAACCACGCCGCCCGCCACGGTATTGACAGGCTGCTGGAGATCACGCCGCGTCATCCGGAGGTTCTGCGCCTTGCCGAGCAGGCCTACATCCGTACCGGCGCCTGGAATTCGCTGCTGGATATCATTCCGTCAATGGCGAAAGCCAACGTCAGCGATGAAGAGCATCGCGCTGAGCTGGAACAGCTGGCGTGGATTGGTCTGATGGATAAAACGCTGGCCGACGGCGGTAGCGAAGGTTTGCGCGACTGGTGGAAAAGCCAGAGCCGTAAAACCCGCAGCCAGGTGGCGCTACAGGTGGCGATGGCGAATCGTCTTATCGAAAGCGACGATCATGATACCGCGCAGCAGATTATTATCGAAGGTCTGAAAAAGCACTATGACGACCGTCTGGTTATGCCGATTCCGCGGCTGAAAACCAATAACCCTGAGCAGCTGGAAAAAGTGCTGCGTCAGCAGCTTAAAACGGTCGGCGATCGTCCGCTGCTGTGGAGTACGCTGGGGCAATCGCTGATGCGCCACGGTGAGTGGCAGGAGGCCAGCATCGCGTTCCGCGCAGCCCTCAAGCAGCGCCCGGATGCGTTTGACTACGCATGGCTTGCGGATACTCTTGACCGCCTGCATCAGCCGGAAGAAGCGGCGACGATGCGTCGCGACGGCCTGCTGTTAACCCTGCAAAACAATCCGCAGCAGTAATGTCACTCTCGCCTCCGCCGGGGGCGAGAATCACTTCCTCTCCCGCCTGAACGTTTCCCGCTCCGAAAAGAAAAAAACGCCTGCTCTGAAACCAGGGCAGGCGTTAAAACAGGTCTGTTTGACAACAAATTGGGTGCTTCACTCAACGTAGTGTCCATGGTGTTTGATGAGGCTATATGCTTCATCCTTCACGCTGTCTCTTCGTTAGCTGCACACGCTCACTCCAGTCACATACCTTTGTAAGCTCCTGGGGATTCCCATGCTGGCCGTCTCGACACATCATGAATGATTTAGCATATAAAATGCGACATCTGTCAGTGGACGATAAGCACCGTAAAACGGCTCTGCATCATTCCTGAGTTTATGAGGCACTAAGGCGAACATAAGAGATGGAATGAGCATCTACCCGATTATTATCGCACAGGATCTGGAGAAGATGCATCTATCTGAACAAAGAATTGGGACTATTCTGGACAATAAATGACGTCAGGGTTAACGAAGTATTGTTTGCGATATCAGGGAGATAAACGTTTTTTTGCAGAATCAGAAAACAAAAAACCCCGCCGAAGCGGGGTTCAAAATTGGTCGGCGAGAGAGGATTCGAACCTCCGACCCACTGGTCCCAAACCAGTTGCGCTACCAAGCTGCGCTACTCGCCGATGTACTGCTTTTTTGAATTTTTAGTTCAATTCTTTATAAAGTCGTGGTGCGAGGGGGGGGACTTGAACCCCCACGTCCGTAAGAACACTAACACCTGAAGCTAGCGCGTCTACCAATTCCGCCACCTTCGCAATTTCACAACTTTCTAAATAATGGGGTGGCTAATGGGATTCGAACCCACGACAACTGGAATCACAATCCAGGGCTCTACCAACTGAGCTATAGCCACCACTGCAAATCTTTTACGCGGTATTGAAACCACCGCAGCTCCAGCACCGGGTAAATGGTGCGCCCGACAGGATTCGAACCTGAGACCTCTGCCTCCGGAGGGCAGCGCTCTATCCAGCTGAGCTACGGGCGCTTAGCGCCGTTGCGGGGTCGGATAATACGGACTTCCTACCCCGCTGTCTAGTGCCTTTTAAAAGAAAATTATCGTTTGCTCATGCTTTGTGCGTTTTGTCGCTTATTACGCCACATTATCAACATTTCCGCGTCGACCAAGGCCAAATACCTTATAAATAAGCGTCACGGCGGCGAGGAAAATAATTCCGACAAAGAGCGACATACGCGTATCGTCGTTAAATCCCATCCCTATCAGCACGCAAACCAGGAACGCCATGGTTAAATAGTTTGCCCACGGGAATAGCAGCGAGCGGAAAGGATGGCTGGCCATCGCTTCTTTATGTACCAGACGAAAACGTAGCTGGCTAATCAGAATTACGAACCATGGCACCATTCCCGGCAGCACGCTGGCGCTGTAGACGTAAACAAATACCCGCTGTGGATTAGGAATAATGTAGTTCAGGCACGAACCGACCAGCAGAATCAGGATCGACAGCGCCACGCCCGCCGACGGCACGCCGTTGCGCGAAACTCTGGCGATGGCCGCAGGCAGCTGGCGATTTTTTGCCAGCGCGTAGAGCATCCGTCCACAGCTATACATTCCGCTGTTACAACCGGAAAGCGCCGCCGTCAGCACCACAAAGTTGATAATCCCTGCCGCTGCGGTGATACCGATTTTGGCAAAGGTCAGCACGAACGGACTGCCGTTGGAGCCTATCTGATCCCACGGGAAAATAGTGACGATCACAAAAATCGCCCCGACATAGAAAATCAGGATTCGCCACAGCACTTTGCCGACCGCGCTACGCAGAGTGACCTGCGGATTTTTCGCTTCACCGGCGGTGATCCCGATAAGCTCGACGCCCTGATAGGAAGCGACCACGATGCATAGCGCCGTCAGAAAGCCCTTCCAGCCGCCGGCAAAGAAACCGCCGTGCTCGGTCAGATTGCTAAAGCCAATGGAGTGTCCGCCGTTGCCAAAGCCAAAGAAGATGACGCCCAGCCCCACCACGATCATGACAATAATGGTGGTCACTTTAATCATGGCAAACCAGAATTCAATTTCGCCGTACAGACGTACCGCCGCCAGATTCGCCAGCGCGACCAGCCCAACCGCGATAAGCGCCGGTATCCACTGCGCCATCTCCGGGAACCAGAACTGGACATAGACCCCGATCGCCGTAATCTCCGATATCCCGACCGCCATCCACATAAACCAGTAGGACCAGGCGGTCAGATAGCCAAAAAACGGGCTCATATAGCGGTGCGCATAAACAGCGAACGAGCCGGTAACCGGTTCGAGGTACAGCATTTCGCCCATCGAACGCATAATAAAGAAGACGAAGAGCCCCGCGATAATATACGCCAGCAGAACCGAAGGTCCGGCCCACTTCAGCGTACTTGCCGCCCCCATAAATAGTCCCACGCCAATCGTGCCGCCAAGGGCGATTAGCTCAATGTGCCGCGCCTCCAGTCCCCGCTGAAGTTCCGCTTTTTTCTCAGTCATATAGCCTCTTGTGTTTGCCCTGCTCCGGATTTAAGCGCATCCCAGGCGAGATGGGCTTATGCCGGTTATTTTTATGAACGAATAGCCCTGCCTGCGCGACGGTAAACCTGACCGTCGCGTTTTAAGCATGCGAATGGTTAATGAATTTGAGGGAAATGGCAAATAAAGTATCAGGCGAGTGAAGACATTACACAGAATATCCAGGTAAACCCGCCCGCTCGCAGTGGAATATCAAAGCTTATCGGTATAATACCAGCGTAAATAGCGCAGCAGACGCGCCTGCCTTTTTATTCGGCTCGGCTGCGAAACCAGGCGATAAAACCACTCCAGCCCCAGGTCCTGCCAGAACTTCGGCGCTCGCTGAACATGGCCGGTAAAGACATCATAGGTTCCGCCTACGCCCATATAAAGCGCCTGCGGATAAACTTCCCGGCAATCGCGCATCAGGATCTCCTGACGCGGCGACCCCATCGCCACGGTGACGATCTTCGCCCCGCTATCGCGAATACGTTCAAACAGCGCCTGACGCTGGTCAGCAGCGAAATAGCCGTCCTGGCTGCCGACGATGTTTACGTTCCAGCGCTGGCGAAGCTGCTGTTCCGTCTGCGCCAGCACTTCGGGCTTACCGCCGATCAGAAATACCGGCGTTCCCTGAGCGCCAGCGCGCGCCATCAGTGCTTCCCATAAATCAGCCCCGGCGACGCGCGATACCTGCGCCTGAGGATATTTTTTACGTAATGAGCGCACCACGCTGATGCCGTCAGCATATTTAAACTCTGCGGCTTCGATCAGCGCCCGAACTTCGGGGTTATCCTCTACCGCCAGCATCTTCTCTGCATTAATCGCCACCAGCGTACCCGTACGGATCTCGCCATCGGCATACAGATAGTCCAGAGCATGTTGCATATCGCGCCAACCAATGAGTTGCAACCCTCTCAGCAGGTACAACGGCGCGGATGTAGTCTCAGTCATGTACACCCTTATCAGACTTGAGGTTGCGTCAGCGGTTTAGCCCGCTTATGAATCAGCCCGACGCTATCGAGGAACCAGTACAGCAGTTTCGCCGCCAGTAGGCAGATCCCAAAGATAACGAGGAAAAAAACCACGCGAGAGCCAAAGGAATCCAGCCCTTCACGCGCCAGCACGATCATGTTGAAGATAGCGCCAAAACAGAAACTGTGCAGGATCGCCGCTTTATAGCGGTTCGTTTCCCGGTTGCCAAGCTCGTACAGCCAGTCAAACCATTTAATAATCAGCCCAACCGCTACCGCGCCCAGCGGCACGAACCAGACGCCCCCCATCACCACCAGCGAGCCAATCAGGGTTGGCGAAATCGCCAGGCCAGAATGGTTATTCAGCACTTCCCAGGTGAAATAGTTCGCGGTATTGAGCACCATTGTCGGTCGACCGTGCCACAACCAGCTGGGGATAAAAACATAGAAATCGCGGACGATTGGCGCCAGGCCCTGAAACTCAATCTTGTCGTAATTTTGCAGCAGCAGAGCCAGGTTCTCCCACGGCGAGAAGGTATCGCGGGTCAGATAGAGGAAAGTATAAAACGCTTCATCGCCGCTGACGTTCATTCCGTAGCGTTTGAGCGCCAGCCAGAACATGCCGACGATGCCCAGTACGCCCGCCGCCGCCAGCATCCACAGGCTTATCCAGCCGCGAATGATGCCAATAAACAGGAAGATGGCAAACGCAATGATGATATTCGCCCGGGTCCCGCCAACGATGGCGTAAGTCAGCAGACCAAATGCGACGGTGCTGACGAGGAAGAATATCCACGCTTTATAATCCTGACGCAGAAAATAGACCACCAGCATTGCCGGAATGAAAAAGTAGAAGAAACGCTTTAGCGCCACGCCGGAAACTTCGCTGGAGAAGATCTGGCTATAGGAGTTGAGCTTGAATAACAGAAAGCCGTTATGCGCAAAGAAGATCCCGACGCAGAGCAGCGCCAGTCCCAGCAAAATCCCCCAGGCCAGATGGGTCTCCACGCGGTTCATCGTAAACAGCGGACGATGCTGATGGCTCTGCGCCGCCGAGCGTAGCCGCGTTTTATAAGTCACGTAGTAAACCGCATAAAAACAGACGGAAACCAGCAGAGTTTGCAACAGAATTTCCGGCGGGGCGACCGCCACGTCGAAGCGAAACACCAGAATACTGGTCAGCGGAAAGCCAAAGAAAAAGGTCAGCAGAAACAGCAGCGAGAAAAAGACGTTGAAGTTGAAGCGCACCCGACGAAATTCAAACCAGGTGGCGGTGGCGATAAAAAGCGTCGACAGCAGCCAAACCAGCAGCAGTCCGCTAAATTGCATTAATGTCATGCATCCACCCCCGCGGCAATCCGCAACGCCCGTCGCCAGCCCGTCAGGTAATTAGGACGGAAAAAGGCAATCTGATTCTTATCCACGCCGGCCAGCTGGCGCTGCGCTTCACGCACCACGGCCGCGTCCAGCGTATCGCTGGTAAAGAGTACCGGAATATGCTGCTCCGACATATCCTGCCAGAAGGGATTCTCCCGGTTCAGTACGCAGGGGATCCCCGCCTGAATCAGCAGACACAGCGTGCCGATCCCCTGCTGGCGGGCAAACAGGAAGTAGCCAAGATCGCAGCGGCGCAGCAGGGCCAGATAGTCATCAAACGCCAGCTTATCGCCCAGTACCTGAAGATGCGGCGGGCTGAACAGCGCCTCGCCGGCCGCGCGAACTTCATTTATGTAGTCGCTATTATTGGCCGGATAACCCATCGGCACGACAACGTTGACCGTATCGCCAAACTGCTGATGAATCGCGCGCAGCGCGGCGATATGCTCGTTGCTGCGGTCGCCGGAATTCCCCACCAGGATAGTCAGCGTCTCGCCGCGCGGCGCGCTTTCAGCAAGCGAGTTCAGCGCCGGATCCATGCGGGTCGGGAAATAGAGCAGTTCGCCCGGCACGCCCGAATGCCGGGCGGCGAACCAACTGAGATCGCCGCGGGTCGCAAAGACGCGCCCTACCCGCCCCTGCGCCAGGCGCCGCAGCGGATAAAACAAGCGAAACTTCAGGCTGGCGGAATTCTCATACAGATCCGCGCCCCAGATGTGCCAGTTAAACTGCGCCGGGCGGATCCCCCCGCTGAGCAGCGCCAGCCACAGGCCGGTATTAAACTGGCCGTGAAAGAAAAAGCGCTGCTGCCGGTTCGCCTTTGCCAGCGCGATAACCGCCTTTGCCAGCGACTTCTTCCCCGGATAGCAGCTGATGGAGAGCGCGGGGTACGCTTCGCGAATTCCTGTCGCATCACCGACGACCATAAACAGGCGAGCCTGCTCGTCATTGACGGCCAGCTCATCATTAAAGAACCGCAGAACGGTCTGGTTGTGGTGCGGGATATCCGATCCCAGTACATGTATCAGTGCTGTCATGCCCGTTTACGCCAAAGTAAAAACACGCCGCTACAGAGGGCGAAATAAACAATATAAGTAGCCATATACGCCTGCGCCGCGCCGATAGCGCCGTGCGCCGGTATAAGCCAGTGCGAGAATGCGGTCAACAGCGTGAACTGGCTGATTTCCGTCAGAATATAAAAACGCAGCGAGGCTTTGGCGATCACCAGATAGCCATAAACATATGCCCCGACCTTCAACACATCGCCCACCAACTGCCAGGCAAACAGATCGCGCATTGCCGTAAAGCGGTCGGAAAACAGCAGCCAGATAGCGAAATCGCGCAGCAGCCATACGGTCAGGCTGGCTGCAGCTACCGCCGGGAGAACAAATTTTAACGATTTGCCAATCTCACGGGTGATATCCGCTTTCGCCGTCAAGCGGGACAATGTCGGTAACAGATAAACGCTAAATGATGCGGTAATAAACTGTAAATAGGCGTCGGAGATGCTGCTTACCCCCTGCCAGATCCCCACCGCGTCCCAGCCATAGTGGGCCGCCAGCAGGTTACGCATCATCACGTAGGCTACCGGCAGCGTCACCGAAGTAATCAGCGCCATCAGGGTAAATTTCGACAGCTGCCCTGCGAGGCCGTTGTCCCAGCGCGGACGCAGCGCGCTCAGCGGTATATTGCCGCGTCGCCACAGTACGATAGCCGCCGGCACGACCACCAGCGCAGGTACCAGCGCCAGTCCCAGCAATGCGCCCTGATAGCCGCCGAAACGGTAGCAGGCATAGTACGCCGCCACGCCAATCAGGCTCCCGGCGATAAGCGACAGCGCATTGCCCGCCGCATCGCGAAACCCCTTCATCAGCGCTAACAGGAAGTTCGCCCAGGCAATGCCCGTCTGTACCAGCGCTACCAGCCGTACCAGATTCTGATAATGCTGATGACCGAACAGACCCTGGCTTATCGGCGCCGCCGTCAGCAGGAATATCAGCGCCAGCAGGGTGGAGAACCCCAGCACCATCGCTGAAGCGGTGCCGACGACGTTGTGCAACTGCCGGCGATCGTCATGATGCTGGGCTACCAGCTTCGTGACGCCGTTAAAGATTCCGGCCCCCGCCAGCACGCCAAGCACGGTCACCAGCTGGCGGAAGTTGCCCGCTTGCCCCACGCCTGCCGGGCCGAACGACACCGCCAGCAGTTTAACTACCAGCAGACCGGCGCCGATTTTGACCAGCGTGGACGCTGCGGTCCACAGAGAAGCTTTAGCCAGCGACATATCAGGAGAAATAGCTCAGCAGCGAGTTAATCACCGTGCGCTGGTTTACGCTCGACAGGTTGTAGAATAACGGCAAACGCAGCAGGCGTTCGCTCTCCTGAGTCGTGAAGCGATCCGTCCCGTGGAACACGCCGAAGTTCTCCCCGGCCGGGCAGCTATGCAGCGGAATATAGTGGAACACGGCCAGAATCTCCGCCTCTTTCAGCCAGGCAATCAGCTTACTGCGATCGTCAATATCGCGCAGCTTGATGTAGAACATATGCGCATTGTGCCCGCAGTCGGCAGGCACGATCGGCAGATCGATACGCCCGGCGCGCGCCAGCGGCAGCAGGGCCTCGTAGTAGTTCTGCCACAGCGCCAGGCGCTGCTGGTTAATTCGCTCCGCCGCTTCCAGCTGCGCCCACAGGTAGGCCGCCTGTAAATCGGACATCAGGTAGCTGGAGCCGATATCGCGCCAGGTGTATTTATCCACCAGACCACGGAAAAACTGGCTGCGGTTGGTGCCTTTTTCTCGAATGATCTCCGCGCGCTCTACCAGCTTGCGATCGTTAATCAGCGTCGCGCCGCCTTCACCGCCCGCGGTGTAGTTTTTGGTTTCATGGAAGCTGAAGCAGCCAATATGGCCGATAGTACCGAGCGCCCGGCCTTTATAGGTCGACATCACGCCCTGAGCGGCATCTTCCACGACAAACAGATTATGTTTGCTGGCGATAGCCATAATGGTGTCCATTTCGCAGGCCACGCCGGCGTAGTGGACCGGCACAATCGCGCGGGTTTTGTCGGTGATCGCCGCTTCAATCAGCGTTTCATCAATATTCATGGTATCGCGACGAATATCAACGAAGACGATTTTTGCGCCACGCAGCACAAAGGCGTTGGCGGTGGAGACGAAGGTATAGCTCGGCATAATCACTTCATCGCCCGGCTGGATATCCAGCAGCAGCGCCGCCATTTCCAGCGAAGCGGTGCAGGAAGGCGTCAGCAGGGCTTTGGCAGTACCGAAGCGCTGCTCCATCCACTGCTGGCAGCGGCGGGTAAAACCGCCATCGCCGCACAGCTTGCCGCTTCCCATCGCGGACTGCATATAATCAAGCTCGGTTCCCACCACCGGCGGCGCGTTAAATGGAATCATCATGTCACCTGTATAACCAGTACGCGGTGCTTTCGACATTCGCACCGCTAAGAATGTAACGTTTAAGCGCGGCGGTGTTGCCCATCTGGGTCGCCACCCGCAGTGTCTTCAGCCCGCGCAGCGCGGTCCAGCCCTGAGCTGCCTGCATTAATTCCGCTCCGGCTCCGCGTCCGGCCAGCAGGCCAATCCTTGCCTCGTGCGCGCTGAGCTGGCGCAGGGAGACAAACGCGCGGATATCGCCGCCAGGGGCGCGAAACACCAGACACTGATGATCGAAGGTGCCGCGCACCGCATTTTCAATCCACTGGGCATAGAAACGGCCGCTGGCATCGGCTGCGTACCAGGGCGCGCGAAAACGGCTCTGCGCAAAGGCCAGCGCTGCCAGTTCACGCAGCCGGGGAATATCCGCCTCGGTCGCCGGCTCGGCGCCACTATCACCATAAGCGGCTGGCGAAAGCGCGAGATCGACCTCGCCCTCCACCAGTCGGAAGCCAAATGCCTGCAGCGCATCCAGGCGTGCGGTATCATCCGCCGCAACTTTCGCCTGTACCCGCGACCAGTTCGCCAGCGCGTCCACCGTCAGCGGCGGCGCATCATCGCCAAAGCGCAGGATAGCGCTATTGACGCCGAAGAAGCGGTTCTCCCACTCCAGGGACTCAATACTGGCGCGGGCGGGCACGGAGTAAATCCAGTAAGTATTGACCGTAGCCGGTTTTTTCCAGCCGTTTCGCCGCGCGCTTCACGCCGTCGTCGTCCAGCCAGCCGTTTCGCCAGGCGATCTCTTCCAGGCAGGCAATCTTGAAACCCTGACGCTTTTCCACCGTTTGCACAAACATGCTGGCTTCGATCAGGCTATCGTGCGTGCCGGTATCGAGCCAGGCAAAACCGCGGCCCAGCAGCTCAACCGTTAGCGCGCCATCGTCGAGATACATTTGATTGATGGAGGTGATCTCCAGTTCGCCGCGCGCCGAGGGTTTAACCCGTTTTGCGTATTCCGCGACTTTACCGTCGTAGAAATAGAGGCCGGTTACCGCCCAGTTGGATTTGGGCTGCTTTGGCTTCTCCTCCAGCGAAATCGCGCGGAAATCGTCATCAAATTCCACCACGCCAAAGCGTTCCGGGTCCATCACTTGATAACCAAACACCGTCGCCCCGGAAGTGCGGGACGCGACGCTACGGAGCTTCGGGCTAAAGCCCTGGCCGAAAAAGATATTATCGCCGAGCACCAGGCATGAGGGCTCACCCTTGAGGAACGCCTCGCCGATGATAAAGGCCTGCGCCAGCCCGTCCGGGCTTGGCTGCGCGGCGTAGCTGAGCTGAACGCCGAACTCCGAACCATCGCCAAGCAGGCGCTGGAAATCGCGCTGGTCGTCCGGGGTGGTAATGATCAGCACTTCGCGAATCCCGGCCAGCATCAGCACCGAGAGCGGATAGTAGATCATCGGCTTATCGTAGATGGGTAGCAGCTGTTTTGAAACGCCGCGCGTGATCGGATGCAGGCGGGTACCCGATCCGCCTGCCAGAATAATACCTTTCATTTTACCCCCTCAAGCGCTCAGGCTTGCAGCCCCAGGCGTTCACCCTGATAGCTGCCGTCCAGCACCTGCTGCCACCAGGCTTCATTAGCCAGGTACCACGCAACGGTTTTGCGCATCCCGCTGGTGAACGTTTCGGCCGGCGTCCAGCCCAGTTCACGCGCTATTTTCGCCGCATCAATAGCGTAGCGCAGGTCGTGGCCGGGACGATCGGCAACAAAGGTGATGAGATCGCGATAGCGCGCAAGGCCTTCCGGTTTGCGCGGCGCCAGCTCTTCCAGCAGATCGCAAATGGTTTCCACTACCTCAATATTTTTCCGCTCGTTATGGCCGCCGATATTGTAAGTTTCGCCCGGCTCACCGCTCGTTGCCACCCGATAGAGCGCCCTGGCGTGATCTTCAACGTACAGCCAGTCGCGGATCTGCTGCCCGTTGCCATAAACCGGCAGCGGTTTACCCGCCAGCGCGTTCAGGATAGTCAGCGGGATCAGTTTTTCCGGAAAATGATACGGTCCGTAGTTATTCGAGCAGTTGGTGACCAGCGTCGGCAGGCCATAGGTTCTCTTCCAGGCGCGCACCAGATGATCGCTGCTGGCTTTCGACGCCGAATAGGGGCTGCTGGGCGCATAGGGCGTGGTTTCGGTAAAAAACGCGCCGCTATCGTGCAGATCGCCATAGACCTCATCCGTTGAGATGTGGTGGAAACGAAAGGCGGATTTTTTATCGTTCGCCAGCGTATTCCACCAGGCCCTGGCCGCTTCCAGCAGCGTCCAGGTACCGACAATGTTGGTTTCGATAAACGCCGCCGGGCCGTCAATTGAGCGGTCAACGTGGCTTTCAGCGGCCAGATGCATCACCGTATCGGGCTGATAGTGGCGAAATACCCGGTCCAGTTCAGCGCGATCGCAGATATCCACCTGTTCAAAAGCAAAACGCGGATCCCCGGCGACAGGCGCCAGCGACATCAGATTCCCCGCGTAGGTCAGCTTATCAACCACCACCACGTTATCGCTGGTTGCAGTGATGATTTCACGCACCACCGCAGAACCGATAAAACCGGCGCCGCCGGTGACCAGAATCGTTCTCACCGCCAGACCCCTTTGGTATCGACGATAAACTGCTGGCTGACGCTATCCCCGCTAATCGCTTTAAATTCTTTATGATCGACCAGCATCACCAGCACATCGGCGCTCGCCAGCGCTTCGTCGAGCGATGCCAGTGCGCACAAGCCATCAAGCTTCTTCGGCAACTGGTGGATATTCGGCTCAACAACCAGGGTTTCGCCGCCGTGCCAGCGGGCGATTTGTGCGGCAATGGCCATGGCCGGGCTTTCGCGCAGATCATCAATATTCGGCTTAAACGCCAGGCCAAAGCAGGCGATTTTTATCTCGCTGGCGCGTTTGTTGCTGGCGGCAAGACAGTCGGCGACCCGCGCTTTAACTTCATCGATCACCCACTCTGGTTTATGGTCGTTAACTTCACGCGCGGTACGGATAAGCCGCGCCTGCTGCGGGTTTTGCGCCACGATAAACCACGGGTCGACCGCGATGCAGTGACCGCCAACGCCCGGACCGGGCTGGAGAATGTTCACGCGCGGATGGCGATTCGCCAGGCGAATCAGTTCCCAGACGTTAATCCCCTGATCGGCGCAAATCAGCGAAAGTTCATTGGCAAAAGCGATATTAACGTCGCGGAAGCTGTTTTCTGTCAGCTTGCACATTTCGGCGGTGCGAGAGTTAGTCACCACACATTCGCCTTCGAGGAAAATTTTATACAGCTCGCTGGCGCGGGCTGAGCAAACCGGCGACATCCCCCCGATCACGCGATCGTTTTTGATCAGCTCAACCATGACCTGACCCGGCAAAACGCGCTCCGGGCAGTAGGCGATATTCACGTCCGCCGCTTCGCCAGCCTGCTGTGGGAAGCTCAAATCGGGGCGCATTTCCGCCAGCCATTCCGCCATCTGTTCGGTTGAACCTACCGGCGAAGTGGACTCGAGGATAACCAGCGAACCTTTCTTCAGCGTCGGCGCGATAGATTTAGCCGCCGACTCGACGAAAACCATATCCGGTTCGTGCAGGTCTTTAAACGGCGTCGGCACCGCAATCAGATAGGCGTCAGCTTCTACTGGCGCGGTGGTGGCGCTCAGATAGCCCTGCTCGACCGCCGTTTTAACGACGCTCGCCAGATCCGGCTCCACGATATGAATTTCACCACGGTTAATGGTCTCCACGGCGTGTTGATTGACATCAACGCCGACCACCCGCTTTTGCCGGGAGGCGAACGCGGCAGCGGTTGGCAGGCCAATATATCCAAGGCCAATCACTGAAATGGTAGAAAAATTCATAGCGTTACCTGATTATTTTTAAGTGCAGACAAAATACGATGACACGCTTGTCCATCGCCGTACGGGTTATGCGCCCGGCTCATGGCCTGCCAGGCGGACTCATCATGCAGCAAGCGCGTGACTTCATTGACGATGCGCTGGCTGTCGGTACCCACCAGGCATACGGTTCCCGCGCTGACCGCTTCCGGACGCTCGGTCATTTCGCGCATTACCAGCACCGGTTTGCCGAGCGATGGCGCCTCTTCCTGGATACCGCCGGAATCGGTCAGAATCAACCACGCGCGATTCATCAGCCAGACGAACGGCAGATAATCCTGCGGCTCAATAAGCATGACGTTCTCAACGTGGCCGAGAATACGGTTAACCGGTTCGCTGACGTTCGGGTTCAGATGCACCGGATAAACAATCTGTACGTCCGGGTTATTGGCAGCGATCTCTGCCAGCGCGTGGCAGATTTGCTCAAAACCGCGGCCAAAGCTTTCCCGACGATGCCCGGTGACCAGAATCATCTTCTTACCGTTGGCGAGAAAAGGATAACGCTGAGTCAGCTCGTTACGCAGCGCTTCATCGCTCAGTACCCGATCGCGCACCCAAAACAGCGCATCAATAACCGTATTGCCGGTTATCGTGATCCGATTATCGGCAATATTTTCCCGCAGCAGGTTCTGCCGCGAGGTTTCCGTCGGCGCAAAATGGTACGTTGCCAGATGCCCGGTCAACGTGCGGTTCCCCTCTTCCGGCCACGGCGAGCTCAGATCGCCCGTGCGCAGTCCGGCTTCCACGTGCCCCACCGGAATGCGCTGATAGAAAGCGGCAAGGCTTGCCGCCATCGTCGTGGTGGTATCGCCATGCACCAGCACCACATCTGGCTTAAACGACTCCAGCACCGGCTTTAAGCCCTCAAGGATGCGGCAGGTAATCTCCGTCAACCCCTGACCCGGCTGCATGATGTTAAGGTCGTAGTCCGGAACAATAGAAAAAAGTTTCAACACCTGATCGAGCATCTCCCGATGCTGCGCGGTCACGCAAACTTTCGCCTCAAAATGAGGATCCCTTGCCAGCGCATGAACCAGAGGCGCCATTTTGATGGCTTCTGGTCTCGTGCCAAATACCGTTAGTACTTTCACATCGATTCTCTTCGATTAGGCGATGAAGGCTGGATGTCCTTCACCACAGGTCGCATTCACTGGACACGGCGACGCGTTAACGCAACGCCTGCGCCGATGAGCGCGCCCACAATCCCCCACATCACCATCAGAAACGCGCGGCGCGGGCTATCGCGTTTTACCGGTTCTTCAGGCGTTCGCAAATACCTGTAAGTCTGAAAACGCGGGTCCAGGGTCGGTCCCACGTTTAACGTCGTTAACATGGCGCGGCTTTGGTCATAATCAAGATCGTACTGCGGCCCGACCGCCTGCAGATTTTCCAGACGGGCCTGCAGCATCGGCCGGCCCAGTAAAAACAGTTCGGAATCCGGCAGCTGGTCTGGTGGAATGTCGGTTTCGCTGCGGGAAATATTGTGTTGCTGGGCGACTTTCAGCGCCTGCTCCACGCTATGCATGCGGCGATTGAAAATTTCGCGCGCCACCTCTTCCTGGCGCTTAACCTGCGCTTTCATCTGCACGGTTCGCGCGGCCCAGGCGCCCTTAAGCTCGTCATTCAGGTGACCCGCCGCGCGCTGGCTGGCGAAGGCGACATACTGACGCAGCAGATTATTGGCATCCGGGGCGGTTTCCGCCGTCAGCTTCACGCTGTCGTTAACGCTTTTGAGCGCATCGCCAGGCATAAACTGAATGTCGTTAATCAGATCGTCCAGCAAAGCGGCATCGGCGCGGGCGTTACCCGACTGGCGCTGCTTGTAGTAGTCCGTTTGCAGCCAGAAATCGCGGCGGGTATCCCATGACGCCTGCTGCATAATGAACTCTTTATACGCTTCATCCATTACCGAAGGTTGATCGACCGAGACGAGATTGGCCTTGATATCGAGATTGCGTAAAAACTGCTGTTGCGAATAGTACCCGCCCAGCATGTTCACCGTCGGCCGGTCGGTAATTGCCGTCGCGCTCCACTCCTGGCGAGCAAAGAAGGTATAGACCAGAACAATCAGTGCAAAGAGCACCGCGAAACCTGCTATCCAGCTTTTTCCTGCCCACAGGGCGCGAAACAGCCCGCGAATATCCAGCTCATTCTCAACGTTCACTGTTTGTGCTCCCGGTAATGGTTGAGTCATCACGTCCCCAGATTGACTTGGTTAATTTGGATTATTGCCGCTGTGTCGCCGTATTCTGCGTCTAATGCGCTTAACCATGCGCGCCACTTTCCAGGCGCGTTTAATACAGTAGCCATAAAGAAAGAAGGCCACCAAAAAGAGTATTAACATCACCCATTCAGGAACAATACGGGTGTATTCCGCTGCCACCCCAACCAGCGCCAGCAGCGCGGCGGCCAGGGTGATCAGCACGAATGCCTGGCGGGAAGTAAACCCGGCGCGCATGATCAAGTGATGAATATGCTGACGGTCCGGGGAGAACGGACTCATTCCTTTACGCAGGCGGCGGTACATAATCGCCACCATATCCATCAACGGGATCGCAATAATCCATAGCGCAGTGACAGGGCTAATGGGATGCGTCTTTCCCTGCGTGGTCTCCAGCAGGATCCAGATGATAGTGAAGCCAATCATGGTGCTGCCGGCGTCACCCATAAAGACTTTATAGCGACGGCCAAGCGCCCCGAGGTTAAGTAAAATATAGGGCAAAATGGCGGCAATCATCGCAAAACACCACATTGCCAGGCTGTACTGGCCATCAAACCACAGAATGATACCGGTTGCCGCAAAAGAGACGGAGGAGAGGCCGCCCAGCAGGCCATCGATGCCATCAACCATATTGAAGGCGTTGATCGCGGCCCAAACGGCGAAAAGCGTGAGGAAGAAGCCAAAGGGGCCGAGCACCAGCTCCCATGAGCCAAATATAAAGCCGAGGCTACTTAGATGAAGATTTCCCACCATCATCATAATGACGGCGATGGCGGCCTGAATTACCGCGCGAATTTTTACGCTGATATCAAAGCGGTCGTCTAACGCGCCGACCAGCACAAGCACCCCGGCACACCCCAGGTATAACTTTGCGTGGGGAATGTAATAATCGGCGATGGCAAACGTAAAACAAATACCTGCGAAAACTGAAATACCACCGACTAACGGAATCAAACCCTGATGCCGTTTACGATAGTTAGGTTTATCCACGAGCCCAACTCTTTTTGCCGCCTTGCGGGCGACAAATATAAACAGGGTGGTGAATAAGAAAATACTGATTAATTCAGTAATAGCAGTGAGTAAATTCACAACGCATGTGCTCTCAGCATAGTTAATCCGGGAAGTATAACGACGATGCCTCAACTCCAGAAGGGGCAAAGCAGAACATTACAAATTTATTGTAGAAATTTTAGACTGTTAAAGCTGTCTCTGCCTGCCATCCTGCTGCGCACATCATACGTTAACGCCCATTTTGTTTTCCCTTCCTGGATCATACAAACCCGGAAAACAAAACGCCACGCAATAGCGTGGCGTTCTCTGGCTTTTTTAACTTACGAGCGCTTCATCATATCGAAGAAGTCGTCGTTAGTTTTGGTCATCGCCAGTTTATTGATGAGGAATTCCATCGCGTCGATTTCACCCATCGGGTGAATGATTTTACGCAGGATCCACATCTTCTGCAGCTCTTCCTGAGTGGTAAGCAGCTCTTCTTTACGGGTACCGGAACGGTTGTAGTCGATAGCCGGGAAGACGCGTTTCTCAGCGATCTTACGTGAGAGGTGAAGCTCCATGTTACCGGTGCCTTTAAACTCTTCGTAGATAACTTCGTCCATTTTAGAACCGGTATCGATCAGCGCTGTTGCGATGATGGTCAGGCTACCGCCCTCTTCCACGTTACGCGCGGCGCCGAAGAAACGCTTCGGACGATGCAGGGCGTTGGCGTCCACACCACCGGTCAACACTTTACCGGAAGCCGGAACTACGGTGTTGTAGGCGCGCGCCAGACGGGTAATCGAGTCGAGGAGGATGATAACGTCTTTCTTGTGTTCAACCAGACGCTTCGCCTTCTCGATAACCATTTCGGCAACCTGAACGTGGCGAGAGGCCGGTTCGTCAAAGGTAGAAGCAACCACTTCGCCTTTAACCAGACGCTGCATCTCGGTCACTTCTTCCGGACGTTCGTCGATCAGCAGTACCATCAGCACGCAATCAGGATGGTTGTACGCAATGCTCTGCGCAATATTCTGCAGCAGCATGGTTTTACCCGCCTTCGGCGGCGCAACAATCAGACCACGCTGACCGCGGCCGATCGGCGATGCCAGATCCAGCACGCGAGCGGTTAAGTCTTCCGTTGAGCCATTACCGCGTTCCATACGCAGACGTGAATTTGCGTGCAGCGGGGTTAAGTTCTCAAACAGAATCTTGTTACGGGCGTTTTCCGGCTTATCGTAGTTAACTTCGTTAACTTTCAACAACGCAAAGTAACGCTCACCCTCTTTAGGAGGACGAATCTTACCGGAAATGGTGTCACCAGTGCGGAGGTTGAAGCGGCGGATTTGGCTGGGAGATACGTAGATGTCGTCGGGACCGGCGAGGTAGGAGCTGTCTGCTGAACGGAGGAAACCAAATCCATCCTGCAGTATCTCCAGTACGCCATCGCCAAAGATATCTTCGCCACTCTTCGAATGCTGCTTGAGGATGGCAAAAATAATATCCTGCTTACGCATACGGGCCAGGTTTTCCAGCCCCATATTTTCGCCGAGAGTAATCAGCTCAGAAACCGGCGTATTCTTTAATTCGGTAAGATTCATAATGGTGTGGGTTCTTAAACTCGGGGTAATTCTCGAACTTAATGTTGTGAATGGTATGGCAGGAACATCCATGCCTGTTAACGGCCTTCATCTCGTGTCTGTACGTTGCCTGGTCACAGGAAAGAACGCAGAACTGAAACGACTAAACGGAATGAGTGATAAGCCCGGATTATAAGCCTCACGCGCATTTTTGCGGGACGCTTTGGGTAAAACAAGATTCAAACAAAGGTATGTTTAAAACGAAGTCTGAGATTAACTTAGCACGACTCTCGCCGGGCGTCCAGAGATCCGCAAAAAATAGGAGCCTGGACGCCGGAACAGCAAGCCGCTTACGCCAGGTTGGCGTCAAGGAACTCTTTCAGCTGGCCTTTAGACAGCGCGCCGACTTTAGTCGCTGCAACTTCACCATTTTTGAACAGCAGCAGGGTCGGGATGCCGCGAATGCCGTATTTCGGCGCAGTACCCGGGTTCTGATCGATGTTCAGCTTCGCAATGGTCAGTTTGCCCTGATACTCTTCAGCGATCTCATCCAGAATCGGGGCGATCATTTTGCACGGACCACACCACTCTGCCCAGAAATCGACGAGGGTTAGCCCGTCAGCCTTGAGTACGTCCGTGTCAAAACTGTCGTCAGTCAGGTGAATAATTTTATCGCTCATATTTAACTCCACAGGAATAAGCCTGGTGTGTTGGTGTCGCAGTCATCAACGACGTGTCAATGCTACGTTATGCACGCTGTTCTTCAGAATGCCTCTTTTATAACGCTCTGCGTCACAATGTCCATCATGAACTTTGTCCCACAGAAGTTAAAGCAACCAGCGTTCAAACCGGCTTATCGCAGATTTGTCACCCTCGCCTTGCTTAGTAGTCTAAGCTTTCGAAGATTCGTTCAGTTGCCGCAGACGCACCTTGAATAATTTCATACATAGCCAACGAAAGGTTGACGTTATTTCACCGGATACGCTTTCTTAATGCAATAGTTAGCTGATATTCTACCACACTATGAGCAAAACACATTTAACAGAACAGAAGTTTTCCGACTTCGCCCTGCACCCGGCAGTGATTGAAGCCCTTGAAAAGAAAGGGTTTCATAATTGCACACCCATTCAGGCCCTCGCCCTCCCGCTAACGCTGGAAGGTCGCGATGTCGCCGGGCAGGCGCAAACCGGTACCGGTAAAACGATGGCGTTTCTGACGTCAACGTTTCATTATCTTCTCACACACCCGGCTATCGTTGACCGTCAGGTCAATCAGCCGCGGGCGCTAATCATGGCGCCGACGCGTGAACTGGCGGTACAGATCCATGCCGACGCTGAACCACTGGCGCAGGCGACCGGTCTGAAGCTGGGACTCGCGTACGGCGGCGACGGCTACGATAAGCAGCTGAAAGTGCTGGAAAGCGGCGTGGATATTCTGATCGGTACCACCGGTCGCCTTATCGATTACGCTAAACAGAACCATATTAACCTCGGCGCTATTCAGGTTGTCGTGCTCGACGAAGCCGATCGCATGTACGATCTCGGCTTTATTAAAGATATTCGTTGGCTGTTCCGCCGTATGCCGCCCGCGAATCAGCGCCTGAACATGCTTTTCTCCGCCACCCTTTCTTATCGCGTACGTGAACTGGCGTTCGAACAAATGAACAACGCCGAGTACGTTGAAGTTGAGCCAGAGCAGAAAACCGGCCACCGTATTAAAGAAGAACTGTTCTACCCTTCCAATGAAGAAAAAATGCGCCTGCTGCAGACGCTGCTGGAAGAAGAGTGGCCCGATCGCGCGATTATTTTCGCCAATACCAAGCATCGCTGTGAAGATATCTGGGGTCACCTGGCAGCGGACGGCCATCGCGTTGGCCTGTTAACCGGCGACGTCGCGCAGAAAAAACGTCTGCGTATTCTTGACGAATTTACCCGCGGCGATATCGATATTCTGGTCGCAACCGACGTAGCTGCTCGCGGTCTGCATATTCCAGCCGTGACGCACGTCTTTAACTACGATCTGCCGGACGATTGCGAAGACTACGTTCACCGTATTGGCCGTACCGGCCGCGCTGGCGCCAGCGGTCACTCCATCAGCCTGGCCTGTGAAGAGTACGCGCTGAACCTTCCGGCGATTGAAACCTATATTGGTCATTCGATTCCGGTGAGCAAATACAATTCGGACGCGCTCATGACTGACCTGCCTAAGCCGCTGCGCCTCACGCGCCCGCGTCCGGGCAACGGCCCGCGCCGCAACGGTCCGCCACGTAATCGTCGTCGTTCAGGTTAAAGAAATATGCCATACACAAAATCGTTCAAGCAGCATCAAGGCCGCAAGAAAGCGAATCGCAACAAGCTGACGCTGGTCAGCGATTCGGGTACAGAGAACGCAGCCAACACAGAGGCAGTTTGAAAGATGAAGTGTATGAGTTCCACCTCGCTCTATGCCGCTATCGATCTGGGATCTAATAGCTTTCATATGCTGGTTGTACGCGAGGTGGCCGGAAGCATCCAGACCCTGAGTCGCATCAAACGCAAAGTACGTCTGGCCGCAGGCCTGAACAGCGACAACACGCTCTCTGCGGAAGCTATGGAACGCGGCTGGCAATGTTTACGCCTGTTTGCCGAGCGTTTGCAGGATATTCCTCCGGCGCAAACCCGCGTGGTGGCTACCGCGACGCTGCGGCTGGCGGTGAACGCCGGCGAGTTTCTGGAGAAAGCGCGGGACATTCTCGGCTGCCCGGTGCAGGTTATCAGCGGTGAAGAGGAAGCACGCCTGATTTATCAGGGCGTGGCCCATACAACCGGCGGTGCAGATCAGCGTCTGGTTGTGGATATTGGCGGCGCCAGTACCGAACTGGTTACCGGCACCGGTGCGCAAACGACCTCGCTTTTCAGCCTGTCGATGGGCTGTGTGACCTGGCTGGAACGCTACTTTGCCGATCGCAGCCTGACCAAAGAGAACTTTAGCCAGGCCGAAACCGCTGCGCGTGAAGTGCTGCGCCCCGTCGCCGATGTTCTGCGCTACCACGGTTGGAAAGTGTGCGTCGGCGCATCCGGCACCGTGCAGGCGTTACAGGAAATCATGATGGCGCAGGGGATGGATGAACGCATCACCTTAGCCAAGCTACAGCAGCTCAAACAGCGCGCGATTCAGTGCGGACGTCTGGAAGAGCTCGAAATTGAAGGCCTGACGCTTGAACGCGCGCTCGTCTTTCCTAGCGGCCTGGCGATTCTGATTGCCATTTTCAGCGAGCTCAATATTCAGTGCATGACTCTCGCGGGCGGGGCGCTGCGCGAAGGCCTCGTTTACGGCATGCTGCATCTGTCGGTCGATCAGGATATTCGCAGCCGTACGTTACGCAATATTCAGCGCCGGTTTTTGGTAGATACCGAGCAGGCACAGCGCGTTGCTCAGTTAGCCGCCCATTTCGCTCATCAGGTAGAAAAGAGCTGGGAAATTGAGCCGTTATGCTTTGATTTGCTGCAAAGCGCCTGCCAGTTGCATGAAATCGGTTTGAGCGTGGAGTACAAACAGGCGCCGCTGCACGCCGCCTGGCTGGTGCGCAACCTGGACCTGCCCGGCTTTACCCCCGCGCAAAAGAAGCTGCTGGCAACGTTGCTGTTAAACCAAACCAACGCCGTCGATCTATCTTCCATTCATCAACAGAACGCGGTGCCGCCGAGAGTCGCTGAGCATATGTGCCGTCTGCTGCGCCTGGCTATTTTATTTGCCAACCGCCGACGCGACGATCTGCTGCCGATGATGACGCTGGCCGCTGAAGATGAGTGCCTGACGCTGACCCTGCCGCAGGGATGGCTGGAAAACCATCCTCTGGGTCGGGAAATGGTCGAGCAGGAGTGCCAGTGGCAGAGCTACGTTCACTGGCCGCTGCAGATTATCGAGGATAGCGCAGCAATATAGCCCAATCAGGGGGATACCATGCGAGAAGAACTGGACTTCAAATCGCTGCGTTTTTTTCCGCCCTCTTCCGTCTGGGCAATGTCTCTCCCGCCGCCGAAGCGCTTAATATCAGCCAGCCGACCGGCAGCTTATTGTTGAAAAAACTTCGCGAGCATTTCGACGATCCCCTGTTTGTGCGAATCGGACAGCGTATGGTGCCCACGCCGCGCGCAGATGATATTGCTCAGACCGTTTTTACTATTCTTCAACTGGTCGATAACCAGCTCCCTGGCAACCCTGAATTTAACCCCCAAACCAGCACACGTAATTTCACTATCGGCATGACTGATATCAGCCAGATGACGTTGTTGCCGCCGTTGCAAGCACAGCTACAGCAGCTTAACGCCGAAGGCATTACTATTTCGGTGCTGAATATCGATGATCAAACGCTGGGTGCGCTTGAGTCTGGGAAGTGCGATTTAGCTATAGGCTATCTTAGGCAGCTACCGGATAACATTTACCAGCAGCGCCTGTTTGATCAATCCTACGTATGCCTGACAGCAGAAAACCATCCGCGGATCCGAGCCGCGTTTACCGCCGAGAACTGGCGCCAGGAAAAGCATCTGGCCGTTCACGTCAACGGGACCGGGCATGGCGATATCGATAGATTACTTAACGAGTACGGTATGCCGCGACGCATCGCCCTCACTCTTCCCAGCTTTTTAGGCGCAGGCGAGCTGGTTGCGGGCAGTGAATTGATTGCCGTCGTCCCCGAGCAGCTGGCAAATCATATTATTACTCGCTATCCCTGCTGCAGCTGGCCGCTGCCATTTTCGCTGCCGGAAATTGCTATTCGCCAGGTCTGGCATCAGCGTCTGCACCGCGATCCCGGGCACATCTGGTTGCGGTCGCTGATCGTAAACTTACCCACAACCGGCAGTAGCAAAATTCCCTATTAATTTTCCGGCTCCCGGAGGTCATGCTGTATTAGCTTTTCTGATACCCTGTATTGCATTCTGTTTATTGCTGCCAGTACGTAAAAAATCCTATTCTCCTCGCATCAGGTCATATTAAAACCAAATAGAGGAATAGAATATGCGTGGAAAAATCGCGTTAGAAGAACACGTTTCAACACCTAAAAACAACAGCCTTTGGGACTCTACGGGTGAAGCCTCAAGAAACGGTTCTGAATATATGATGGACGTTGAGCGCCGCTTATTAGATCGTAGCTATCAACTGGATGAAATGGCCCAGAGAAATATCGACCATGTTATTCTTTCTCTAACTTCCCCTGGCGCTCAATCTATTTTGGATAAAGCCACAGCCGTATCTTTTGCGCGCGAAACCAACGACTACATCATCGAGAATTATGTTAAACCTAATCCGGATAAATTTAGCGCATTCGCTACTCTGGCATTACAAAACCCCGAAGCTGCGGCCGAAGAACTGGAGCGTGCGGTAAAAAAATTGGGCATGAAAGGCGCGCTGATTAACGGTTACACCAACGTCAAGGATAACGAGCACGGTCTGTACCTGGATGATGAATCAATGCTGGTATTCTGGGATAAAGTCAACGAACTGAACGTTCCCGTTTATCTGCATCCGCGTGAGCCCTTAGAAGGCCCGGCGCGCGGCATCTACACCGGTTATGAAAGCCTGATCGGATCCGCCTGGGGCTTTGCCCAGGAAACCGCGGTTCATGCGATTCGCCTGATGATGAGCGGGTTGTTCGATCGCTATCCCAACCTGAATCTGGTGTTGGGTCACTTAGGCGAAGGCCTGGTTCATATGCTGCCACGCACCCAACACCGTCTCTATCGTCAGCGTTTCGGCTGCGGCCTGGGCAAAGCAGAAAAACCGTTAATGCACTATTTGCAGAATAACTTTATCGTCACCACCAGCGGCCATTTTAATACCTACTCTCTGCAAAATGCGCTAGCTATTATGGGTCCGGATCGCGTGATGTTCTCCGTCGATTATCCGTATGAAGATATTCATCAGGCCTGTGATTGGTTCGATCCTCTGGAAATGGATAGTGAACTGAAGAATAAAATCGCCTGGGGTAATGCCAGCCGCGTATTTAATATTAAATAATTCCATCCAGTATTAATGAAAGGGCCTGATATCAGGCCCTTTCATTTATGGAGAATATATCATGCCGGTAGGAATCTTTGTTTGCAGTGGCTCGCTACTTGTCGGCGCAATTTTTGGCGCATCGCTCAATCGATTTATTCCCGAACATTTAAAAAAGACCTTACCTTTAATCGCCGGGTTAATTTCTATTAGCATGGGCGTGTTTTTTCTCAATAAGCTGATGAATCTGCCGCCCATTGCCCTGGCTGTCATCGTCGGCACCATTATCGGTAGCCTGCTGCATATCGAAAAAGTTATCGAAAATGCCGGAATAAAGCTTCGGGGCCCCGTTGAGAAAGTATTTCCCGGCAAAGGCAGTGCCGATATTGATCCCCAGGATTTCACTAATCAGTTTATCGCCGTACTGATCCTGTTTTGCGCCAGCGGAACCGGTATTTTTGGCACATTAACCGAAGGTATGACAGGAGATGCGACCATACTGCTCACCAAATCCATTCTCGACTTTTTCACCGCCGCTATTTTTGCCTCCGCGCTGGGGTACATCATCGCCGTTATCTTTGTGCCCCAGCTTATTGTATTCGCGATCCTTTTCTTCGCCGCCAGCGTTATTATGGCGTTAATCACCCCTTCAATGATCGCGGATTTTACTGCCTGCGGCGGCATCATCATGCTGGCAACGGGCTTTCGACTCTGCGGGATTCGCGCTTTTCCGACGGCGAACATGCTGCCATCGCTACTGCTGGTGATGCCCTTCTCCGCCGCCTGGCAACAGTTGATCGCCTGAACGCTATGCTACCAGCATCGCCCGGATGCTGGTGTTACGCGTCTTTTTTGTGAGCGCTGCCCGGTTTACCGCCAGACGCAGACTGGAGTTTCACCCGGAAATCAAAGTTAAAGTAATTGCTCAGGCAAAATGCAGTACCGTACTCAAGCACCTCTCCCTGAGCATTACGACTTTTCAGCGTAATTTTCATCAATGGCACGCCTTGCGGCAGGTCGAGCAAATTCAGTTCTTCGCCGGAAGGGATATGTACCGTGAGTGAGTAGTCCTGGAGATCGGGAAAAATATTATTTTCCGCCCAGTGCGCGTACAGCGACCCTTCAAGCAGATCCGGACGGGGTAAAAAACGCTCGGGAATAAACATGGTTTCGATGGAGACCGGAAGCGCATCGACTAAACGCACGCGTTTTATTTTCGCCACCCGATCGCCGACGGCGATCTCCAGTTCACGAGCCAAAAAATCATCCGCCGCCAGTTTTTCCCTCACCAGCCATCGGTTAGATACCGTCCCCGAATTTTGCAGCTGGGCAGAAAATCCCCCGCTGGCAAGGTTATAGCTTACCGGCAAATTGACCTCGGTACCCTTTCCGTGACGCTTAATCACCAGCCCGGCTTCCAGCAGGGCATCCAGCGCCTTCACCACCGTCACGCGCGAGAGCTCAAGCGTCTGCGACATTTTACGTTCGGAGGGCAAAATACTGCCGTGCGTCAGCAGCCGCTCCGTCATTGCCGCTTCAATGGCTTGTTTAAGTTGAATATAAAGCGGCGCGGGGGCCTCTGCATTCAGACGCCCTTTTATATACTCAAGCAACGGTTGCGACATCGTTTCGTGGCCTTCCGGAATTTAGTAGCAGTGGATTTATCCTAGTGGATCCATACTGGAATTAGTAGCCCCATCATAACGTCTCCCCACCCTTTTGAGCGCCGCATTTTTCTTGCAGAATGCGCCTGCGATCACAGCATGACCATAAAGGACTTTAACTGGACTTAATCTGGATCTATTTTTAGGATAACTTTTATTCACTTGTTTCCGGGAGTCGACGATGTCTGATATTCGCCCTACTAATACCGCCGAAAGCCGCATCCTTGGCTGTCTTTACGGGCAAGCCATCGGTGATGCGATGGGCATGCCTTCCGAACTGTGGCCTAAACGCCGCATTATCAACCACTTTGGTTGGATTGAACGCTTCCTTCCTGGACCGAAAGAGAATATTGCGGCCTGCGAATTTCGCGCCGCAGAGTTTACCGATGACACCCATCAGTGCATCGCACTAATGGATGCCCTGAATGAAACCAACGGCGTGACCGATCCACTGGCTATTGCCAGGCATATTCTGCTATGGGCCAGACGCTGCCAGGCTTTTGAAAAAAATATTCTCGGCCCAACCTCGAAGGCCTCCCTGCTGGCGCTTGAACAGGGGCAAGCGCTCGATAAGATCGCGGCCAACGGCGTGACCAACGGTGCGGCAATGCGCGTGGCGCCTATGGGCTGTCTGCTGCCGACCCGGAATAAGCCATTTTTCATTGAGCAAGTTCGCCTCTCCTGCCTGCCGACGCACAAATCAGATATCGCCATCGCCGGCGCGGTAGTTATCGCCTGGGCGATCAGTCGCGCCATTGAAGGAGCCGGATGGCTGTTAATTAAAACGGAGCTGGCATCGCTCGCCAATGAAACCCAGCGCCAGTATGAGTCCACTTTTAGTCCACTTCTCGGTAACCGAATTAATCTCGCGCTGACCACGATCGCCAGCGAAACCGACCATCTGACAGGAATTGAACGTATTTATGAGGATATCGGCGCCGGAATGGATATTATCGAGTCTGTCCCCGCGGCGATTGCGCTGGTCGAGCTGGCAAAAACGCAGCCTATGAAATGCGCTATGCTGGCGGCCAATTTAGGCGGCGACACCGACACGATAGGCGCGATGGCAACCGCCATCTGCGGCGCGCTTCATGGCATAGAGGCGTTTCCTGAGGAACATATCCAACAGATTAATCGGGCCAATAGCATAGACTTCGCGCCTTACGCACAGCGGCTTGCAGGATACCGCTTCGCTTAATTGACAGAGGGCATCAATATGGACAGCAAAGCTTCATACGATGGAAATATCCAGACAGCAGATCCCGGAATGGCGGAGTTGGGGATTGATCTGGTCCCCCCGGTCCACCAGACACAAAAACCGATCCAGCTATTTTTCGTCTGGTGCGCCGCAAACATCGGCATTCTTGGCGTCGTTTACGGCGCAGTCATTGTATCGTTCGGCCTCTCCTTCTGGCAGTCGATTCTTGCCGCCGTGGCGGGCGTCGCCTCCTTTGCGCTGGTCGGCGTCACCAGTATCGCCGGAAAAATCGGCCGCACCACGACGCTGACGCTTTCACGCGTCATTTTTGGCAAGCGCGGCAACATCGCACCTACCAGCTTCTGCTGGGTAAACCTGATGGGCTGGGAGTCGGTCAATATCATTACCGGTACGCTCACCCTCGTTGCGCTGTTTGCCGCCATGGGTTTTGAAGAGAGCCTGACTACCACCGCGCTGTCGCTTTTTCTGTTTGGCGGCCTGACCGTGCTGGTTAGCGTGCTCGGCCAAAATGCCGTGCTGATGATGCAAAAGTGGATCACCCGTATCTTTGGCGCCATGACGCTGCTGGTCGTCATTTATCTGCTCTTCACCGCGGACTGGCAGGCCATCCTCGCGCTGCCGTCAGGTAGCTGGCTGACGGGCTTTTTGCCGGCGGTCTCTATTATTGCCGCGGGAACCGGCATCAGCTGGGCGATCGCCGGCGCCGACTATAGCCGCGATCAGCGCCCTGACTCCGGCGAAAAGGGGATTTTCCTCGCCGTTGTAAGCGGCGCAGCCCTTCCCCTGCTGCTGCTAATGCTGACCGGAATACTGCTCACCGCCCAAATCCCCGATCTGGCCTCCAGCGAAAACCCCATTTCAGCGATCGGTAAACTGCTGCCTTCATGGATGGCAATCCCCTATCTGGCTGCAGCTACCGCCGGGGTTGTGACTATCGCCGTGCTGAGTCTCTATTCCGCCAGCCTTAACCTGTTAAGCATGGGAATTAAACTGCAGCAGCGTTCCGCCGTAGCCATTGATGCCGTGCTGGTTCTGGGGATCGCCCTCTACGTGCTGTTTGTCTCGAAAGATTTTCTCGGGCCGTTCATCGCGTTTCTGATTTTCTGCGGCGTATTTCTTGCCGCCTGGGCCGCCATCTTTATGGTCGATTTTTATCGGATGCGCCGCCGTGTCGGCTATTCTGAAGCTGATTTGTTCAGAGAAAGCGGTGCCAACCGTACCGCGCTGGGCTGCTGGATTGTCGGCGCGCTGGCGGGGTTGATGGTCTCTAAAACCGGGTTTATCGACGGACCTTTCGCGGTCGGCATTTTCGCGGACTCCAGCCTCGGGTTATTCGTCTCTTTTATTCTGAGCCTGGTGCTCTATCTTGTCTTCGGACCGAAAAAGGGGGACAGCCGTGACAATCAGCGCTGACCAGCTATCGCCGCGGCGGCCGATCGTGGTGATCGGCGCCGCTTTTGGCGACATAATTCTCCATCTCGATGCGCTGCCGCAAAGCGGTAGCGATGTCCCCGCCCGCGACGGCGGACGGCAGATTGGCGGCTGCGCGTTTAACGTCGCCCGTGCGCTCTCGCGCCTCGAGCTGTTTCCCGTTAACGCCATACCGGTAGGCAATGGCGACTGGGGGCAGGCCGTTGCGCAAAAAATGGCGCTGGAAAACTTGCCCGTCCTCTTACGTCATCCCACCCACGATAACGGCTGGTGTCTGGCTCTTGTTGAAGCCGACAAAGAGCGGACGTTTATCACCATTGAGGGCTGCGAACAGCACTGGACTGATGAACTATTAGCGCAAATACCGCTGCCGAATGACGCGATTATTTACGTCTCGGGCTACGAACTGGCCAGCGAAGCGCTGCGCCAGTGGCTCCTTGCCCAGGCAGAAGATAAAACGCTGTTTGTCGATTTTGGCCCACGCCTGGGCGATCTGGATATTCGCTTTATTCAGGCGCTGCTGCGCAAACGCCCCGTTCTCACCCTTAATCGCGATGAACTTAGGGTGCTATGCGCGCGTTTATACGATCGGGATGGCGCCACGCTTGACGACGCCACTCGGCTCGCCAGCGACTGGCAGCTACGAGCAATTTGTCGGTTTGATAAGGATGGCGCGTGGGTGGTTGAACCTGACGCGCAACCGCAGCATATTCCGGCCTACCGTGTACAGGTTCACGACACGATTGCCGCAGGAGACAGCCACTGTGCCGGTACTATCGCCGGGCTGGCCTGCGGGATGGATCTGCAGCAGGCAACGCGGCTGGGCAATCAAGTGGCGGCCATTGTTGTCAGCAAACCTGGTTCAGACGGCGCTCCGAATCGCGAAGAGCTACGCCAGTTCCAGCGTCGAGAGGGCAACGGCCGCTAGCCGCTATTTACGCGCTTTCGCCAGCATCGCCCGGATGTTGGCGACGTTCGCTTGCCCTTTATGCATGCGCTCTTCCGGCGAAATAACTTTGCGCTCCTGCTCCCAAATCAGATCATCCTGCGGCAGTTCCAGCAGAAAACGGCTCGGCTCTGGCCGCACCAGTTCGCCGTACTGACGGCGCTCTTTGCACAGGGTAAAAGTCAGCTCTTTCTGCGCGCGGGTGATACCAACGTAGGCAAGGCGACGCTCTTCATCGACGTTGTCTTCATCAATGCTGCTCTGGTGCGGCAGCAGCCCCTCTTCCATACCAACCAGATAGACGTAGGGAAACTCCAGCCCCTTTGATGCGTGAAGCGTCATTAGCTGCACCTGATCCGTCTCCTCATCCGACTCGCCGCGCTCCATCATGTCGCGGAGGGTAAAGCGGGTAACGACCTGGGTAAGCGTCATCGGTTCATCGATCTCGCTGCCTTCGAGCATTTCGGTCATCCACGTGAACAGCGTATTGACGTTTTTCATCCGCATCTCGGCGGCTTTCGGGCTGGGCGAGGTCTCATAAAGCCAGGATTCATAATCCACGCCGCGGATCAGATCGCGGACAGCCGCAATCGGCTCGCGCTCGGAAAGCTGTTGAATCTCACGCAGCCAGTGGGTGAAGCGGGTCAAAGACTCGTAGCCGCGTCCGCTCAGCGTCTGGGTCAACCCCATATCGAAGCTGGCGGTAAACATGCTTTTATTGCGTCCCATCGCCCATTCGCCCAACTTTTTCAGGGTCGCCGAACCGATCTCGCGCTTTGGCGTATTGACGATGCGCATGAAGGCGCTGTCATCATCAGGGTTAGTCAGCACGCGCAGATAGGCCAGCAGGTCTTTAATTTCCGGGCGGGAAAAGAACGACGTGCCGCCGGAAATTTTGTACGGGATGCGGTTCTGCATCAGCATCTTTTCAAAAACCCGCGACTGATGGTTGCCGCGATACAGGATCGCGTAGTCCTTATAGGCGGTTTTATTAATAAAGTGATGAGCGATGAGTTCACCGGCAACGCGCTCCGCCTCATGGTCTTCGTTATTGGCGGAGAGCACCTTCAGCTCTATGCCATAGCCCAGTTCGGAAAACAGGCGCTTCTCGAAAACGTGCGGATTATTGGCGATCAGGATGTTCGCCGCCTTCAGGATGCGCCCTGATGAGCGATAGTTTTGCTCCAGCTTGATCACCTGCAGCGCCGGGAAATCCTGGCTTAGCAGTACCAGATTCTGCGGCCGCGCGCCGCGCCAGGAGTAGATCGACTGATCGTCATCGCCGACCACGGTAAAGCGCGCCCGCTGTCCCACCAGCAGTTTTACCAGCTCGTACTGGCTGGTATTGGTGTCCTGGTATTCATCCACCAGCAGATAACGGATCTTATTCTGCCAGCGTTCCCGCACCTCTTCGTTACGCTGCAGCAGCAGCGTTGGCAGGAGGATCAGATCGTCGAAATCGAGTACGTTGCAGGCTTTCATATGCGCATCGTACAGGCCGTAGCAGTGAGCGAAGATCCGATCCCGCTCCCCTTTCGCGCCGGCGGCGGCCTGAGAAGGTGTTTTCAGATCGTTTTTCCAGTTGGAGATCGTGGAGATCAGCTGCTGAAGCACCACTTTATCGTCTTCGATCAGCCCCTCGGTGAGCTCTTTTAACAGCGCGACCTGGTCAGTATCGTCGAACAGCGAGAAGTTTGATTTCATCCCTAACGCGGCGTATTCGCGCTTGATAATGTCCAGCCCCAGCGTATGGAAGGTGGAAATCATCAGCCCGCGCGCCTCTTTGCGTCCCAGCGTTTGCCCGACGCGCTCTTTCATTTCGCGCGCCGCCTTATTGGTAAAGGTGACAGCCGCAATATGGCGCGCCTGATAGCCGCAGCCGCGGATCAGGTGGGCGATTTTATTGGTAATAACGCGGGTCTTACCGGAACCGGCACCCGCCAGCACCAGGCACGGTCCGGTAACGAATTCGACGGCTTGTTGTTGGCCAGGGTTTAAACGCATGGGAGTCTTTTGCTCAATCTTCGAACGGGGTGGGGATTGTAGCAGAAAGAGGGGCACAGAGAGCAACAGGCTGCCCTTTCAGGCAGCCTGTAAATCGCTAAATCAGGATCCGGCGGCGGCAAGCGGCGCATAGCCATTACGCTGCGCGCTCTTGATCCAGCTGTATGAGCCCATGACCGCGATAGCCGTCAGCAGAACATACTCAAGCGACATTGCGTAAACGCCCTGTACCGCGTAGATAACCACGCTAATCACGTCGATAACGACCCACAGCAGCCAGTTTTCGACAAACTTACGCGTCATCAGTACCATGGCGGCAATTGACAACACCAGCATGGTGGAATCCCAGAACGGGAAGGCGTCGGGCTGGAGGTCGGGCATCGCCACCTGCATGCCGAACGTTTGCAGCAGGGCAATCATGATGCGGGTCAGCATCGCAAACACCGGATCGATAAACAGCGTCATCAGCACGATCGCCACCGCGCAAACGGCGCCCAGCGCCAGCGTTTGCTGACGGGAAAGCCAGCGAACCTTGAGCGTAGCTTCCTGCGCCTCGTTTTGCCGGCTCCATGCGTACCAGCCGTAAATGTTGGCGGCGAAGAAAAATACCTGCAGCAGCAGGCTGGCATAGAGCTGAATCTGGAAGAAAATGGCCGCAAACAGCGTGACGTTAATCAGGCCAAACAGATAATTGATGATTTTTTCCCGGCTGGCGCACCAGATGCACAGCAGACCGAATACGGTACCGATGGCTTCAATCCACGATAGCGCATAGCCGCCTTCGCCGAGAGGAATATTGACCATCACATTGTTAATGCTAAAAAAGTCCATCATAAACCTCCTTGCTGGCTAGCGGAATAAATGGCGCGCAGCGCCAGGGTAATTTGCCGTTCTTCGCCCTGCTGGCACAGAGCCTCCTGCTGGACATAATCATTGATGCTGCTATCCAGGCAACCGTTGTGGGCAACTACTACGTTGAGCAATGAGGCTGTACGTAACCCGCGCAGCGCGCCGATGGTCATCAGGGCGGCGCTTTCCATATCTGCACCCAGAATACCAAGCGCCGACCACTGTGCATCCAGCTCCGCCTCGCGATCGGTATAAAAACTGTCATGGCTGCGCACCAGTCCGCACGCGGCGGGGATATTCATTTGCCGCGCCTGCGCCATCAGCTCCCAGGTCAGCTGCGGGTCGGCGCAGGCCGGATAGCCTGCCGGCGCATAGGTTCGGCTGGTGCCGTCATCCATAACCGCGCCGTGGGCGATAATTACGTCGCCGAGCGCAAGATTATCCTGCAGGGCGCCGCAGCTGCCGATACGAATCAGGGTCGTAACGCCGATCTGGCGCAGCTCTTCAATGGCGATCGCAGTGGAGGGGCCGCCAATTCCGGTAGAGAGCACCAAAATTTCCACGCCCTGGTACCAGCCGCGTGCGGCGCGAAACTCCCGGTTCTGACCGAGCGGCTCGGGATTATCAAGAAAACTGACGATACGGTCGACCCTCTGGGGGTCGCCCGGCAGCAGCGCGTACCGCGCGCCGGTCATCTCTTTGCTTAACTGGATATGGGGTTGCAGCGACATACTCCCGCCTCCTTCACTCTTGCGGTTATCCGATATCAGCCTCCTGTTTAAGTTTTTCAGGGGCTAACAACACAATGCGTTCACCATCGGTATCAATAATTTGTAGCGCTTTCAGGTCATGCAAAATACGGTTAATACTGCGGGTCGTCGCCGCAAATTCCTGGCTGAGATTCTGCTTATCCAGCAAGATTTCATTGGCGCCATCCTGCTGATAACGCAGCCATAGGGCCTGGCACACCCGCTGATGCAACGAATAAAGATTGTCGCTGCTGGCCTTTTTCGACAGCTGGTAATATTGCTGGCTAAAGAAGCGCAGCATCCGCTGGTTAAAATGGTTATCTAACGCCAGCCAGCGGCAGAAATATTCCTGTGACAGGCTGAGAAGCTGCACATGCCCCACCGCCGCCACCGAGCAGATATACTGACGCGACTCAAATATCTCGAGCTCGCCCACCATATCGCCTTTTCGGTAGCGGGCCTGGCGATAGCGGCGCCCATCTTCAGCCTCGTAGAAAACATCCACCTCACCGGCGATAATCAGCGAAAAGCGCTGACACACCTCCCCCTGTCGACAGATAAAATCGCCGCGCGGGATCTCTTCGAAGCGCCAGCGCTGCATGATCTCGAGGGGACAATATTTTAGTAATTCATAGAGCTGTGGATCGCTCACGATCTCACTCAGCCCCGAAAGCCAGCCAACTGAAAATTCAGTTTTTTTCATTGTATCCATGTTATCTCGCTCCAGGACTATAAGGACAGGACGGCTGTCCCCGACCAGAGGGAATACGCCGGATAAAAGTGTTGCTCATCTCCCGCTTCCGTTTATCAGGCGAGACATCTGTCCCGCGATGGCGAAGAGTATAGGTCCACGGCCAAAGCGGGTGGTAAAGTAACGGGATATCTTTGCGACTGAGAACACCATAATGGCAAAAAGCGCAGCAGCCCTGCACATCCTGGTTAAAGAAGAGAAACTGGCGCACGAGATCCTCGCCAAACTGGAACGTGGCGTCAGCTTCGATCACCTGGCAAAGCGCTATTCGAAATGTCCATCAGGACGCAACGGCGGCGATCTTGGGGAGTTTAATCAAGGCGTTATGGTCGGGCCGTTTGATAAAGCGGTCTTCAGCTGCCCGCTGCTCAAGCCATATGGACCGGTCAAAACCAAGTTCGGCTACCACATCATTAAGGTGCTCTATCGCCGCTAGCCCATGCTACTATTGCGCCCTGATTTATCCCCCATTCACTCAAGGTACGATCATGGCAAAAACGGCAGCAGCACTGCATATCCTGGTTAAAGAAGAGAAGCTGGCACTGGATCTTCTGGAGCAAATTAAAAACGGCGCCGATTTCGGCAAACTGGCGAAGAAGCACTCGATCTGCCCGTCAGGCAAACGCGGCGGCGATTTAGGTGAATTCCGCCAGGGTCAGATGGTGCCGGCGTTTGATAAAGTCGTCTTCTCCTGCCCGGAGCTGGAGCCAACCGGCCCGCTGCACACTCAGTTTGGTTATCACATCATCAAGGTGCTGTACCGCAAATAAAAAAACCGGTGTCTTATTTGCACCGGTTTTTTATCTCACAGCTTTCCCCTAAGGATTTCAGCTTGCAGGAAGGCGGCAAGTGAGTACAGCCCCAGGAGCATAGATAACTATGTGACTGGGGTGTACGAACGCAGCCAACGCATCTGCAAGTTGAAAGGCGACGGGGAATTAGCCCGCTACCGCAATACGTTTCATATCGGTCATATAGCCGCGCAGTTTCTTACCAACCTGCTCGATAGCGTGGCTGCGAATAGCTTCATTCACGTCGCGCAGCTGAGCGTTATCTACCGCGCCTTCGGCAATCGCTTTGCCCAGGTCGCCGGTCTGCAGGGTAGTCATGAACTCTTTCAGCAGCGGTACGCAAGCGTAAGAGAACAGGTAGTTACCGTATTCTGCGGTATCGGAGATAACCACGTTCATTTCGTACAGGCGCTTACGGGCGATGGTGTTGGCGATCAGCGGCAGCTCGTGCAGCGATTCATAGTAAGCGGACTCTTCGATGATGCCGGAATCGACCATGGTTTCGAACGCCAGCTCAACGCCTGCTTTCACCATCGCGATCATCAGAACGCCTTTATCGAAGTACTCCTGCTCGCCGATTTTACCTTCAAACTGCGGCGCGGTTTCGAACGCGGTTTTACCGGTCTCTTCACGCCAGGTCAGCAGTTTTTTATCGTCGTTGGCCCAGTCAGCCATCATACCGGAGGAGAATTCACCGGAGATGATGTCATCCATATGTTTCTGGAACAGCGGCGCCATAATCTCTTTCAGCTGTTCGGACAGCGCATAAGCACGCAGCTTAGCCGGGTTAGACAGGCGATCCATCATCAGGGTGATACCGCCCTGCTTCAGCGCTTCGGTGATGGTTTCCCAGCCGAACTGAATCAGTTTCTCAGCGTATGCCGGGTCGGTACCTTCTTCCACCAGCTTGTCGAAGCACAGCAGAGAGCCAGCCTGCAGCATACCGCACAGAATGGTCTGCTCGCCCATCAGGTCGGATTTCACTTCCGCCACGAAGGAAGACTCCAGAACGCCCGCACGGTGACCGCCGGTGGCCGCAGCCCAGGCTTTAGCGATGGCCATGCCTTCGCCTTTCGGATCGTTTTCCGGGTGAACCGCGATCAGAGTCGGTACGCCAAAACCACGTTTGTACTCTTCGCGCACTTCGGTACCCGGACACTTCGGCGCTACCATCACAACGGTGATATCCTTACGGATCTGCTCACCCACTTCCACGATGTTGAAACCGTGAGAGTAGCCCAGCGCCGCGCCGTCTTTCATCAGCGGCTGAACGGAACGCACAACGTCAGAGTGCTGCTTATCCGGCGTCAGGTTAACCACCAGGTCAGCCTGCGGGATCAGCTCTTCGTAGGTACCCACTTTGAAGCCGTTTTCGGTCGCTTTACGCCACGATGCGCGCTTCTCGGCGATCGCTTCTTTACGCAGCGCGTAGGAGATATCGAGACCGGAGTCGCGCATGTTCAGGCCCTGGTTCAGACCCTGAGCGCCACAGCCGACGATGACCACTTTTTTACCCTGAAGGTAGCTTGCGCCATCGGCGAATTCGTCGCGACCCATAAAGCGACATTTGCCCAGCTGCGCCAGCTGCTGGCGCAGGTTCAGTGTATTAAAGTAGTTAGCCATGGTGATACCTCGTGATGTTGTGTGTCTTATTTTGTTCGGTTCGCGGTTCAGCGAGAATGTACCCACATTACAACAGGAAATTTATTGCGGAAATTGATATATTCACAACGTCACGTTGCAATTTCTGCAATGTAAAATCGTGGAGTGCCGCCGGTGGATTTACGCGATCTAAAAACCTTCCTGCATCTGGCGGAAAGCCGCCATTTTGGCCGCAGCGCGCGGGCAATGCACGTCAGCCCTTCCACACTGTCCCGGCAAATTCAGCGCCTGGAAGAAGACCTCGGGCAGCCGCTGTTTGTCCGCGATAACCGCACGGTGACGCTTACCGAAGCGGGAGAAGAGCTACGAACGTTTGCCCAGCAGACGCTGCTGCAGTATCAGCAGCTGCGCCACACTATCGATCAGCAAGGGCCGTCGCTGTCGGGCGAGCTACATATCTTCTGCTCGGTAACCGCCGCCTACAGCCACCTGCCTCCCATACTCGATCGCTTTCGCGCCGAGCACCCTTCGGTGGAAATTAAGCTCACCACCGGCGATGCCGCCGATGCGATGGAGAAAGTGGTGACGGGTGAAGCCGATCTGGCAATAGCCGGTAAGCCAGAAACGCTTCCCGGCGCGGTGGCCTTCGCAATGCTGGAAAATCTGGCGGTGGTGCTAATCGCCCCGGCGCTGCCTTGTCCGGTCCGCAACCAGGTCTCGGTGGAGAAGCCTGACTGGGCAACGGTACCCTTTATCATGGCCGACCAGGGCCCCGTGCGCCGCCGCATTGAGCTGTGGTTTCGTCGCCATAAAATCAGTAATCCATCAATTTACGCGACGGTGGGCGGACATGAAGCCATGGTATCCATGGTGGCGCTCGGCTGCGGCGTCGCGCTGCTGCCGGAAGTGGTGCTGGAAAATAGCCCGGAGCCGGTGCGCAATCGCGTAATGATTCTGGAGCGTAGCGACGAAAAAACCCCTTTTGAGCTGGGCGTCTGCGCGCCCAAAAAGCGACTGCATGAACCGCTGATTAATGCGTTCTGGGAAATCGTTCAAACAAAATAAGGAGATAACATGCGTTCAGGGACGTTGCTATTAACCATTGCCATGCTGTTATGTTGTACCGTCCAGGCAAAACCGAAGGGCATTACCGTGCTGGATATCAAACATCTGGCGCTTCAGCAATGCCTGGTGGCGAATTACAAAGCCCGAACGCCTGAAGGCGCGCGATCGGCCCCGTCGCAGGATGCGTCATTTATGATTGAGAGATACGCCCTGGATAATGCCGGCGTGTGGAAGGCATTTCAGACGTTCGTCGCCAAAGAGACGAAAGATTTTGATCGGCTAACGATGTCATTACACCCTGACCATGCTCAGACTGCCAATAACGTGCTGGCGCAATGCATGAACTTTTATGAATCGGACAAGCTGGATAAGTATGTACGTGGGACGGTGATGAAGTAACCCATGCTGCCATTTATATCATTCTGACAGATGACCGGAAGAGGCGGTTTCTTCCGGTCATCATAATAACTACCCCGCCAGGAAGAACCGGAACGCCGGGTTATGGGTTTCATCGTGGCAGTCGTAGCCCAGCTCATGCAGGCGGGTTTCAAAATCAGGCTCGTGATCGCCCAGTTCGAATGCCGCCAGCACGCGGCCATAATCGGTACCGTGACTGCGGTAGTGGAACAGTGAAATGTTCCAGTGGGTACCCAACGTATGCAGGAACTTCAGCAGGGCGCCGGGCGATTCCGGGAACTCGAAGCTGAACAAACGTTCCTGCAACGGCTGCGAAGGTCGCCCGCCGACCATGTAGCGTACGTGTAGCTTGGCCATTTCGTCGTCGGAGAGATCCACCACGCTGTAGCCCCCTTCATGCAGCAGATTGAGGATCTCTTTCCGCTCTTCCAGACCGCGACTCAGGCGCACACCGACAAAAATGCAGGCATTCTTTGCATCGGCGAAGCGGTAGTTAAACTCGGTCACCGACCGGCCACCCAGCAGCTGGCAGAACTTGAGGAAGCTGCCCTTCTCTTCAGGAATGGTGACCGCCAGCAGCGCTTCACGCTGTTCTCCCAGTTCGCAGCGTTCGGAAACGTAGCGCAGACCGTGGAAGTTGACGTTCGCACCGGAAAGCACGTGCGCCAGGCGTTCGCCGCGAATATTATGCTGAGCGATATATTTTTTCATTCCCGCCAGCGCCAGCGCGCCGGAAGGTTCTGCTACCGCACGCACGTCTTCAAACAGGTCTTTCATCGCCGCGCAGATGGCATCGCTATCAACGGTGACAATGTCGTCGAGATACTCCTGACAGAGACGGAAAGTCTCATCACCGATACGTTTAACCGCCACGCCTTCGGCAAACAGCCCCACGCGGGGTAAATCAACCGGATGGCCCGCATCCAGGGCGGCTTTCAGACAGGCAGAATCCTCAGCTTCAACCGCAATGACCTTAATCTGCGGCATGAGCTGTTTGATCAGCACCGCCACGCCCGCCGCGAGACCTCCGCCGCCAACCGGTACGAATACGCGGTCGATATGGGCATCCTGCTGCAGCAGCTCCAGCGCCAGCGTCCCCTGCCCGGCAATCACCATCGGATGGTCGAAAGGCGGTACCCAGGTGAATCCCTGCTGCTGCGCCAGCTCAATAGCTTTGGCTTTGGCTTCATCGAAGTTCGCGCCGTGCAGCAGCACTTCACCACCGAAGCCGCGAACCGCATCGACCTTGATATCCGCGGTGGCGGTTGGCATGACGATCAGCGCCTTCACGCCCAGGCGAGAGGCGGAGAAAGCCACGCCCTGCGCATGATTACCCGCCGAAGCGGTGATCACGCCGTGCGATTTTTGCTCTTCCGTCAGCCCGGCCATCATCGCGTACGCCCCGCGCAGCTTAAAGCTGTGCACCGGCTGACGATCTTCACGCTTCACCAGCACAACGTTATCGAGGCGCGACGAGAGCTTTTCCATTTTTTGCAGCGGCGTAATCTGCGCGGCTTCGTATACCGGCGCGCGCAGTACGGCTCTGAGGTATTCCGCCCCCTCAGGGGCGGCGGACAGGGGTTGCGACTCGGCCATCATTAACCCCCAAGTTTCGATTTATCGCGTACCGCGCCTTTGTCGGCGCTGGTTGCCAGGCTGGCGTAGGCGCGAAGGGCAAAGGAAACCTGACGCTCGCGATCTTTCGGCGTCCAGGCTTTATCACCGCGTGCTTCCTGAGCTTCACGGCGCGCCGCGATCTCAGCATCGCTCAGCTGCAGCTGAATACCGCGATTTGGGATATCAATGGCGATCATATCGCCATCTTCAATGATCGCGATATTGCCGCCGCTGGCGGCTTCCGGAGAAACGTGACCGATGGAGAGGCCTGAAGTGCCGCCGGAGAAACGACCGTCGGTAATCAGCGCGCAGGCTTTACCCAGCCCCATGGATTTCAGGAAGGTGGTCGGATAGAGCATTTCCTGCATCCCCGGTCCGCCTTTCGGACCTTCATAGCGAATAACTACCACATCACCCGCAACCACTTTACCGCCGAGGATGGCATCCACGGCCGCGTCCTGGCTTTCGTAAACCTTAGCCGGGCCGGTGAATTTCAGGATACTATCGTCTACGCCGGCAGTTTTCACGATGCAGCCATTTTCGGCAAAGTTGCCGTACAGAACGGCCAGACCGCCGTCCTTGCTATAAGCGTGTTCCAGCGAGCGGATACAGCCTTCTGCGCGATCGTCATCCAGGCTGTCCCAGCGGCAATCCTGAGAGAACGCCTGCGTCGTGCGGATACCCGCAGGCCCGGCGCGGAACATCTTTTTAACCGCTTCATCCTGCGTGACGGTGATATCGTACTGCTCCAGCGTCTGCGGCAGGGTCAAACCGAGCACGTTCTTCACGTTGCGGTTCAGCAGTCCGGCACGATCCAGCTCGCCTAAAATCCCCAATACGCCGCCCGCGCGGTGCACGTCTTCCATATGATATTTCTGCGTACTTGGCGCCACCTTACACAGCTGCGGTACTTTGCGTGAAAGCTTATCGATATCGCTCATGGTGAAGTCGATTTCCGCCTCCTGCGCTGCCGCCAGCAGATGCAGGACGGTATTGGTGGAACCGCCCATGGCGATATCCAGCGTCATGGCGTTTTCAAACGCCGCTTTGCTGGCGATATTACGCGGCAGCGCAGAAGCGTCGTCCTGCTCGTAGTAACGCTTAGTCAGCTCGACGATACGCGAACCCGCATTGAGGAACAGCTGTTTACGATCGGCGTGAGTCGCCAGCAGCGAGCCGTTACCCGGCTGCGACAGGCCCAGCGCTTCGGTCAGACAGTTCATGGAGTTGGCGGTGAACATCCCGGAACAGGAACCGCAGGTCGGGCAAGCGGAACGTTCAACCTGATTACTCTGATCGTCAGAGACTTTCGGGTCAGCGCCCTGAATCATCGCATCGACCAGGTCAAGTTTAATGATTTGATCGGACAGTTTGGTTTTCCCGGCTTCCATAGGGCCGCCGGAAACAAAAATTACCGGAATATTCAGGCGCAGAGACGCCATTAACATCCCGGGAGTGATTTTATCGCAGTTGGAGATACAGACCATCGCATCAGCACAGTGGGCGTTAACCATGTACTCCACCGAGTCAGCGATCAGTTCGCGGGATGGCAGTGAATAAAGCATACCCCCGTGCCCCATCGCGATCCCGTCATCCACCGCAATGGTGTTGAATTCTTTAGCGACGCCGCCAGCGGCTTCAATTTGCTCAGCAACCAGCTTGCCGAGATCGCGCAGGTGAACGTGCCCCGGCACGAACTGGGTGAAAGAGTTCACCACGGCGATAATCGGCTTACCGAAATCATCGTCGGTCATTCCAGTGGCGCGCCACAGCGCGCGGGCACCCGCCATATTACGGCCGTGAGTGGTTGTGGCGGAACGGTACTTAGGCATGCTTTAGTTACTCCCAGTGTCTGTTAAATGGGGCGTTGCGTGCCGCCCCATCTTTTTATACTTAGTTATTAACCTGATCCAACCAGCCCCATTTATCCTCGGTTTCACCGGTGAAGAGGCCAAAGAATGCTTGCTGAATGCGTTTGGTGACCGGGCCGCAGCGACCTTCGCCCACCTGAATACCATCAACGCTGCGCACCGGCGTAATCTCTGCAGCCGTGCCGGACATAAATACTTCGTCGGCCAGATACAGCGACTCACGAGACAATACCTGTTCGCGCACTTCCAGACCCAGCTCTTTCGCCAGTTTGATGATCGCGTCGCGGGTGATGCCCGGCAGCGCGGAGGAGGTGAACGGCGGGGTAAACAGCACGCCATCCTTCACTTCAAACAGGTTTTCACCGGCGCCTTCAGAGATATAGCCGTTCACGTCCAGCGCGATACCTTCCTGATAGCCATGACGACGCGCTTCGCTGCCGACCAGCAGCGAAGAGAGATAGTTACCGCCGGCTTTGGCCGCGGTCGGAATGGTGTTCGGCGCTGCGCGATTCCAGGAAGAAACCATCGCATCGATCCCCTGATCCAGAGCTTCGGCACCCAGGTAGGCGCCCCACGGGAACGCCGCGATGATCACGTCAGTGTTATAGCCCGGAGGCGGGTTGACGCCCATGCCCACGTCGCCGACAAAAACTAACGGGCGAATATAGGCGCTGGTCAGATTGTTTTTACGAATGACTTCACGGCAGGCTTCCATCAGCTCATCAACGCTTTGCGAAACCGGGAAACGATAAATTTTGGCTGAGTCATGCAGACGCTGCATATGTTCACGGTGACGGAACACAACCGGCCCCTTGTGAGAGTCGTAGCAACGGATGCCTTCAAATACGGAAGTCCCGTAGTGCAGCGCATGGGACATCACGTGAACTTTCGCCTCTCCCCACGGAACCATCTCGCCATTGAACCAAATGTAATCAGCTTTTTTCGTCGTCATTATTCTTCCTTTGCGCTCAGGCGCGAATTTGTTGTGATGTAGGTTGCTGGATCTCGACGCAGGCGACGTCCACCAGTTTGCTTAATTGACTAAACAGTAATTCGACGGGCCGCTGGCTGGCAACGGTCAGTTCGATATTAATATTCCGGGCATCGGCGGCGGTTTCCATATTCATCGCGCAAATCTGGAACCCGCGATGACGCACGACGCGCAGCACGCGTTCTAAGGTTTCTGGATTAAAGCGAGCCTGCAAGGCGACCTGATGTTGCATCATGATAATTTCTCCAGCATTTCTGCATTACTGGCACCGGGCGGCACCAACGGCCAGACGTTCTCAAGTTCGTCGATTGAGACATGAAGCAGGTAAGGCCCCTGGCTCGAAAGCATGGTGTCGAGTGCCGCTTCAACCTGGTCTTTACGGGTGATGTGTTGACCAGGAATGCCGAAGGCGCTGGCCAGAGTAAGAAAATCGGGATTATCGGTAAGGGTGGTTTCGCTATAACGTTCCTGGAAAAACAGCTGCTGCCATTGTCGAACCATTCCTAAACGCTGGTTATCCAGTAACACTATCTTCAGCGGCAACTGCTTGCGTTTTACGGTGCCCAGCTCCTGCACGTTCATCATGAAGGAGCCGTCACCGGAGATACAGATTACCGTATCATCAGGACGGGCCACCTGCGCGCCCACTGCTGCCGGCAGGCCAAAGCCCATGGTCCCTAATCCACTGGAAGTGATGAAATTCTCCGGACGCGTATAGGTCATATGCTGCGCTGACCACATCTGATGCTGGCCCACATCGGTGGTCACGACGCAATCTGCTGGTTTGCGCTCGGAAAGCTGCTTCAGCAGCAATGGAGCATAGATGGCCTCGCCCGGATGATCGTAGCGCCATGCGTGCTCGGCGCGCAGCTGAGCATTACGTTGACGCCAGGCATCGATGGACAGCGGCTGTTGCAACGCCGGCAGCATCACGTTCAAGTCGCCAGTCAGGCCAATATGCGCCTGACGGAGCTTGTTCAGTTCTGCCGGATCGATATCCATATGGATAACTTTGGCGTGCGGGGCGAACGTATTCAGCTTGCCGGTAACGCGATCGTCAAAGCGAGCGCCTACGGCAATCAACAGATCGCACTCCTGCACCGCCAGATTGGCCGCTTTAGTTCCATGCATCCCCAGCATGCCCAGATAGTATGGATAATCAGCTGCCACCACGCCCAGCCCTTTCAGGGTAGACGTTGCCGGCATCTGCGTGACGGCAAGAAATTCACGCAGCGCCGGTACCGCCTGCGCCATACCTACGCCACCGCCAACGTAGAGCATCGGCTTCTGCGCCTGAGTCAACATCTGCAAAGCGTATTCGATATCCGCATATGGTAAGTCAACGTCATCGGCTACCATGGAGAAATGCGGATCGAGATCGCCCTGAGCCAGCTGAATGTCTTTGGGGATATCGACCAGTACCGGGCCGGGGCGCCCTGAGTTTGCCACATGGAATGCTTCGGCAATGACGCGCGGCAGCTCTTCCAGCGACTGCACCAGAAAACTATGCTTAGTGCATGCCAGCGATAATCCGAGAACATCCACTTCCTGGAATGCATCAGTACCAATGAACGGAGCGGCAACCTGGCCGGTGATGGCAACGACGGGAACGGAGTCCAACAGCGCGTCGGCGAGGCCGGTGATCAGGTTAGTTGCGCCCGGTCCTGACGTCGCAATACATACGCCGGTTTTGCCAGTAGCCCGGGCATAGCCGATAGCCGCCATAGCTGCGCCTTGTTCATGCCGGCACAGTAAGTGTTCCACGCCGCCGTCATACAATGCATCGTAAACCGGCATAATTGCGCCACCCGGATAGCCAAAAACAGTATCGACACCCTGTGCTCGCAAAGCATGTACCACCCACCGCGCCCCATTCATAGTTACTTCCCCGTCGTAGATCGAGAGAAACAGAATTTTATGCTGCCAACCATCATCTGCTCCTCTTTTCTGTTTTTAAGTTATAAAAAAACCCCCGGACCTTTCGGTGCGGGGGTCTTAGTTCGTTAAGGCTTGTTTTTTAAGCCTTTCCTCGTCCAAGTGCAGCCCCGCACGGTGGGATAATAATCACCACCACGCTAATCACGACCAGGCTAATCACTCGTAGAAGGGCTGTCATTTTATGTTCTTTCTGGCTTCATGTTCGAAGGAATACCTAAAGAGGTACCACAGACATCGCGTTAAATACAAGATTTTTTTATGACCCTATTTCTTACCTTGCTAACCATTTACGAAAAAACAATTGTTTTTAATAGGAAAAACAGGAAATGAAAATATTTCAATTTGTGGCGAGCGCCACAGCTTTTTCTCGCATCGCTGGCTGATAACAATGTTTTGCGAGTCAGTATCCGCAACGAGTGCAAAGCGGCAATTCACGGAAAATTGGCTGGAAGCGAACGCCTGGAATTTAAAATTGCTGAATTACCCGACAAAAAATCCCCGACATAATGCCAGCTCTCAGGAGGTTTTATGTCACTCGCCATTGTTTACACCCGCGCCGCTCTTGGGATCGGCGCCCCCCTTATCACAGTTGAAGTTCATATCAGCAACGGACTCCCTGGCCTGACGATGGTAGGGTTGCCTGAAACAACGGTCAGAGAAGCGCGTGACCGGGTACGTAGTGCGATTATCAACAGCGGCTACGCCTGGCCGGCGAAAAAAATCACCATCAATCTGGCGCCAGCCGATTTGCCAAAAGAAGGGGGAAGATATGATTTACCTATCGCTCTCGCGCTTCTGGTGGCCTCTGAGCAGCTAAATGCTCCCAGGCTAAATCAATACGAGTTTGTCGGCGAGCTGGCGCTTACAGGCGCTCTACGTGGTGTTCCTGGGGCTATATCCAGCGCGATGGAGGCGATAAGAGCGGGCAGAAAGATTATTGTCTCTCATGAGAATTCTCCTGAGGTGGGTTTAATCGGCGGCAGTGACTGTCTTATCGCCGCCCATCTTCAGGAGGTCTGCGCCTTTCTGGACGGGAAAAACCCGCTAAATCATCCCATTCCGGAAGCGGAGTCCTCAGATGAGTCTTCATTAGACCTGCGCGAGGTTATTGGTCAGCAGCAAGGAAAGCGAGCGCTGGAAATTATCGCTGCAGGCGGACATAACCTGCTGATGATAGGCCCACCCGGCACAGGGAAAACGATGCTCGCGAGTCGGCTGCCTGGGCTACTACCGCCGCTGAGTAACCAGGAAGCGCTGGAAAGCGCGGCAATACTTAGCCTGGTCAATTCCAGTTATGCGATGAAAAACTGGCGCCGCAGGCCATTTCGAGCTCCGCATCATAGCGCTTCCCTGGCTGCGATGGTGGGTGGCGGCTCTATTCCAACACCGGGAGAGATCTCTCTCGCTCATAATGGCGTGCTGTTCCTTGATGAGCTGCCCGAATTTGAACGCAGGGTTCTGGATGCATTAAGAGAACCGATTGAATCCGGGGTAATCCATATCTCCCGCACGCGCGCGAAAATCGATTATCCCGCCCGTTTTCAGCTTATTGCAGCAATGAATCCCAGCCCCACGGGCCATTATCAGGGTCAGCATAATCGTGCATCTCCAGAACAGACGCTACGCTACCTGGCCCGTTTATCTGGCCCATTTCTTGACCGTTTCGATCTCTCACTGGAAATTCCTCTGCCGCCGCCGGGGGTGCTTAGCCGGGGAACAAACGAAGAAGAGAGCAGCGCCTGCGTTCGCCAACGCGTTTTGGCTGCGCACGAAAGGCAACTGTCACGACAGAAAAAACTCAATGCAAATCTGGGGAATAATGAGATGAAAATCTGGTGCCAGCTTCATCAAGATGACGCAATCTGGCTGGAGCAGACGCTTACGCAACTGGGGCTCTCAATCCGGGCCTGGCAGCGCCTGCTTAAAGTTTCACGCACGATTGCCGATATTGAGAAGGTCGATCGTATTGAACGCCGTCATTTGCAGGAGGCTCTTGGCTATCGGGCAATAGACAGAATGTTGAGCCATCTGCAAAAAATGATGACGTAAAAAAAGGGCTTACGCCCTTTTTCTTAATCATCGCTTTCCGTGTAATCTTCCGTACCTTCCACCTGCGGCTTGCCGCCGGAAAGAGTATGGAAACGCTTCGGACGCTTAATGCGCGCCATGTACTTGATCCAGACGCGTTCTGCTTCCGTTGCGGGCTCACGTTCACCACGGCAGACCGAAACAAACTGTTTTTCATCGTCGGTGACAGGCTCGCGTTTACCTAGTTCGAGTTCATTAAAGGCATAACCATGACGTTCCAGCAGTTGCGCCTCTTTGATGGTGAAATCTCCATGACGGGAAAACCCGCGCGGATAATTTTTATTGTCGAAAAAACGATTAGTTGTCGTAAAGCTTTCCGCCATCCTACACGCTCCTGATTCTTTGGCCGAGCTATTTATGGCGCGGAGTATTAGTTACGCTTGACAGAGCGTCAAACAAAACATTTAAATCATCACGACAAATAATTTTGCGGAGAAGAGTGTGGATACGGAATTGCTCAAGACTTTCCTCGAGGTGAGCAGAACTCGCCACTTTGGCCGAGCCGCAGAGGCGCTTTATCTGACGCAGTCAGCAGTTAGCTTTCGTATTCGTCAGCTGGAGAACCAGCTGGGGGTGAATCTTTTTACCCGCCATCGCAATAATATCCGCCTGACGTCAGCCGGAGAGAAACTGCTGCCCTATGCCGAAACCCTGATGAACACCTGGCAAGCTGCGCGCAAGGAGGTCGCAAATGCCTCCCGGCATAACGAATTTTCGATCGGAGCCAGCGCTTCGCTATGGGAATGCCTGCTTAACGAGTGGTTAGGAAAGCTCTATACAGAGCCCTATAACCTACAATTTGAGGCGCGAATCGCGCAGAGGCAATCGTTGGTCAAACAGCTGCACGAACGTCAGCTTGATTTACTGATCACGACCGAATCGCCGAAGATGGATGAACTAAGCAGCCAGTTGCTGGGTAATTTTACCTTAGCGCTTTATTGCGCCTCGCCGGCTAAAAATACAAATGAATTGAATTATTTGCGCCTGGAATGGGGTCCTGACTTTCAACAAAATGAAGCGGGATTGATCGGAAATGATGATATTCCTCTCCTGACCACCAGTTCTGCCGAATTAGCGTATCAGCAGCTCAGCGCGCTTAACGGCTGCACGTGGTTGCCTGTACTCTGGGCGCAGGAAAAAAATAACCTGCATACTGTCACTGACAGCGTGACGCTTTCAAGGCCTCTTTATGCGATTTGGCTACAGAACAGCGATAAGCAAGCGCAAATCCGTGAGATCCTGAAGCACAGCATATTAGGATAGGATGACTCCTCCAGGGACGGAGGATGAACGAAGGGAAATTTAAAGCAAAAAAAATCCTTTGCCTGAGCAAAGGATTATTATATGGCAGGGGCGGAGAGACTCGAACTCGCGACACCCGGTTTTGGAGACCGGTGCTCTACCAACTGAGCTACGCCCCTAAAGTTTCTTATCATTAAGCCTGCTAATCAGCAGGCTTAATTTTTTTAATAAGTGGCGGAACGGACGGGACTCGAACCCGCGACCCCCTGCGTGACAGGCAGG
>NZ_JBEAFR010000044.1:0-104958 GCF_040062315.1 Klebsiella sp. GW_Kp181
CGGACCACCACCAGAGAGAACAGGCCGGTTCTTTCTGGTTTTTTAATAATACAAGCCCGGGTAAGGCGTTAGCCGTGGCCCGGGACAACGCTGACGAGGTTCGAGCGGCCTGAGGGTTGGGTAGCCCGGACAGGCGCAGCGCGCCGACTCCGGGAATGCTCAGCCGCGAATTCGCATTCGTATACATATCTTTTACATGTCCAACGGGGATCGCCCCTGGCGCTTATGCTATCATTCGCAGCCTTTGGAGCGCCCGTTTCTGACGCGCGTGAACGATCCCCGCTGTCCACTTTCGGCGGAATAACAAGTCTTTATGGTGACAGATGAATAGTGGCTACCTGCATTTTCCGGAGTTTGATCCGGTAATTTTTTCCATTGGACCGGTCTCCCTTCACTGGTACGGCCTGATGTACCTGGTTGGGTTTGTTTTTGCGATGTGGTTGGCCACCCGTCGGGCCAATCGTCCGGGCAGCGGTTGGACAAAAAACGAAGTTGAAAACCTGCTGTACGCCGGCTTCCTCGGGGTTTTCCTCGGCGGGCGTCTTGGCTATGTCTTCTTCTACAACCTGCCGGTGTTCCTCGACGATCCGCTCTATCTGTTCCGCGTCTGGGACGGCGGTATGTCCTTCCACGGCGGCCTGATCGGCGTGATTCTGGTGATGATCATTTTCGCCAAACGCACGAAGCGTACCTTCTTCCAGGTTTCTGACTTCATTGCGCCGCTGATTCCGTTTGGCCTCGGCGCCGGGCGTCTGGGTAACTTTATCAACGGTGAACTGTGGGGGCGCGTCGATCCGAACTTCCACTACAGCATGATTTTCCCCGGCTCTCGGGCGGAAGATCTGGCGCTGCTGCCATCGCATCCGGAGTGGCAATCGCTGTTCGATACCTACGGCGCGCTGCCGCGTCATGCTTCGCAGCTCTATGAACTGGCGCTGGAAGGTGTGGTGCTGTTCCTGATCCTGAACCTCTTTATCCGTAAGCCGCGTCCGGCCGGTTCGGTTTCCGGGCTGTTCCTTATCGGCTATGGCTTGTTCCGCATCATCGTGGAATTCTTCCGCCAGCCTGATGCGCAGTTTACCGGCGGCTGGGTACAGTACATCAGCATGGGGCAGATTCTTTCGATTCCGATGGTGCTTGCGGGTATCATAATGATGGTCTGGGCGTACCGTTCTCGTCCGCAGCAACAAAATTCTTGAGGAACCATGAAACAGTATCTTGATTTGATGCAGAAAGTGCTCGACGAGGGCACGCAAAAAAATGACCGCACCGGTACCGGCACCGTCTCTATTTTCGGCCACCAGATGCGTTTTAACCTGCAGGAAGGATTCCCGTTGGTGACGACCAAGCGCTGTCATTTACGCTCCATCATCCATGAACTGCTGTGGTTCCTGAAGGGTGACACCAACGTCGCGTATCTGCACGAAAACAACGTCACTATCTGGGATGAATGGGCGGATGAAAACGGCGACCTGGGTCCGGTTTATGGCAAGCAGTGGCGTTCCTGGCCCGCGCCGGACGGCCGTCACATCGACCAGATTAGCACGGTGATGGAACAGCTGAAAAACGATCCCGACTCTCGTCGGATTATCGTCTCGGCCTGGAACGTCGGCGAACTGAACAAAATGGCGCTGGCGCCGTGCCATGCGTTCTTCCAGTTCTATGTCGCCGACGGCAAGCTCTCCTGCCAGCTCTATCAGCGCTCTTGCGACGTGTTCCTCGGCCTGCCGTTCAATATCGCCAGCTACGCGCTGCTGGTGCATATGGTAGCCCAGCAGTGCGACCTCGAAGTGGGCGATTTTGTCTGGACCGGCGGCGACACGCACCTGTACAGCAACCACATGGAGCAGACGCACCTGCAGCTAAGCCGCGAACCGCGGGCGCTGCCGAAGCTGGTGATCAAACGCAAGCCAGCGTCGATTTTCGACTACCGCTTTGAAGACTTCGAAATCGAAGGGTACGATCCGCATCCGGGGATTAAAGCGCCGGTCGCGATTTAACCCCGAAGTCATGATGAAAACCGGCGCCTGCGAGCGCCGGTTTTTTTATGCGCCAGCCCGGCCGAGCCGCGGCTGTAAGCCGCTGGTCGTACGGATTTTTTGCGAGCAGATTTCCTGTACTTTTGTAATCCGTTGCAACGCCTTGAATACTCTCCGAGGCGCGACGCAAAGCGCCATTTTCTCGTTCGTATAAAGCCTCAATGCTACGCATACTCGGGCCATGAACAGAGAACATGGCTATACCCTGATTGAAACCCTGGTCACCATGGTCGTCGTCGTCATTCTTGGCGCCAGCGGACTTTATGGCTGGCAGAGCTGGCAACAGCAGCAGCGTCTGTGGCAAACCGCCTGCCAGGTTCGCGATTATCTGGTGCTGCTACGCGATGACGCCAACTGGCACAACCGCGACAGGGTATTAAGCGTCGACCGAAGCGCGGAGGGCTGGTGCCTGAGCGTCAGCGGATCGACGAACGACTGTAGCGTCAGCAACGCTTTCACGCTGCAGCCGCTATGGCCGGAGGTTTCGCTCAGCGCGATGACGCCGGGGCTAGGATTTTACGGCCTGCGAAATACCGCCTGGGCGGGACATATCCGCCTGCAAAGCGCGGCGGGCGGCTGGAATATTATCGTTTCCAACTGGGGGCGAATCCGCCTGTGCCGCGGCGAGGAGACGGCATCATGTCTGTAAAACGTCGCGGTTTTTCGCTGCCGGAAACGCTGATCGCGATGGCTATTAGCTCCGTGCTATTGCTCGGCAGCGCGCGTTTTCTCCCGGCGCTGCAGTGGGCCGCGCTTCGCCAGACCCGGCAGCAGGCGCTGGAAAATGAACTATGGCAGCGAATCTACACCGTAGCGAAGCATCTGCAGCGCGCAGGTTATTGCCGTGGCCGCTGTAGCGGGCAACCGCTGTATATCGCAGAGAGCGGCGATTGCCTGCTTATTCGTTGGGATGGCAACAGCGATGGCGTCTGGAATCGCTCTCCGTCATCAGAATCTGATACTACCGGATTTCGCCTGCGCGACGGGGCGCTGGAAACCCTGAGAGGGGCGGAGGAGTGTAGCGGCAAGGGCTGGGAGAAAATGACCAATCCAGCGGCGATTCAGGTCACCGTTTTTCAGGTTACCCGGCAGAATAAGACGGATTTTTCGCCTGAGTTGTCGATAACGCTGGCGGCGCATTCCGTTGCCGACCCGCAAATCCGCGCGCGAGCGGAATATGGCGTAACGGGGTATAACCTGTGAATCGCCAGCGCGGGCTCTCTTCGCTGCTGATGGTGCTACTGCTTTTAGCGCTTGGCACACTGTTACTCCAGGGGCTGCACCAGCAGCAGCGTTCGCTGTTAGCGCAGACGGCCAGCGAAACGCGGGCGCTTCGCGACGCCGCTGATGCGCATTCCGCGCTGCAGTGGGGAAAAACGCTGACCTGGCCGTTGCAAGAAGCGGTTAGCTGCCAGCAGAAGGCTGCACTCGACTGGCGCGCCTGTCTGAGGATCTTTAGCGACGCCTCGGTATTGCTCATTGGCAGCAGCGGCGGTGGCAGAATGCTGCTGTGGCAGTCGGGCGCTGTGGAACAAAACCGCGTCCATTTTTCACCGCACGGCTGGAGCGATTTTTGCCCGTTAAAGGAGGTGAGCCTATGCCAGATGCCCTGAGCCGGCAGAGAGGGTTTAGCCTGCCGGAAACGCTCCTGGCTTTAGTCTTGCTGATCGTCACCGTCACCGCGCTGGCGGGCTATCAGCGCGGGCTGGCCAGCAGTTCTATGCAGCTCACCCAGTACCGTCAGCTGTGGCGCGATGCGTGGCGATTTGGTCAGCTTAGCCCTCCGGCGATTGCCGGGGGCCACCAGATATCCCGTATGCAGACATCGATGCAAAGATGTGTCAGCATCACGGTAACGATCACGATGCCCGCAGCCAGGCGGGCGCAGATGACCCGGCTCCATTGCCCGGTCAGTCAGTAGCCAGGAGCGAATATGTTAAGGGTGTACCACTCAAACCGTCTGGATGTGCTTGAAGCCTTGATGGAGTTTATCGTCGAGCGCCAGCGGCTGGATGACCCTTTTATGCCGGAAATGGTGCTGGTGCAGAGTACCGGGATGGCGCAGTGGCTGCAGATGACGCTGGCGAAGCGCTTCGGGATTGCGGCCAACATTGAGTTCCCGCTACCCGCCAGTTTTATCTGGGACATGTTTGTGCGAGTGCTGAAAGATATTCCCGGAGAAAGCGCGTTCAGCAAGCAAAGCATGAGCTGGAAACTTATGACTCTGTTACCAGAGCGGCTTAATGATGAATCTTTTACGCTACTGCGCCACTACCTGCATGACGATAGCGACAAGCGTAAACTGTTTCAGCTGGCCGCCAGAGTGGCGGATCTCTACGACCAGTATCTGGTTTATCGCCCGGAGTGGCTGATGCGCTGGGAGGCTGACCAGCGCGTTGACGGGCTGGGAGAGGCGCAGGAGTGGCAGGCGCCGCTGTGGAAAGCGCTGGTGGAATATACCGCCGAGCTGGGCCAGCCGCTGTGGCATCGCGCCAACTTGTACCAACGTTTTATCAGCGCGCTTGAAGACGCCGAACAACCGCCCGCCGGGCTGCCATCACGGGTCTTTATTTGCGGAATATCGGCGCTGCCGCCGGTGTATCTGCAGGCGCTCCAGGCGCTGGGTAAACATGTTGATGTATATGTCCTCTTCACTAACCCGTGCCGCTACTACTGGGGCGACATCAAAGATCCGGCATTTCTGGCCAAACTGCTGTCCCGCCAGCGGCGCCACCACCGCGAAACGGCGCGAGAGCTGCCACTGTTCCGCGATGCGGAACAGGCGCCGGGGCTGTTCAACGACGCCGGTGAGCAGGATGTCGGCAACCCGCTACTGGCCTCCTGGGGTAAGCTGGGGCGCGACTATATCTACCTGCTGGCGGGTCTTGAACGCTATGAAGAGCTGGACGCTTTTGTCGATATTGTGCCGGATAACCTGCTGCATAATCTTCAGGCGGACATTCTCGAACTGCGCAATGAAGCCGTGGCCGGGCGCAGCGCCGAAGAGTTTGCCAATAGCGGCAGCAAGCGGCCATTGGCAGCGGACGATCGCAGCCTGACGATTCATGTTTGTCATAGCCCACAGCGAGAAGTTGAGGTGTTGCACGATCGGCTGCTGGCGATGCTCGAAGAGAATCCCGAGCTCACGCCGCGCGATATTATCGTCATGGTGGCGGATATCGATAGCTATAGCCCGTATATTCAGGCGGTTTTCGGCAGCGCCAGCGGCGAACGCTGGCTGCCGTGGGCGATTTCCGATCGACGCGCCCGTGAATCGCATCCGGCGCTGCAAGCCTTTCTCACGCTCCTTTCGCTGCCCGATAGCCGCTTTGCCAGCGAAGATGTGCTGGCGCTGCTTGACGTGCCGGTGCTGGCGGCGCGCTTTAACATTGACGAAGAGGGGCTACGCTACCTGCGACAGTGGGTGAACGAATCCGGCGTACGCTGGGGGATGGATGATGACAACGTGCGTGAACTCGACCTCCCGGCAACCGGCCAGCATACCTGGCGCTTTGGCCTTACGCGCATGTTATTGGGCTATGCCATGGACAGCAGCGAGGGTGAGTGGCGCTCGGTGCTGCCTTATGATGAGTCGAGCGGGCTGATTGCCGAGCTGGTGGGCAACCTGGCATCGCTGCTGATGCAGCTTAATCTCTGGCGTCGCGGGCTGGCCCAGGAGCGGCCACTGGCCGAGTGGCTACCGGTATGCCGCGATCTGCTGAACGACTTTTTCCTCCCGGATAGCGAAACGGAAGCCGCCCTCGCGCTGATAGAGCAGCAGTGGCAGGCGGTGATTGACGGCGGCGTCGACGCCCAGTATGGCGAAACGGTACCGCTCTCCTTGCTGCGCGATGAGCTGTCCCTGCGCCTCGATCAGCAGCGTATCAGCCAGCGCTTTCTCGCCGGGCCGGTTAATATTTGCACCCTGATGCCGATGCGTTCGATTCCTTTCAAGGTGGTCTGCCTGCTGGGGATGAACGACGGTGTTTATCCGCGCACGCTTGCGCCGCTGGGCTTTGACCTGATGAGTCAGAAGCCGCAGCGCGGCGACCGTAGCCGTCGCGATGACGACCGCTATCTGTTCCTTGAAGCCCTGATGTCCGCCGAGCAGAAACTCTATATCAGCTATATCGGCCGTTCTATTCAGGATAACAGCGAACGCTATCCCTCGGTTCTGGTTCAGGAGCTGGCGGACTATATCGGTCAGAGCCACTGCCTGGAAGGAGACGAAGATCTGGATTGCGATGCCAGCGAGCGCCGCGTTAAAGAACATATTACTCATCTGCATACCCGCATGCCTTTTGATGCCGCGAATTTTCTGGCGAACGAAGATCAAAGCTATGCCCGGGAATGGCTGGCGGCTGCCAGCCAGCAGGGGGAAGCCCACGGTGAGTTTATCCAGCCGCTACCGGTCCCTGAACTCGATCACCTGCCTCTGGAACAGCTGCTGCGCTTCTGGCAGCATCCGGTACGCGCCTTCTTTCAGCAGCGGCTGCGGGTGAATTTCCGCTCGGAAGAGAGCGAGATCCCTGACGATGAACCTTTTACCCTCGAAGGACTGAGCCGCTATCAGTTGAACCAGCAGTTGCTTAATACGCTGATTGAGCAGCAGGACGCCTCGGCAATGTATCGCCGTTTTCGTGCCGCCGGGGAGCTACCCTATGGCGCATTCGGCGAACTGGCCTGGGAAACGCAGCGTCAGGAGATGCAGAACCTGGCAGAGCGGGTAATAGCCTGCCGTCAACCGGGGCAGAGCATGGAAATCGATTTGCAATGTAACGGAGTCAACATTACTGGCTGGCTACAGCAGGTACAATCCGACGGTTTGCTGCGCTGGCGGCCATCGTTATTAAGCGTGGCGCAGGGAATGCAACTTTGGCTGGAGCATCTTGTCTATTGTGCTAGCGGCGGTCGCGGCGAAAGTCGGCTGTTTGTGCGCAAAGAAGGCGAGTGGCGCTTTCCCCCGCTGGCGCAGGAACAGGCCCAGGAATACCTGAATGAGCTCGTTGACGGTTACCTACAGGGAATGTCAAAACCGCTGTTGTTGCTGCCGGAAAGCGGCGGCGCATGGCTAAAAGTCTGTTATGACGCCGAAAAGAATGTCATGTTAATGGACGAAGAGACGCAGCAAAAAGCGCGCAGTAAATTTCTTCAGGCTTATGAAGGGAACATGGTGGTCAGAGGCGAAGGTGCCGACGTCTGGTATCAGCGCCTGTGGCGCACCCTGGAGCCGGAATACTATGAAGAGATCCTTACGCAAACGCAGCGTTATTTGCTACCGGTGTTTCGTTTTCATCAGTCCGAATAACATTGTAATAGTATAAAAATTGCGCAATAGATGGCACTTCATTTATGATGCGCAACCAATCACGGACTGATGTTTTATAAAGGCTGCATAGCGTGCAGCGCCAGGTTTGTTAATGATGAGGTCCGTGAATGCCCCGCAGTTTATGGTTCAAGGTTATTGTTTTACTGGCCGCCCTCTGGGCGCCGTTAAGTCAGGCAGACACCGGATGGCAACCGATTCAGGAAACCATCCGTAAAAGCGACAAAGATACCCGTCAATATCAGGCGATCCGCCTCGATAACGGCATGGTGGTGCTGCTGGTTTCAGATCCCCAGGCGGTAAAATCGCTGTCGGCGCTGGTCGTTCCCGTGGGGTCGCTGCAGGACCCCGCTGAGCATCAGGGACTGGCCCACTTCCTGGAGCATATGACGCTGATGGGGTCGAAAAAGTACCCGCAGCCGGATAGCCTCGCCGAATATCTCAAAATGCACGGCGGCAGCCATAACGCCAGTACCGCTCCGTACCGCACTGCCTTCTATCTTGAAGTAGAAAACGATGCTCTGGACGGCGTGGTCGATCGCCTGGCCGACGCCATCGCCGCTCCGCTGCTGGATAAAAAATATGCCGACCGCGAGCGTAATGCGGTCAACGCCGAGCTGACGATGGCGCGCAGCCGCGACGGGATGCGGATGGCGCAGGTCAGCGCAGAAACCATTAACCCGGCGCACCCCGGCTCGCAGTTTTCCGGCGGTAACCTTGAAACGCTGAGCGACAAGCCCGGCAAGCCGGTGCTTGATGCCCTGCACGCCTTTCGCGATAGCTGGTATTCCGCCAACCTGATGAAGGCGGTGATCTACAGCAACAAGCCTCTGCCGGAGCTGGCAAGTATCGCGGCGGCCACCTACGGCCGCGTGCCGAACCACGATATCAGCAAACCGGAAATAACCGTCCCGGTGGTGACCGATGCGCAGAAGGGCATCATCATTCACTATGTCCCGGCGATGCCGCGTAAAGTCCTGCGCGTGGAGTTCCGCATTGATAACAATAGCGACCAGTTCCGCAGCAAAACCGACGAGCTGGTGACCTATATGATCGGTAATCGCAGCCCCGGCACGCTCTCTGATTGGCTGCAAAAGCAGGGGCTGGCTGAGGGTATTCGCGCGGACTCCGACCCGGTTGTCAACGGCAACAGCGGGGTGCTGGCTATTTCTGCTACTCTGACGGACAAAGGCCTGGCGCACCGCGATGAAGTGACCGCGGCCATCTTCAGCTACCTCAATCTGCTGCGTAGCCAGGGAATTGATAAACGCTATTTTGATGAACTGGCCCACGTGCTGGCGCTCGACTTCCGCTACCCGTCCATCAACCGCAATATGGATTACGTCGAATGGCTGGCGGACACCATGATCCGCGTGCCGGTCGAACATACCCTGGACGTAGTTAACATCGCCGATCGCTACGATCCGCAGGCGATCAAAGACCGTCTGGCGATGATGACGCCGCAAAATGCCCGTATCTGGTACATCAGCCCGAAAGAGCCGCATAACAAGACCGCCTACTTCGTTAATGCGCCCTATCAGGTGGATAAAATTAGCGAGCAGACTTTTGCCGACTGGCAGCAGAAGTCCAGCGCTATCGATCTCAAGCTGCCGGTGCTGAACCCCTATATTCCGGACGATTTTAGCTTAATCAAAAGCGATAAGGCTTACCCGCATCCGCAGCTGATTGTCGATGAACCGACGCTGCGGGTGATCTACGCGCCGAGTCAGTACTTCGCCAGCGAACCAAAAGCGGATATATCGCTGGTGCTGCGTAACCCGCAGGCGATGGACAGCGCCCGCCGTCAGGTGATGTTTGCCCTCAATGATTATCTGGCGGGTATCGCGCTCGATCAGCTCAGCAACCAGGCTGCGGTTGGGGGCATCAGCTTTTCTACCGGTGCAAATAACGGGCTGATGGTTAACGCCAACGGCTATACGCAGCATCTGCCAGAGCTGTTTAACGCCCTGCTGGACGGTTACTTTAGCTATACGCCAACCGAAGAGCAGCTGGAGCAGGCCAAATCCTGGTACGCGCAGATGATGGATTCGGCGGACAAAGGCAAAGCCTACGATCAGGCGATCATGCCGATTCAGATGGTTTCACAGGTGCCGTACTTTCAGCGTGAAGATCGCCGGGCGCTGCTGCCGTCGATTACGCTGAAAGAGGTGCTGGAGTATCGCGATAACCTCAAGGCGAAAGGGCGACCGGAGCTGCTGGTCATCGGTAACCTTACCGCCGAACGGTCAACGGCGATGGCCCGCCAGATCCAAAAACAGCTGGGGGCGGACGGCAACGAATGGTGCCGCAACAAAGACGTACTGGTTGATCGCAAGCAGCTGGCGATTTTTGAGAAAGCGGGTAACAGCACCGACTCCGCCCTTGCCGCTGTCTTCGCGCCGCCGAACCTGGACGAATACGCCAGCTCAGCTGCCAGCTCGCTTCTCGGGCAGATCGTCCAGCCGTGGTTCTACAACCAGCTGCGTACGGAAGAGCAGCTGGGATACGCGGTCTTCGCCTTCTCGATGAACGTGGGCCGCCAGTGGGGAATGGGCTTCCTGTTGCAAAGCAACGATAAGCAGCCGGCTTTCCTCTGGCAGCGCTTCCAGGCCTTCTTCCCCACGGCGGAAGCCAAACTGCGGGCGATGAAGCCGGAAGAGTTTGCGCAGATTCAGCAGACGGTCATCAGTCAGATGCTGGAGGCGCCGCAAACGCTGGGCGATGAAGCATCGAAGCTGAGCAAAGATTTCGATCGCGGTAATATGCGCTTCGATTCACGTGATAAAGTAGTGGCTCAGATTAAACTGCTGACGCCGCAAAAGCTTGCCGACTTCTTCCATCAGACGGTGGTGGATCCGCAGGGCATGGCAATTCTCTCCCAGGTTTCCGGTAGCCAGAATGGCAAGGCGGAATACGCGCATCCGCAGGATGGCAAAGTCTGGGAGAACGTCAGCGCGTTGCAGAAATCCTTACCCCTGATGCGAGAGAATGAATGACCGACACCGCCGAGTCTCTTGACCCACTGCGCTTGCCCCTGACGGGCGAGCGCCTGATAGAAGCCTCTGCGGGCACCGGAAAAACGTTTACCATCGCCGCGCTCTATCTGCGGCTGTTGCTGGGGCTGGGTGGTGAATCCGCTTTCCCCCGGCAGATCAGCGTGGAAGAGCTGCTGGTGGTGACCTTTACCGAAGCGGCGACCGAAGAGCTGCGCGGACGTATCCGCAGCAATATCCACGAGCTGCGGATCGCCTGCCTGCGCGAAAGCACCGACAATCCTCTTTATGCCGGGCTGCTGGCGGAAATTGACGATAAAGCCCAGGCGGCGCAAACGCTGCTGCTGGCCGAACGCCAGATGGATGAAGCAGCGGTATTTACCATTCACGGGTTCTGCCAGCGGATGCTGAGCCTTAACGCCTTTGAGTCCGGCATGCTGTTCGAACTGCAGCTGATTGAAGATGAATCCCGCCTGCGCTATCAGGCCTGCGCCGACTTCTGGCGTCGCCACTGCTACCCGCTGCCGCGCGAAATTGCTGCGGTTATCCACGAGGCGTGGAAAGGGCCGCGCGACCTGTTGAAATCCATCGACCGCTGGCTGCAAGGAGAGGCGCCGCAGCTAAAATCTCCGCCCCCTGCTGAAGAAACGCTGGCCGAACGCCATCAGCAAATTATTGAACGCATTAACGCGGTCAAACAGCAGTGGCTGGAACAGGTGAGCGAGATTGAGACGGTACTGGAAACCTCCGGTCTCGACCGGCGCAAGTTCAATCGCGGCAATCAGGCCAAATGGCTGGAAAAAGTGACCGCCTGGGCCCAGGAAGAGACTTTGAGCTACCAGCTGCCGGATGCGCTGGAAAAGTTCTCTCAGCCCTTCTTGCTTGAGCGCACCAAAGCGGACGGCGCACCGCCGGTACACCCGCTGTTCAGCGCGATAGAAGCGCTGCTGGCGACACCGTTAACCCTGACCGATCTGGTGATCGCCAGGGCGATGGTTGAAATCCGCGAGGCGGTCGCGCGGGAAAAACGCCGCCGCGGCGAGCTGGGATTTGACGATATGCTTAGCCGCCTGGATGACGCCCTGCGCGGAGAGAGCGGAGAAGCGCTGGCCAGCGCGATTCGTCAGCGCTTCCCGGTGGCGATGATCGATGAGTTTCAGGATACCGACCCGCAGCAGTACCGAATCTTTCGCCGCATCTGGCGGCAGGCGGATACCGCGCTGTTGCTGATTGGCGACCCTAAACAGGCTATTTACGCCTTCCGCGGCGCGGATATCTTTACCTACATGAAAGCGCGTGGAGACGTCACCGCTCACTATACGCTCGATACCAACTGGCGCTCCGCCCCGGGGATGGTTGACAGCGTCAATCGCCTGTTTAGCCTCAGCGATAACCCTTTTATGTTTCGCGAAATCCCGTTTCTGCCGGTGAAATCGGCCGAGAAAAATCAGGGGCTGCGCTTTACCGTTGATGATACGGCGGTTCCGGCGATGAATATCTGGCTGATGCCGGGCGAGGCCGTGGGCGCAGGGGATTATCAGACGTTTATGGCCCAGCTGTGCGCGGCGCAAATTCGTGACTGGCTAAGCGCGGGCCAGCAGGGCAAGGCGCTGCTGTGGCGCGGTGAAAAAGCTGAACCCGTGCGGGCTTCAGACATCACGGTGCTGGTGCGCAATCGTCAGGAGGCGTCGTTAATTCGCGATGCCCTCCAGCTGCTGTCGATACCTTCCGTCTATCTCTCCAACCGCGATAGCGTGTTTGAAACGCCGGAGGCGCAGGAGCTGCTGTGGCTGCTGCAGGCGGTGCTGGCCCCCGAGCGCGAGAATACCCTGCGCAGCGCGCTGGCGACCTCAATGTTCGGTCTTAACGCGCAGGATATCGAAAACCTCAACCAGAACGAACGGGCGTGGGATGAGCTGGTAGAAGAGTTTAGCGGCTACCGGCAAGTCTGGCGGCAGCGCGGCGTTATGCCGATGCTGCGCGCGCTGATGACCGCGCGGCGCATTGCAGAAAACCTGCTGGCGACCAACGGCGGCGAGCGGCGCCTGACCGATATCCTGCATATCAGTGAGCTGCTTCAGGAGGCGGCGAACCAGCTGGAGAGCGAACATGCGCTGGTGCGCTGGCTGGCGCAGCATATCGCCGAGCCGGATAGCAACGCCTCCAGCCAGCAGATGCGCCTGGAAAGCGACAAGCATCTGGTGCAGATCGTCACCATCCATAAATCGAAAGGGCTGGAGTATCCGCTGGTCTGGCTGCCGTTTATCGCGCGTTTTCGCAAACAGGATCAGGCGTTTTATCACGACAGAACCTCCTTTGCCGCCGTGCTCGATCTGGGCCAGGATGAGGGCAGCATGGAGCTGGCTGAGGCCGAACGTCTGGCCGAAGACTTACGTCTGCTGTACGTTGCGCTGACCCGGGCAGTCTGGCACTGCAGCCTGGGCGTTGCGCCGCTTAGCCCCCGCCGCAGCGACAAGCCCGGCGCCAGCGATTTTCACCACAGCGCGCTGGGGCGGCTGCTGCAGGGCGGAGAAGCGATGGACGCCGCAGGGCTAACGGCGCGACTGCAGGCGTTTTGCAGCGGGGATATCGCCCTGCAGCTCCCCGCGACGACGACGCAGACGCCCTGGCAGGCTCCACAGTCGGCGCTGCCGCCGCTCTCCGCGCGTCTGCTTGAGCGTTCGGTGAGCGATGACTGGCGCGTCACCAGCTACTCCGGCCTGCAGCAAAACGGACACAGCGCGGCGCAGGACCTTTTACCGCGTCTGGATATTGATGCCGCAGGCGTCGGCGATGTGGCGGAAGAACCGCAGCTTACGCCGCACCACTTCCCGCGCGGAGCATCGCCAGGCACGTTTCTGCACATCCTGTTTGAAGATATTGATTTCACCCAGCCGGTCCCCGCCGACTGGATGGCGGAAAAGCTCCAGCTTAGCGGCTTCGAGGAGAAATGGGCCCCAGTACTGACCGAATGGCTCGACGGCGTGCTGCGTACCCGTCTCCCTGGCGCGGAGATCGCGCTGAATCAGCTTAGCGAGCGTGATAAACAGGTGGAGATGGCTTTTTATCTGCCCATCGAGCAGCCTCTGGATCCGCTGCGCCTGGATGCGCTAATTCGTCAGTACGATCCGCTCTCCGTCGATACCCCCATGCTCGATTTCCGCCAGGTGCGCGGTATGCTGAAAGGCTTTATTGACCTGGTATTTCGCCATAACGGCCGCTATTACCTGCTGGATTACAAATCCAACTGGCTGGGGAAAGATCGCGAGGCCTATACCCAGGAAGCGATGATGCAGGCTATGCGCACCCATCGTTACGATTTGCAGTATCAGCTCTACAGCCTGGCGCTGCACCGTTATTTGCGCCACCGTATTGCCGATTATGATTACGAACGCCACTTTGGCGGCGTCATTTATCTCTTTTTACGCGGTATGGATGGACAGGACGGCGGGCAGGGTATTTTTACCACTCGTCCGGCGCGACCGCTGATTGACGGCCTTGATGCGCTGTTTGCTGGAGAAACTCAGGAGGTGGCGCTATGAACCTGGATGAACTATTGCTACAGGCGGTTGAGCAGCGACTGCTGCGCCCGCTGGACGTTCAGTTTGCGCTAATGGTGGCGCAAGAAGCGCATCCGGCGGTGAAGCTGGTCGCGGCGATCCTCAGTCGCGATGCTGGTGAAGGGCACGTCTGTCTGCCGATTTCGCGTCTTGTCGATGATGAACTGTTGAAGGCTAAAGCAGGTGGCCTGAGCGAGCAAATTCTTGAACTGACCGGCGCGCCGGACGGCTGGCTGCCGCTGCTCAATGATTCCGAGGCCGTCAGCTGCGGAGAGCGGCCAGCGCCGATGATTCTCTGCGGCGATCGGCTTTACCTTAACCGCATGTGGCGCAACGAATTAACCGTCGCGCGCTTTTTCAATGAAGCCAATCAGGTGCTGGAGGTGGATGAAGCCCGGCTGGCAGCGACGCTCGACGCGCTGTTTCCGCCCGCAGAGGAAATTGACTGGCAAAAAGTGGCGGCTGCTGTCGCCCTGACCCGGCGGATTTCGGTAATTTCCGGCGGACCGGGCACCGGTAAAACCACGACCGTCGCTAAACTCCTGGCCGCGCTGATCCAGACCTTCTCCAGCCCGCGCTGCCGTATTCGCCTGGCTGCGCCGACCGGTAAAGCCGCGGCGCGCCTGACCGAGTCCCTTGGCGCTGCGCTGCGCCGTCTTCCTCTCACCGACGAACAAAAGGCGCTGGTGCCCACCGAAGCCAGTACCCTCCATCGCCTGCTGGGCGCGCAGCCGGGAAGCCAGCGGATGCGCTATCACAGCGGAAACCCGCTGCATCTTGATGTGCTGGTGGTCGATGAAGCCTCAATGATTGACCTGCCGATGATGTCGCGCCTGATCGATGCGCTGCCTGAGCACGGAAGGGTGATTTTCCTTGGCGACCGCGATCAGCTGGCTTCGGTCGAGGCCGGGGCCGTGCTCGGCGATATCTGCGCGTGGGTTAATGCAGGCTATACCCCGGAGCGGGCGACGCAGCTCGCCCGGTTAACCGGCCAGCCGGTTCCGGCAGGCGAGGGTAATATGGCCGGTTCGCTCCGCGATAGCCTGTGCCTGCTGCAGAAAAGCTACCGTTTCGGTCGCCATTCCGGTATCGGCCAGCTGGCCTGGGCGGTGAACAGCGGCGATCGTAGCGCGGTACGCGCAACGCTACGCCAGTCATTTGACGATATCGCTCTGTATCCGCTGAGCGCCACCGAAGAGTATGAAGCTATGCTGAATCAGGCGCAGGCGGGCTACGGCCGCTTCCTGCAGCTGCTGCGCGCTCGGGCAGAGCCCGAAGAGATGATCGCCGCTTTTGGCGAATTCCAGCTGTTGTGCGCGCTGCGCGAGGGCCCGTATGGCGTCAGTGGAGTTAATGAACAGCTGGAGCAGATGCTCAACCGCAAGCGGGCGATTACGTTACCGCGCCATTCGCGCTGGTATGAAGGTCGGCCGGTGATGATCTCGCGCAACGACAGCGCGCTGGGGCTGTTTAACGGCGATATCGGTATCGCGCTGGAAAGAGGTGGTGACCTGCGCGTCTGGTTCCCGATGCCTGATGGCAGCATCAAGTCGGTACAGCCAAGTCGTCTGCCGGAGCATGATACCGCCTGGGCGATGACGGTGCATAAATCGCAGGGGTCGGAGTTCGATCACGCGGCGCTGATCCTGCCTTCGCGCAGCGTGCCGCTGGTGACCCGCGAGCTGGTTTATACCGCTATAACTCGCGCGAAACGGCAGCTGTCGATCTATGCCGATGAGCAGGTACTGACCCAGGCGGTTGTCGCGCGTACCGAACGACGCAGCGGCCTGGCGGATATTTTTTCCGCTCAGTGATGTTTTCCCCGGTCAGCCGTGCGCTTTCCGGGGAGAGAATCAGGCCAGGTCTGCCATCAACACCTTGGAGCGGCGCTGATAGTTGTACATCTCTTTTTTGCTCTCCGGCAGCAGGTCAACGTCTACCGGCGTAAATCCGCGCTCCTGGAACCAGTGAATGCTGCGGGTTGTCAGAACAAACAGTTTGCTGAGGCCCATTTGCTTCGCCTGCGCGGCAATTCGTTCGAGCAGCACTTCGCCGCGCGATGAGCTGCGGTAGTCCGGATGCACCGCCACGCAGGCCATTTCGCCGATCTTCTCTTCCGGGAAAGGATAGAGCGCGGCGCAGGCGATGGTGGTGTTGTCGCGCTGAATAATGGTGAACTTATCGATTTCCATCTCCAGCTGTTCGCGAGAACGCCTGACCAGAATGCCCTGCTGCTCCAGCGGGCTTATCAGCTCGAGGATGCCGCCGATGTCGTTAATGGTGGCGCGGCGGATCTGCTCGGCGCTCTCCATCACTATCTGAGTGCCGATACCGTCGCGTGAGAACAGCTCCTGCAGCAGAGTGCCGTTTTCCTGATAGCTAATCAGGTGGCAGCGGCGCACGCCGCTGCGGCAGGCTTTCACCGCGCCGCGCAGGAAGCGCACGGTACCGGAGCTGTAGTCTTCGTCCGCTTCCATCTCTTCAACCCGCGCCTGGGCTTCGTTAGGGAATAGCTCGGGGACGATCTCGCCATCCTGGTTGTACACCCCCTGTGACGAGCAGAAGCCAATCATCTTTTCGGCTTTGAGCTTAATCGCCAGCTGGGTTGCAATCTCTTCGGAGGTCAGGTTAAAGCTTTCGCCGGTGACCGACACCGCAACCGGGCCCATCAGCACAATCGCGCCGTTATCCAACTGACGGTGAATGGCTTCTTCATCGATGCGCCGAATGCGCCCGCTGTGACAGTAATCCACGCCGTCATCCACGCCTAACGGCTGCGCGATAATGAAATTGCCGCTGACCACGTTGATGTGGGCGCCCTGCAGCGGGGTGTTGTTGAGGCTCATCGACAGGCGAGCGGTAATTTCCAGCTGCAGCATACCCGCCGCCTGCTTAACCAGCTCGAGCGTTTTGGCGTCAGTCACTCGGGTTTGTTTGTGATAGACCGGTTCGTGACGGTGCTCCGCCAGGTTGGCGTCGATCTGCGGACGGGCGCCATAGACCACTACCAGACGAATTCCCAGGCTGTGAAGCAGGCCAATGTCGTTGACTATGCTAGAGAAATTATCATGCTCGATGGCTTCCCCGCCCAGCATGATGACAAACGTTTTACCTCTATGGGCGTTAATATAGGGGACAGAATGGCGGAATCCCTCTACCAGTTCGGTGCGACGTTCCTTCACCATGACACAACCTCAATGCATGATTATTCGTAATTAATGTATTTTTATTCTGTTTTGCCGGCAAACGCAAGCTCCAATTTCTCGCGCAACCGAGAAAACAGTGTGAGCCAAATCAGGGTGTCAAAGATTGTTTACCCTTTTATAGATGACAGGTTATGCGCCTTTCGTTAAAGTTTCTGGTCAATCTGTTTGTTTTAAATACGAATGATTTCTTACTGCTTGGGAGTGGCATGTCGGGATACAAGTCAGGATTAAGCCGCCGCCGATTTTTACAGGGGGCGGGCGCCATGTGGTTAATGAGTGTGAGTCCGGTTGGGTTGGCTGCCGCGGCGCAGGTGGTTGCCGTACGCGTCTGGCCATCATCGACCTACACGCGCGTCACCGTGGAGTCCAACCATATCCTGAAATATCGGCAGTTTGCGCTCAGTAATCCTGAACGTGTGGTTGTGGATCTGGAAGGCGTTAACCTCAACTCCGTCCTAAAAGGCATGGGTAACCTGATTCGCAGCGACGATCCCTATATTCAGTCCGCCCGCGTGGGACAATTCGACCCGCAAACCGTACGCATGGTGTTCGAGCTGAAACAGAACGTAAAACCGCAGCTGTTCGCGCTCGCTCCGGTCGCCGGTTTTAAAGAGCGTCTGGTCATGGATCTCTACCCTTCCAACGCGACCGACGTGCAGGATCCGCTGCTGGCGCTGCTCGAGGATTACAATAAAGGCGATCTGCAGCGGCAGGTTCCGCCTGCGGAGAGCGGGCCGAAACCGGGTAAAGCCGGGCGCGATCGGCCTATCGTTATCATGCTCGATCCCGGACACGGCGGCGAGGATTCCGGCGCCGTCGGTAAATACCGCACCCGCGAGAAAGACGTGGTGCTGCAGATAGCCCGACGGCTGCGCGCGCTGATCGAGAAAGAGGGCAACATGAAGGTCTATATGACCCGCAACGAGGATGTCTTTATCCCGCTGAAGGTTCGCGTCGCCAAAGCGCAGAAGCAGCGCGCCGACCTGTTTGTCTCTATTCACGCCGATGCGTTTACCAGCCGTCAGCCGAGCGGCTCGTCGGTATTTGCCCTGTCAACCAAAGGGGCTACCAGTACCGCGGCTAAATATCTGGCTCAGACCCAGAACGCCTCGGATCTGATCGGCGGCGTCAGCAAAAGCGGCGATCGCTACGTCGACCACACGATGTTCGACATGGTGCAGTCGTTGACCATTGCCGACAGCCTGAAGTTTGGCAAGGCGGTGCTGGAAAAGATGGGAAATATTAATAACCTGCACAAGAATCAGGTTGAGCAGGCGGGCTTCGCGGTGCTGAAAGCGCCGGATATTCCATCGATCCTGGTGGAAACCGCGTTTATCAGCAACATCGAAGAAGAGCGTAAACTGAAAACGGCGAAATTCCAGCAGCAGGTTGCAGAGTCGATTCTGGCAGGGATTAAAGCCTACTTCGCCGACGGCGCGACGCTGGCAAGGCGAGGATAACGCAACAGGAAAGTGAAATGGCTCTATTAAAGAGCGCGCACGGCGGCAATATTCGCGAAGCCGCCGCGCTTATGGGCATCTCTGCGGAGCAGTTGCTGGATTTTAGCGCCAACATCAACCCGCTGGGGATGCCGGAAAGTTTAAAGCGCGCAATCCTCAACAATATGGACTGCGCTGAACGCTATCCCGACGTTGAGTATCAGCAGCTGCACCTTGCGCTGGCGGAACATCATCATATTCCTGCGTCGTCGATCCTTGCAGGAAACGGCGAAACTGAAGCGATTTTTACCCTGGTTCAGGGGCTGAAACCGCGCCAGGCGATGATCGTCACTCCGGGTTTTGCCGAATATCGCCGGGCGCTGCAGTCGGTGGAGTGCGCGGTGCGGGAATTTCTGCTGCGCGAGGAGGATGGCTGGCAGCTCACCGGAGCGATTCTTGACGCCCTGACGCCGGATCTGGACTGCTTATTTCTCTGCACGCCGAACAATCCAACCGGCCTGCTGCCCGATCGTCGACTGCTGGCGCTGATTGCTGAACGCTGTCAGTCGCTGGACATCGCCCTGATCCTCGATGAGGCGTTTATCGATTTTATCCCCGATGAGCCGGGATTTATTCCGCTTCTGGCCCACAATCCGCACGTGTGGGTGCTGCGTTCGCTCACCAAATTTTATGCCATACCCGGCCTGCGCCTGGGGTATCTGGTCAATGGCGATGCGCGGGCGGTGGCAAGAATGCGCGAGCGCCAGATGCCGTGGTCGATAAATGCTTTTGCCGCCCTGGCGGGGGAGATCATTCTCCAGGATAGCGCCTACCAGCAGAAAACCTGGCAGTGGCTGGCGGAGGAAGGGCAGCGCTTTTATCATCAACTGCGCCATATTCCCGGCCTGACGGTCTATCCCGGACAGGCAAACTATCTGTTTCTGCGCTGCGACGTTGCGGATCTGGATCTGCAATACGCGATGCTGCAGCAGCACATCCTGATCCGCAGCTGTGCCAATTATCCAGGGCTCGACGGGCGCTACTTTCGCGTCGCGATCCGCAGCCAGCAGGAAAATACCCGGCTGCTGACGGCCTTCAGGCGGGTATTTAACGAGTAGATGTCTGCCGCTATTGTTCGTCTGCGGTTCTTCCCGGTGGCGCTGCTGTATGACCGGGCTACGGGTTCATAGCCGTCTGCGGGTCGGTAGCCCGGACAGGCGCGCAGCGCCGCCTCCGGGGAATGCGCCGGGATTAATGCATCGGTGCGGCTTCTTCCCGGCTCGCGCTGCGCTTAGCAGGGCTACGGGTTTACAGCCGTCTGTGGTCCGGTAGCCCGGACAGGCGCGTAGCACCGCCTCCGGGGCATAGCTGCGGCAGCGTTAGCGCAGTTCGACGCCGCCCTGCACCATGCGCAGCAGGTGCTGCCTGGGCCAGAGCTCGCTAAGTCGCGTCTCTTCCAGCCGTCGCTGTAAATACTCAATGTCGTGACGTTGACGGTCGAGCATCAGGCCGACCACGCTGCCGCTGTGCGCCACGTTAATACCGTATAAATCGCACTCTTCCACCAGCCCCCGCAGCGTATCAAACCCCGGCTTTGGTAACAGATGCTGGCTGGCGACGGCGCTAAGCGTCGCGGCCTCTCCCATCCGCCGGGGATTATCCGTCTCGCAGGCCAGCTGAACTTTCTCCCAGGCTAGCTGCAGAGACGCGGAGTGGGCGTGCAGCTTTTCAAGCCGGGGAAGTCGGTGGTAATCGGTGGTCAGCAGCGTGGCGGGGCTTTCCAGCACCAGCAGATCGAGCCGAGGCTGGCTGTCACAGGCAATCTGCGTGGCGGCGGTGTTGTGGTCGAACAGGGTGAGCTGACGAAACAGAGTGCTGTCGGTGGGCTCGAGGGAGACGCAGAGCCGGGCGAGGGTGGGTTCATCCAGCGGATGGCCGAGATGATGCGCGGCGGCTACCGCCGTCGCGGCGATGTCCGCGGTGCTGCTGGCCATACCTTTGGCAACCGGAATCGTGGAGCAGATATCGATCCGAATCTCCTTGCTCAGCGCCGGCGGATAACGCCAGTAGCTCAGCAACTGGTCGACCATCGCCCGCGCCAGCGGACGTTCATCCGCCCGAGGCGAACCGTAGTCCACCTCGACGGTGCTGTACCAGTCAACGGGGCAGGAGACCAGCTTCTCGCTGCCGAGGATCCAGCCCTGGATGAGTTCCCCACAGGAGGCGGGGCATTGTGCTACGGCCACGTATTCACCTTTTTACCCGTTATACTTCAAGCTACAGGGGCGTTGGCTGCTCTCATTCACCCCAGTCACTTACTTATGTAAGCTCCTGGGGACTCACTCGTTTGCCGCGTTACTCGGCCTGCGGCCTCGCCCCTACGGGGCCAGCGCAAGCGCTGTTCAAAGCACCAGTGCTTTGTCCTGTGAACTGAATTATTTAGGGTAAAGTTTTCAGAATGTTAAGCGCATAGTGTCATGCCGATCCCGCTATTTCCATGATTCACCGCAATTTGCCTGGCGGCGAGCTCAGGCTGAAACGGTTAATGTCTGCGCTTCGGGAAGCGCCAGGCGCATCACATCGCGGGCAATCATCAGCTCTTCATTGGTATTGATGACCGCCACTTTGACCATCGCATTTTCGGCCTGAATAAAGGTAGCGTTGTGCTGGTTTTTCTCTTCATCGACCGAGAGCCCGAGGAAATTCAGGTTATGGCAGATGGCGCTCCTGGCGCGGGCGGAGTTTTCGCCGATGCCGCCGGTAAAGATCAGCGCGTCCAGGCCGCCCATCTGCATAATATAACTGCCGATGGTGGCGCGAATGCGCTCGGCAAACAGCGAGAGCGCCAGGGCTGCCTGACGATTACCGCTGTCCGCCGCCTGCTCGACATCGCGATAATCGTGCGAGATGCCGGAAACCCCCAGCAGGCCGGACTCGTTATTCAGCAGCTGATTAAGCTGCTCCGGCGTTTTTCCCTCATGCAGCGCCAGCCACGGTAGAATCGACGGATCGATATCGCCGCTGCGGGTGCCCATCATCACGCCGGACTGCGGCGTAAAGCCCATTGACGTGTTAACCGAGCGCCCGCCTTTGATTGCGCAAACGCTGCTGCCGTTGCCGAGATGGCAGCACACCACGCGCAGAGCGCTCAACGGTACGCCCAGCTTTTCCGCCAGCGTCGCGCTAACGTACTTGTGGCTGGTGCCGTGGAAGCCGTAACGGCGAATGCCCAACTCGCTGTAGTAGCGCCAGGGCAGCGGATAGATAAACGCGCGCTCGTCCAGCGTCTGGTGAAAAGCGGTATCAAACACCGCCACCGACGGCGCGTCGGGCAGCAACTGGCGGAAAACTTTAATGCCCAGCGCGTTGACCGGATTATGCAGCGGGGCCAGCTCCGCCAGGCGCTCGATTTCCGCTAAGGTCTCATCGGTCACCGGCGTCGAATCTTTAAAGCGCTCCCCGCCGTGCGCCACGCGGTGGCCGACGCCATCGATATCCTGCAAACTCTGGATAATCCGATGGTCGAGGAGCTTTTCCAGCAGCAGGGTGACGGCTTCACGGTGATCGGCTACGGGCGCCGTTTCCTGCCATTTTTGCGCCGGCGTTTTGAGGGTCACCTGGGCGTTTGCCATGCCGATACGCTCGATCAATCCCTGGCAGAGCATATCGCCCTGAGGCATCTCCAGCAGCTGGAATTTTAACGATGAACTGCCGGCATTAATGGCCATTATTTTGTAAGACATAAAGGTTCCTTCGAATTCAGAAAATCCAGCACGGCATCAAGACCCAGATTATTCAGCGCGCTGGTGATAAAAATCTGCTGGGCGCCAGCCTGCCTGAGCCACTCGCCGATTAGCGATATCCGCTGCGCATCGGCAAGGTCGGCTTTAGTGACCAGACCAATCGTCGGGCGGTTCATCGGAGCGGTAAAACCCGGAGAAAACGGCGACCACTGGGCGTCGGCGTTCAGCACCAGAGCGATAACGTCGGCCTCGCAGGCGCTGGTCAACAGAGCGCTATAAAGGCAGCGGTTCTCCAGATATTCGCCCGGCGTGTCGATGGCCATCGGCGACCATTCAATCGCCTGGGTTTTCTTATAATGGAGCGCTTCGCCGCGCAGGCCCTGGGTCAGCGAGGTTTTGCCGCACTGGCTGGGGCCGATCAACATCAGACGTTTCATCGCGCTACGTCCGGGTTATTGAGCAGGTAGTAAACTGCATCATCTCGCCCAGGGTGCGCGTCACCTGCTTGAGGGCGTACTCGACGGCGGAAACGTCGCCGGTCAGCACCACGGCGCCGGTAAAGCGGTCAAGAAAACCGATCTCCACCGCGCCGGATTTGGTGGCGATATCGCAGGCGATAATCGACGCTTCGCTGGGCGTAATGGTGAGGATGCCGATGGCGGACACCGCATCCTGCAGGCCGAGTTTCTTAAAGAGATCTTTCCCGGGATTGGCAATCAGGTGCGCGAGGGTTACCTGTTTCCCGGGAACGTATTCCTGAATCATGCGATCCGTTGTTGGCTGTCTTTCCATTATCCCTCCACCATCTGTCGCCACATGGCTTCATGCGGTCGCGGGATTACCGAACGATAAACCAGCAGCCCTTTTTCACCCGCGCTTTCGCTGGCTACCGTAACCGCGTTGTTGACGTCGGAAACGTCGCCCGCCACTACCATGTAGCATTTACCGCCGATGCCGAAGGCCATATGCACCCGTACCAGGGTGACGTTGGAGCCTTTCACCGCCCGGTCCGCGGCGCTGATGCAGGCCGCAACGCTCCAGGTTTCAACGATGCCGACCGCCTGGCGTTTGTCTACGCTGTTCAGGCCGCTCATGGCCGGGAGTACGCTGGGATGGATATTCGCCAGCACCAGGCTGTCGACGAGCATTTCGCCGGCCTGCGAAGTGCCGGTTTCAATGGCCTGCTGGATGGCGCCGATATCCCCGCCGAGCATCAACAGAAACTTACCCGGGCAGATAGTCTTGCTGACCAGCAGATTGACGTTGGCGCTTTTCAGCATCGCATCGCCGAGTTCCATTCCTTTGGCAATGCTGGTGAGTTCTAAAATTCCTATAGCCTGAGACATGGTTAACCTCTTACAACCGTGATGGCCTGTTCGCTGATGGCCGCAACCACGCCGTCGATGCTGGCGTGAACCGGCGCGCCTAATGCGCCTGCCGGGATATCGGCAACGCATTGCCCGCGGGTAACGCGTTCACCCACTGCAACGTTCGCTACCGCGCTGGCGCCGATATGCTGGCGCAACTGTAAAGTCACTGTTTCTACTGCCGGTTCGTCTTCCACCAGCGGCGCCTCCTGATACCAGGGGCTCAGCCCCAGTTTGGCGATCAGTCGCTTCACCGGCACGAGGCGATATTTCGCCATTTCGTCGGCCGGATAGAGCGGTCCTTCATAGCGCTGGTTTTGCGCGCGCAGCTCGCGTTTCAGCATGCGGTTGATGCGCATCGGCGAGATCCCCACCGGACAGGCCACGCTTTCGCAGACGTTGCATTCCGAACAGGTGAGCGCGCTCAGCAGCAGCTGGGGCGTGGCGGCCTGATGAAAGTTCACCGCCCGCACCAGCAGGTGCGGGGAGAGTTCGTGGCCGATCAGATGCCGTGGGCAGAGATCGGTACACAGGCGACACTGTTCGCAGACGGTACGGGCCACGGAAAGCACCGTGCGCTCGTCCTGCATCCGCCGCTGGATAAGCGGATGGCTTTTGGGCAGCACCAGCAGGCCGCCGGTAGTTTTGGTTACCGGGTTATCGAGAGCAGTCATCAGGCCGCCCATCATCGGGCCACCGTTAATAAAACCGGGGTCGTCGACCGTCGCGCCGCCCGCCAGCGCCAGCACTTCGCGCAGCGACATGCCGATGGGGACGGTGACGGTCAGCGGTCGGGCGACCGCGCCGTTAACGGTTAGCGTGCGGCGGGTCACCGGAAACTGCTGCTCAACCGCACGGGCAATATTGAGCACCGTTTGTACGTTATTCACCACGACCCCAACGCTGGCTGGCAGCGCGGCGGGTGCGACCCGTCGACCGGTAGCTAACCAGATAGTCAGCACCTCATCGCCTGCGGGATAGACATCCGGCAGAATATGCAGGCGAATACCGGCAGGCAGCAGCGGGGTGAGGGCGTCGATAGCCCGGCGGTACTTCTCTTTCAGGGCAATCACCCCTTCGCGTGCGCCGGTTGCCGTCATCGCGTACTGCACGCCGCGGACCAGACGTGCAGCCTGCTGCCACATTAGCTGCTGGTCGACCTTGAGCATCGGTTCGCACTCGGCGGCGTTAACCAGAAAGATCTCCACCTGCGCCTGCAGCTTCACGTGGGCGGGAAAACCCGCTCCACCCGCGCCGACTACGCCCGCAGCGCGCACGCGCTCGCGGATCTCCTCGGCGCTTCTGGCCATTTCAACAGCGTTGACGGCGGTACTCATAGCAGTTCCTCCAGCAGTTCCTGAATTTCCCCGGCGCTGGCCGGGCGAGGATTCGTGCGCAAGGTCACGTCAGCCAGTGCGGCCTGCACCATGGCCGGAATGCGCGCTGAGTACTCGGCACGTCCCTCTTTCAGCGCGATCGCCAGTGACGGCAGCGCACAGCGCTGCTTGAGCCGTTCGATTTGCTGGATCAGCGCATTGATCGCCGTACTATCGCTGGCATCTGCCGGACAAAATCCGCAGGCTTTGGCCAGCCGCGCGTAGCGTTTTCCGGCGCGCGGATGACCGGCGTTAAAGCGGATAACCGCGGTTAACAGCAGCGCGTTGGCCAGTCCGTGCGGGAGATGAAACTGCCCGCCAAGCTGGTGGGCGATAGCATGGTTAAGCCCCAGCCCCGCCTGGCTGAACGCCATCCCGGCAAGCGTTGAGGCATTGTGCATTTTCCCGCGCGTCGCCACGCAGTCGCCTTTTTCCACCGCCGTGGGCAGATACTGGAACACCAGTTTGGCGGCTTTTTCCGCCAGCGCGTCGGTAAAGTCGCTGGCGTGCGGAGAGACCCACGCCTCCAGCGCGTGGGTCAGCACGTCCATGCCGGTGTTGGCCGTAATCTGCGGCGGCACGCTGACCACCAGCTCCGGGTCAAGGATCGCCATATCGGGATAGAGCGCATTGTTGAACAGCGGGTACTTGATGCCTTTATCCGGATCGCTAATTACGCAGGCGCTGGTCACTTCTGAACCGGTACCGCTGGTGGTCGGTATGGCCACGCAGGTTTCGATGCTGATGCCGCTCTGCTGACTGAACCAGACGATAGCTTTCGCCGCATCCATTGCCGATCCGCCGCCGAAGCCGATGACCACCTGCGGCTGCAGGGCCTGCATTTGCGCAATGCCCTGTACCACGGTGTGGATAGTGGGGTCCGGGGTTATCTCGCTAAAGACGCTAATGCGGTTATCTGCGGGCAACGCCTGACGCAGGGTTTCCAGCAGCGGCGAGCGCGCAAGAAAGCCATCGCAGATAATCCAGATGTGCTTGTTGGTAAAGCGTTTGAGCACCGCCAGGCTACCCTGACCGCTGTACAACCGCGTTTGTAGTGAGAAAGTTTTCATCGCGACCTCGGTTAGCGAATGGAAAAGCCGTTGGTCAGCACGCAGCGACGGGAGCGGGCAAACGTGCGCGCCGAGGTTGTCCCTTCACCGGTCGGCGTGGCGATAGTAAAGGTGGTAAAGCCTTCGCCGCCGACGCCGATCCCGGCATAAGAGGGGCCGTTCTTGACGAATATCGAGGTTTGCAGGGTGCGGGCCGCGAGGTTCAGGCGCGACACGTTCTGCGAGTGCATAATGGCGGTATGATGCAGTCCCTCTTCAACCTTCAGCGCCAGGGCCAGCGCGCTATCGAAATCGCTAACTTTCACTATCGGCAGCATCGGCATCAGTTGCTCGCTGGTAACCCACGGATCGTCGGCGTTAACCAGCGCTATCAGTAGACGCGGCGCTTTCGACGGAACGGCGATCCCGGCCGCTTCGAGCATGGCTGATGGGCTTTTGCCGACCAGTTTTTTATTCGCCTGGCCTTCAGGCAGGCAGGCGGCCCGGAGTTTGTCAGTGTCGGCAGGGCTCAGCAGCAGCGCGCCGAAGGTTTGCATTTGCTGCACCAGACGTTCGGCGACGCTCTCCACCACAATCAGGCTCTTCTCGGCAATGCAGGGCAGGTTGTAATCGAACGAGGCGCCGTTGATGATATCTTCCGCCGCTTTAACCAGATCCGCCGTTTCATCAACGATGCAGGGCGGGTTACCCGCGCCAGCGCCAATGACTTTCTTACCGCTCTTCATGCCCATCGCCACAATACCCGGGCCGCCGGTAATGGCCAGAACCGCAATGCGCGGATGGGCCATCATCTGCTGGGTGGCTTCGAAAGTGGGTTCTGCTACGGTAACCACCAGATTGCGGATGCCGCAGCAGCGGAAAACAATCTCTTCAATCATGCTAATCAGCTTCAGTGAGACCTTTTTTGCTCCTGGATGCGGGCTGAAGTAGACGCTATTACCCGCCGCCAGCATGCTGATGCTGTTATTAATGATGGTTTCCGTCGGGTTGGTGCTCGGTGCGACCGACCCGATAACGCCAAATGGCGAATACTCAAACAGCACCATGCCGCCGTCGCCGGTCAGTGCCGTGGTGGTGAGATCTTCCACGCCCGGCGTGTTGTCCAGCGCAGCTTTGTTTTTCAAAAATTTATCTTCTTTGTTGCCCATCCCCGTTTCATTGGCGCTCTCTTCCGCCAGGGCGGCCAGATGCGGCGTCAGCTCCTGACGCATTGCGCTAATGATGGCGCTGCGGGTTTTTAGCGGGCACTGCTGATAACGTAAGAACGCCTGATGCGCGGCATCAATGGCCTCGCTCACGGACTGAAAAATCCCTTTGCCCTGCGCCGGGTTTGGCGTTTGGGCTGGGGTTAACTGTTCGCTAAGAATGGTGCGAATAAGCGTTTCGAGTTCAGAAGTATTCATTGATGAGTTCCCACGTTAATGGCCGCGATGGCGGTCTGTGCTATATCCATGTCCTGTTCAACGCTGCCGCCGCTGATGCCAAGACCCCCAATTAATGAGCCGTCGCGCCACAGGGCGTAACCGCCGCCAAAGGTAACCACTTTTCCCTGCAAATGCGTTTCGAGGCCATAAAGCGCGGCGCCCGGCTGAACGGCCTCGCTCAGCTCATGGGTCGCCGTTTTCATCGCCACCGCGGTCCAGGCTTTTTTCGGCGCTAGTTCGCTGCTGACCAGCAGGGCGTCCGGCATCCGCCAGGTCACGGTTTCGGTGCCGTGTGCGTCAACGATGCTGATCACCACCGGAACCTGAAGCTGCTGCGCGCGCTCAACGGCGGCGCGGGTGAGCTGGTGCAGATCGTGGAATGAAAGGGCCAGGGGCGTCGTCTCCTTGCTGCGGCTCGGCTGAGTGACGGCCAGATAGCGCCGGCTCACTTCACGAATGATGTTGTTCTGGTGCGCATCGCTATCTTCCGCGCGCGCCAGGGCGTACAGGCAGTCTGACAAGCGATTGATGTAGCGCATCAGCACCTGGCGCACGTTGACTTCCGCCGCCAGCTCAACCAGTCGCCGTTCGGCCCGGCGGGCCAGCGTGCGGGCAAAATGCAGGCGGCTCGCGGCTTCGCAGCGGCCGGGTAAAATAAAACTGTGCAGCGGTTCGACGCGGGCCATGGCCCGATCGATGGCGGCTTCCAGAGCGGAAATCTCTTCGCTGCTGATGTAGCGCTGTTTCGGCGACGGCCGTTCGCTGTCGCTGGCCAGTTCTGCGCTAAACCAAAAAAGCTGCTGCTGGATGGCCTCAAGTAAGGCGCGGTGATTTTCATCCGCGGCGGCGCAGGCGCACAGGCTCAGCGCGGCGTTCAGCTCATCCAGCGTGCCGTAGGCTTCAACCCGCGGGTGAGTTTTACTCACCCGCTGGCCGGTAAAGAGTGAGGTGGTGCCAGCGTCGCCCGTTCGGGTATAAATCGCCATATTCGCTCCTTAACGTGAAAGCGTATCGACAATGCCGACAACGGCGAGGTCGATGGCCTCGTTTGGCCCGGAAAAAACGTGCCTGGCGCTGGAGCCGCCGCTGAGCAGAACCAGCTCGCCGATCCCCGCGCCGACGGAATCCACGGCGACTTCATCGCCGGCGGTCGGCGAGGCGGGAAGCTCGCCATCGGCGCTGACCCGCCGCACCAGCAGCAGCTTTTTGCCGATCAGGGAAGGCGATTTTTGCGTGGAGACAACCGCGCCCGTGACTCGTGCCAGATGCATGATTTACTCCTGCTTAATTAATTGAATATGCCGCGCCTGTGCCGCTTCGCGCGCCAGCGCGGTCACGATGCATTTGCGGTGGATAACCAGGCGACCCTGGCCCAGCTGCGCGACGTCGCGATAGCTCAGCACCGATCCTGCGTGCAGGATCAGCGGCAGCCCGCGCTCGTCGGTGAAGATCGCCGGCAGGCGCGCCAGTTTTTTGACCGGGATAACCGGCAGCAGCTGACTGTGCAGGGTGAGCTGCACGCGGATGCCGAAAGCCAGCGCGTCGTGAATTTTCCGGGCCGCAGGATCGTCGGTTTCCGCCTCCGTCAGCTGGCCCAGCAGCGGCAGGTCGACAAGCAGGATGCGCAGCGAGGCGTGCTGGCTGAACAGCCCGGGGCAGTCGGCATCGCGCAGCTGCGCAACGCTCAGCGTCGCCGTGCTGTGGGCGCGACGCTGCAGCCTGGAGACGATTTCCTCCACGATGCGCTGCAGAACTTCGCCGTTCATCGCGGGCCTACCAGCCGGGCAAAGGCCTGCGGATTATCGGCGCCGGCGGCGTTGGCTTCATCGGTATCAATGTGCATTTCGAGACGCATATCCGGTGAAACGCGAATCGCCACGTTGTTGAAAATCAGCCCGCGCTCGTCGCCTTCAATGGCCACGGAGACCTTATCGCCGTGGGAAACCCGCAGGATCAGCGCATCGAGCGGCGACATATGAATATGCCGCTGCGCGACGATAACCCCTGACGAGAGCGTCAGTTCGCCATAGGGGCTGACCAGACGGATGCCCGGCGTCCCTTTCAGATCGCCAGACATTCTCAGCGGCGCCGCAACCCCCAGGGTTCTGGCATCGGTACGCGATATTTCCACCTGGCTTACCGAACGCAGTGGGCCGAGCAGGCGCACATTTTTAAGTTGCCCCTTCGGCCCTACCAGGGTGACGGTTTGCTCCGCAGCGTACTGTCCCGGCTGCAGCAGCGCTTTTTTCTCGCTGATGAGATGGCCAGGAAACAGGCGTTCATAATCCGACGCCGACAGGTGGATATGACGATTTGAAACCCCCAGCGGAATGGGCCGCAGACGCATCTCGTCGAGGACTTTACTGACCGTTGATTCGAGAAGCTGTTTATCCATTACGCTTCACCTCGCTTGCCGGGATGAATGCAAAGGGTGCGCGGCTCGCCCTTCTGGCGCGGACATTTTGGATCCAGGCACAGGTTGCAGCTGACCACGCCTTGTTGCTGGAGGGGCTCTTCTGCTGGCGCTTCAGAAACGACATTAGCCGTCTCTGACTCTTCAGGCTCAGGTTCCATGACGGAGGATGGGGGAGCCTCTGCGGGCAGGATCCCTTCTCCGGGTCTGGCGATGACTTTATGAGCCACCAGACCGTTTCGCTGTTCGGCAAACTGTGCACCGGTGGTGATGGCCGCCTGTACTGAGGCCACATCACCGGTAATTTTAATGACCGTCCAGCCTGAACCATTGGTCTTTTCGAGGGCGACCAGCGTGATAGAAGCGGATTTCGCCATGATATCGGCGCAGCTAATAGCCAGTGCCAGACCACAAACTTCAAGTAATCCCAGTGATTGCTTCACGCGGTGCTCCTTATTCGCCATCAATCAGGCTGATTTCGGTAAAATGGCCTCAACGTCGCTGTGCGGACGCGGGATCACGTGGCAGGATTTCACTTCGCCTACGACGCTTGCCGCCGCGCTGCCCGCATCTACCGCCGCTTTGACCGCGCCGACGTCGCCGCGAACCATTACGGTCACCAGACCCGAGCCAATTTTTTCGTAGCCGACCAGCTGCACGTTGGCCGATTTCACCATCGCATCGGCGGCCTCAATGGCGCCTACTAACCCTTTTGTTTCAACCAGTCCCAGTGCGTTATTCATACTGCTGTTCTCCTGTTGCTTAGCTATTCAGATCCCGGAACGGGATCCCTTTGACCAGCCGTGCCGCGTTATTACCGGTGTTACGTTGGGCCTGACTGTCCTGATGATGCATCAGCGTAAAAAGCGGCGCCGATGCGGGTAAATTCTTGTAGTGCACGACCAGCGTATGGCGGTCGCAGGCGATGCCCACCAGTAGCGGCGAGCTGCGCGCCGCCTGCCAGGCGCTGTCCACGACATCCCCGGCCGGGTGATGCTGGAGCAGGAAAGGAATGCCTTCCTCTTCGATACCCAGCAGCACTTCGCGCCACAGGCCGTCGCAGCCGTCGATGGCGGCGATCACAATAGCCGGGGCGCTGTGATTACTGTCCATGCGCGAACTCCTTATGCCAGGAGAGAATCAGGCCGGTGGCCACCGCGTTTCTGGGGCCCTCGCTGCCGCGAATATTTCCCCGCCCGGCAACCAGGCGGTAGTGCGCCAGCGCATCGGTGACCAGCTGCGGGACCTCGAAATCCAGCGACGAACCGCCGACCAGTACCACGAACGGAATATCGCGAATGTTGCCGGTGGGGCTGACCTGACGCAGTGCGCGCAGGGCGTTGGTGACAAAGACCCGCTCTTTGGCGCTGCGGCGAATGGCGCGTACTTTTTCCAACGCTAAGTCGCCGGGTAGTGGCACCAGTTCGTCCGGTTTCACCACGCAGACGCGGGCGAATACGGCGGGGGGCAGCGGCGTGGAGAAGAACTGCACGCTGCCGTCCTCGTGGCGTAAATGGAACAGACTTTCCACCTTGGCCAGCGGATACTTCTTGATCTCTTCCGCCAGATAGCGGTCTTCCAGCCCCAGCTCGCGGGCAATAATCATCGTCACCATATCGCCAGCTCCGGCGAGGTGAGTGGCGATGATTTCGCCTTTGGGGTTGATGATGGAGGCATCGGTGGAGCCTGCGCCGAGGTCGAGGATCGCCAGCGGTCGGGTGGTACCCGGAGTGGTCAGCGCGCCCAGAATGGCGGCTTCGGCCTCGGCGCCGCCGATCTGCACGTCTATGTTGAGCTTCTGCTCGATTTCGCGGGCAATCATCGCCATCTGCAAACGATCCGATTTCACCATTGAGGCGATGCCCACGGCCTGCTCCAGCGAGAACTCCCCGGCAAGACCGCCGGTGACGCTCACCGGCACCGAGGTATCGACGGCCAGCAGGTCCTGAATGAATATTTCGCTGCTGGGCTTGTTGGTCAGCTCGGCCATGGTCTGGCGCACGTGTTCCAGCATGCCGCCGATATTGGTCCCCGACTCGCCGGTGACGTTATCGAGCTTGCCGCAGCCGTCGACCGCTTTCATGATGGCTTCGGCGCCAGCGGCAACGTCTACGCGTACGCTCCGGCCCTGGGCCAGCAGCTCAAGGTTACCGGCGGGTATCGCGCGCGCTTTGACGTCACCGGATGGCGTTTTGACCACCACGGCGGAACGGTTGCCAATCAGCGCGCGAGCCATCGGGACGATGTTTTTCGTCTCCTCGGCGTTGAGGTTGAATACGGTGGCGATGCCGTAGGGGTTAGAGAGCGTTTCGATGACCTTCCCCGGGACGGCGACCTCAATTGCCGCCAGCATTCCCAGCGGAATGCGGTCGATGTACAGCACTTCGTCAACAATCGGCAGCGGTTTTTCCAGCCGGTTGCTGACCAGCACGCCATCGTCGCGTTGCAAAATGACGCCGGTAATCTGATATCCGGCGCGCAGGGAAGCGTTAATCACGCTGGCGATATCGGCAAAATCGAACACCGACGACACCACCAGGATATAGGGCGCGTCCGCCGGGCGGGTTAACAGCTCCTGCGGCGTAATGGTGATGCCCACGCCAAGCCCCGCGCCGCCGGGCGTTTTCGGGTTATGGCCGATCATGGTCGATTCGGTGATGATGGTCTCGGTAATGGTTTCCATCGCCACATCGCCAATCACCGGCGTAGCTTCATTAATGCGGATGAGCGAAATATCGCTGACAGCGATCCCGGCGCCTCTGGCGACGAGGGCGAGCGCCTCCTGAATACCGAACACGTTACGCAACGTGCCTTTGATCCCGGTGGTTTCCGCCAGCGCGCTGTGGGTGATTGTCAGCGTGCCAGCCTCATTCAGAGTCGCCAGGGCGACTTCCGTCGATGAGTTGCCGATATCAATGCCAGCTATATATCGCATCACATACCCCTGTAATTAATCGTCGCCTTTGAGTTTTTTACGCTCGACGTACAGCGTTGCCGCTTCGCGAACGAAAGCGGCGCAAATCTTCGCCTGATAGCGGCTTTCGAGATCGTCGGCGATCGCCAGCAGCTCCTCTTTCGTCGAGCGATAGGGGCGGAGGGCGTTGTAGATTTCAAGAATGCGATCGTCCGGTACCGCGGTCAGTTCGGCGGCGCGTTCGAAGTTCATCGCCAGCCGGTCGCGGCCCGCGTCCCTGGCGATAGAAGCCTGTAAGCGCAGCGTTTCCGGGGTAATACGCATATCCTGGGCGGTAACTTTGTTGCTCAGCACGTTTTCCAGCGTAAAGTCGTCCAGCGTTTTATTGGTGGCGGTTTTCACCCATTCCGGGTGTTTGTTCGCCAGCGGGTAGTCGCTGACCTTTGCGCTACGGGACGCGCCGTCTGCCGCCGGAGCCGCCGTCGGCGCCTCGCCCTGCAGGCTGTTCATGCGGCTTAATACGTCGCGCACCATCGATTCAATTGCGTCGGTATTCATGGAGTTATCCTTTATCAAAGCGCCACGCGCAGTTCCTGCGGGTTTTTGCCCGTCACCACGTACTTGGTCTCTTTAATGTGCAAAATGGCCGATTTCGCCTGGTATTTTGGCCGCGCCATCTGGTCGTTCAGCGTCGGGACCGGCTGCGGCGATTCGCGTTTCGCATAGCGGGCGGCGTTTTTACCAATCTGGCGATAGGTTTCCAGGGTCAGCAGCGGCGCTTGGGGGAACAGCTCCAGGTTAGAGAGCGGCGGCAGCCCCTGCTGGTGAATCACCGTGGTGCCTTTTGACTGGATGCCGATAGAGATGCCGGAACCGCTCAGGCGATTGCCTTCAACGGCGACGAAGGCCACGTCGGAGGATTTAAAGCAGCGAATCACGCGCGCCTTAATGCCTTCTTCTTCAATACCGGCAATGACTTCGCGCAAAATGCTCTTATGCGGTATGCCGACGATATTGACGGTCTGCGCCAGGCCGAAAGCCGGGCCGACGGCGATAATCACTTCGTCCTGCTGGGTTCCCTGACGCGCTTCGCCCACTTCCGTCAGGAAGCCGTCGCCGGCGGGCGGCGTAGCCTGGGGTGCCGCGGAGGCCGCTGGCGCAGTAAACGAGACGGGTTTATCGCTGCCCTTCATCTCGCTGAGCACTTCTTCAATTATCTGGCGCAGCAATTTTTCATTAATTTCCATTTCTCACCCCTTAATCAATCTCGTTGGGATCAAGAGCGCCAGGGATGTTTTTAATCTCTTCCCAGCGTTCGCCCTGCAGGCGATAGCCCGTTGCCGGACCGGCATAGTCGTTAACATCGTTGACGGCTGACAGCACCTGCCCATCGCCGACGATAATTGCGGAGGTATGCAGATAGTCTCCGGTCAGCTTGGCTTTCTGGATGTTGAGCATGTCCTGGGCCACGTCGGTGAACCCGCCCTGCGCCAGCGCTTTCACTACTTCCAGGCCGTTGCGGTTTTTATTGATGATTTCCTGGGCGAACTTGATGTCTTCGACGATGTTGCGCTCCGGCATATCTTTCGAACCGTGGGCGTAGGTCGCGGCTTCCACTTCTTCATCGGTAATCGGCGGCAGCCCCATTCCGGCAAAAACGGCCTGCAGCGCGCGGGCAGCCTTATTACGGATGGCGATAACATCTTCTTCGCGAACCGGACGCAGACCGCCGTCCACCTTCAGGTCGCGCTGGATGACGTTGTAGTCGTCAAAGTCTTCGGCATCTTCGTTGGAACCGGCGAACATGTTGTCGTAGTTCGGCACCGCGGAATAACCGGAAGAGATAAAGTCGGTCCCCGGCAGAAACTGCATCAGCAGGCGCGCGGTACGACGCATATCGGAGTGGGTGAAGGTCTGGTCGTTACTGGAGGCGCACTCCAGATCCAGCGACGAACAGATCAGGTTTTCCGCCAGCACCGCGCGAATGCCGGAAGGCACCGCAGACGGCACGCCGATGCAGCTAACGGAACCGTTTTGCAGGCCCTGTACGCCCGCGGCTTTGGTGATGTAGATGCAGCGCGCTTCCAGGTAAAGCATGGATTTGCCTTCGGCGTAGCCCATCTGCACTTCGGAGCCGGAGCCGGAGGTGAAGCGCATTTTCAGACCGCGAGAGGCGTAGGAGGAGGCTAAGAAACCCTTCGACCACGGCGTGTCGTCGCCGTCGGTAAAGACCGGTTCGGTACCGTAGACGGAGATGGTTTCGGCGTAGCAGGTGTGGCCCAGCATGCCGAGCTTCAGCTCGGTGGCTTCTTCCAGCGAGCACTGAGTCAGTACGCCCGGACGGCCTACCTGCGAGCCGACCAGCAGCGCGATGGCGTTGAACGGCGCGTAGCGCGCTACCGCAACGGTGGTTTCCTGTTCGTCAAATCCGCGCCATGCGCCTTCGGCGGCGTCGGCGGCAATCTGTACCGGGTTATCTTTGACGTTGGTGACGTGCGCCTGCTGGGATGGGGTGCGGCGGGCGCGCATTTTCTGCATCGCCATCATCATCTCAACGACGTTCATATGCGAAACCACTTCGACAATTTTTGCCGGCGTCATCGCGGTGGTCAGCGGGACGATTTCGCTGCGTTTAACGTTCGGATCGCACAGCATGTTGGCCAGCTTAACCGAATCCATCGCCATCACTTCTTCGGCGCGATTCAGGTTAATGCCGTAGCGGGCGATAAAGTGGTCGATCAGGTCAAAATCGCTCACCGGTTTCCCGTCCAGCTCGGTCACCGCGCCGTTAACGATTTTTATCGACGGTTTCGGATCGTTCGGGCTTTCCATCGCGATAAAGCCTTCTTCGATCCACTCCTTAACGAAGCCGTCCTGATTCACAGGGCGTTTCGCCAGTGCTTCAAATCTTTTCGATCTCATGAATCAGCCTCGTGGGTATCAGATGTAGGACGGGCGATCGTTTTTCGGTTCAGAACCGAGGGTCGCAAGGACGGTTTTACCGATTTCGCGCGCGGAGGTGACTGCCTGGCGGACCGCGCCGGAGTCGCCGGAAATCACCAGGATGGCTTCGTTACTGAAGCTGGTGCCGTGCGCCGGAGAGCTATACGCCACGACTTCTACGTTGGCTGACTTCAGGGCGGTATCGGCCATCAGCACGCCAACGGAGGCCGGTGCGCCGACGATAATGCCGCAGGCGCGGCCAATCGGCGCGCCGAAGGCTTTTTCCAGGGCGTAGCTGGCGCGGGCGGTGTACTGCAGCTCGATATGTCCGGCTTCATTGCCGTAAACATCGCCGAAGGTGCGGTCGAGCTCTTTCAGCGCAACTTCAATCCCGCGCTTAACGTCGGAAACGTCGTTGCCGCCTAAAATAATCAGCGAACCGTGGCCTGCACCGCCCTTGGTATCGCGCGGAAGCTCAATGCTGACCACTTCGGTGTTGGTGGCTTTCACCGCTTCGTCCGCCGCCATAATGTGCGGGCCTGCGCCGGTACGGGCGCCGAGAATGCCGATGGAGCGATAGCGCTTTTCAAGCTTCATCGCGTCCAGCAGGGCGGTATCGACGTTGGCGATAACCAGACCCAGGGTGTCGCCAATGGCGGTCCCGACAAATTCCGTTAAACTGCAGCTTTTTTCTGCCATAGCCGTCTCTCGTATTGGATGGTTTTCAGTAGGGATGGCCTGCTGTTCCGGCGTTGCCACGCGGGCAATCACCTGAGCCATGATCTGTTCAACCAGCTCATTGCTGCTCATTGGCTAATTCCCTTCGGTAAGATTTTTTCTACATCGGTGTGAGGGCGTGGGATGACGTGTACGGCTTTCACTTCACCCACGTTACGTGCGGCGGCGGCACCCGCATCGGTGGCCGCTTTTACCGCGCCAACATCGCCGCGCACGATGACGGTTACCAGCCCGGAGCCAATCTTTTCATAGCCCACTAACATCACATTGGCTGACTTAACCATTGCATCAGCGGCCTCTATGGCTGCGGTTAAGCCTTTGGTTTCTACCATTCCTAGTGCTTCTTGTTGCATAAAGACCTCGCATGGAGTGTTCCGATAGTTGGGACTATAAGAAGATGCGAGGAAAAAGAATGGCTGACTTCAATTTGATGGTGAAAAAATAGTGGGTGTTGGATAATATAAAATTGTCGTTTATTTATTTAAATATTTGATTTTATTTGTTATTTTTATTTTCGCTTATGTGATTATCTTGTTTTGTATATTCCATATTTACAAATTTGTTCATGACGATTTTAATTTTATCTGCTATGCGCGAGAAACTGATTTGTGATGTTTGTTGGAAAACGATGAGTTGGTTTTAGCAATATTTTTGCATGCCATGGCGGTGGCATAATTGCGAAAGCCGCGCGTGAGCAATGCAATTCTGAGTTATTTAATGACAATAATTTGTTATTGATGCCCGAATTTTCCGGAGGCTGCCGTCAGCAGGTTGCCAACAATTTGCGGACGGGAGTTCATATAGTGGTGCCCGTTGTACTCTACTGCCAGCAGGATGTTGGCTGGTCAGGACACGAACTCTGCTAAGAAGGTGTCATAATGAATGATTCGTTAAAAGCGCAATGTACCGCCGAGTTTTTGGGCACCGGGTTATTTTTGTTTTTCGGCATCGGCTGCCTGAGCGCGTTAAAGGTGGCGGGAGCCAGCCTCGGACTGTGGGAGATATGCATTATCTGGGGGTTGGGGATCTCGCTTGCCGTGTATCTGACTTCGGGGATCTCCGGCGGGCATCTCAACCCGGCGGTGACCGTCGCTTTATGGCTGTTTGCCTGCTTTCCCGGACGAAAAGTTTTCCCCTATATCGTTTCACAGGTTGCCGGCGCCTTTGGCGGCGCGGTGCTGGCCTATGTGCTGTACAGCACGATGTTTACCGAGTTTGAATCCGCCCACCATATCGCGCGCGGCAGCGTAGAGAGCCTGCAGCTGGCGAGTATTTTCAGCACCTACCCGGCGGCATCGCTGAGCATCTGGCATGCGGCGCTGGTTGAAGTGGTGATCACCTCCATGCTGATGGGGATGATTATGGCGCTGACCGACGACGGCAACGGCGTACCGAAAGGGCCGCTGGCCCCGCTGCTGATCGGCCTGCTGGTGGCGGTAATTGGCGCTTCAACCGGGCCGCTGACCGGCTTTGCGATGAATCCGGCGCGTGATTTTGGGCCGAAGCTGTTTACGTGGATGGCGGGTTGGGGCGATATCGCGATGACCGGCGGAAGGGATATTCCGTACTTTATTGTGCCGATTATTGCGCCACTGATCGGCGCTTGTCTCGGCGCGGCCATCTATCGTTATCTGATTGGTAATAATCTACCGTGTAATACCTGTAAATTAGAGGATTAAGGTCACGGCTGAAATAGCCAAAAATTTTCATGAACCGGTATCACGAACTCGCCAAAAACGTCTCCCACGGATGGGAGACTTTTGCTATCGTATTATTCTTTTATCGTTGGCGGCAATTGATGATGAAAGGAAGTAAATATTAAAGAAATGTTTTATTTATAACAAAAAATTAACTGAGAGGTTTTATCATGATTTCTGCGAGCACACTGAACTCAGAACTCATTAATAAAATCGCACAGGATTTTGCGCAGGCCACCAGTCTGGCGGTGGTGGTCGTCAATATTCATGGTGATGAAATATCTGAACTGTTTAACTTCACACCTTTTTGCCAGCTGATGCGCCAGCATCCCCAGCACAGCACCCGCTGTCGAATGAGCGACCGCTGCGGCGGGCTTGAGGCGTCTAAAACCGATCAGCTCTGTATCTACCGCTGCCACGCCGGGTTAACCGATTTCTCCATTCCTCTGGTCATTGCCGGGCACCTTGTGGGCTTTGTGCTTTGCGGCCAGGTGCGCTTAAGCAACGATGTTGAACTGGTCGATATCCTCAACGTGGATGACCGCTGGCAGGCCGACCCTGAGCTGCTTAAAGCGTTTCGCGACGTGCCGGAAATGGACTACTCCAGAGTGATTGCTTCTGCTGATTTACTGAAGCTCATCGTCGAAAACTGCCTTAAAAAACAGCTCAACTTTGTGGTGATTAAAGATAATCCCCAGCAGCCGGAACCTGCGCGCGCCAGCCGCGTTGCCAGCCCTCATGACAGCAAAATGAAGAAGGCGCTGCGCTACATTGATGCCCATTTATCCGACGAGCTTCGCCTGGAAGACGTCGCCGCTCACGTTTATCTCAGCCCCTATTACTTCAGTAAGCTGTTCAAAAAATATCAGGGTATTGGCTTTAATGCCTGGGTGAACCATCAGCGGATGGTGAGCGCCAAAGAGCTGCTTTGCCACAGCGACTGGAGCATCGCCAGCATTGCGCGGAATTTAGGATTTTCGCAAACCAGCTATTTTTGCAAAGTTTTTCGCCAGGCCTATCAGGTGACTCCGCAGGCCTATCGCCAGCAAATTAACGCCAGATCACAAACTGAGTCATTTTAAATGACAATAATTTGTTATTGCCGATTTTTGTTATGCCCGCGTATATGGCTCATTATAAAATGAAAATATCTCATTCAGAGCAATAAATTGTCATAGCGCAACAAAATAATAATGAGAGAACGATAAGCTGCACCAGTTTTTATTTATTTGATGAGATAGAGTGATATCCGAAATGGCTTTCAGCGCGCCATCGGCGTAATGAAACGGCTTTGGTAATTAAAAATTAAACACGACGGGAGCCATCCTGCTTCCGTAAGATGTTCCGGGAATCATTCGAGTGGGTTTCATCCCGCTCGATAAAATCGACAGGCGCCAGGGAAGGGGGTGTGAATCCCCCGCAGCCCCCGCTGCTGTGATGCTGACGAACCCATATTTAGCCACTGATCTGCTTACCGGATTGGGAAGGATGGGGGAGGACGACGCTAAGCCAGAAGACCTGCCTGTCGGTAATAATCAACAACTTCGGTGGGAAGTGGGTTGCTCAGATGCGTACAGTCGAAAGACTGGGAATGCACGCAGCCCTACCACCCGGCACAGGATCGGGGTATGGCAGCCAGGCAGCACGCATTCATTCTTGCAGGTACCGGCAGCGGTTGTGGTAAAACTACGGTCACGCTTGGCCTGCTCAGCCTGTTGAAGCAGCGCGGCATGCGGGTTCAGCCCTGCAAAGTCGGCCCGGATTACCTCGACACCGGCTGGCACACCGCCGTCAGCGGCGTCGCTTCCCGCAACCTCGACAGCTTTATGCTCCCGGAGCCGGTGCTTAACGCGCTATTTTGCGAACAGATGCAGCGGGCGGATATCGCGGTCATTGAGGGCGTGATGGGGCTGTATGACGGCTTCGGTACCGACCCTGGCTACTGCAGCACCGCCGCGATGGCTAAACAGCTCGGCTGTCCGGTTATTTTGCTGGTAGATGGCAAAGCGGTTTCCACCTCCATCGCCGCCACGGTGATGGGATTTCAACACTTCGACCCCAGTCTTAACATTGCCGGCGTTATCGTCAATCGCGTCAACAGCGAAAGCCATTATCAGCTTCTCAAAGGCGCCATTGAACGCTACTGCGAGCTGCCGGTGCTCGGCTACGTACCGCGAGTGGAAGGGGTGGCGCTACCCGAACGCCATCTGGGACTGGTTACCGCCCGCGAGTCGCTGGTTAACCAGCAGCCGTGGCGCGATTTTGCCCAAACGCTGGCGCAAACGCTGGATATTGAACAGCTTCTTACCCTCAGCCAGCTCTCCATCCTACCCGCCGGGGAGTGGCCGACGCTGCCGTCCCCTGATGCTGGCGCGGGCCTGACGCTGGCGCTGGCCGACGACGAGGCCTTCAACTTTTACTACCCGGATAACCTCTCGCTGCTTGAACGCTGCGGAGTGAATATCGTGCGCTTCAGCCCGCTGCACGATAGCGAGCTTCCACCGTGCCAGATGATTTGGCTCGGCGGCGGCTATCCGGAAATTCATGCTGCCGCGCTGGCGGCCAATACGCCGATGCTGGCGCAGCTGCAGGAGGCGCACCGGCGCGGGGTGGCGATTTACGCTGAATGCGGCGGTCTGATGTATCTCGGCAGCTCCCTGGAAGACGCCAACGGTGATATCTACCCGATGGCCAACCTTATTCCCGGCCATAGCAAAATGGGCAAACGGCTTACCCGCTTTGGCTACTGCGAGGCGCGAGCTATGCGCAAAACGCTGCTGGCGGCGCCGGGCGAAACCCTGCGCGGACATGAATTTCACTACTCGGATTTTACTCCCGAGTCCCCGGCGGTTCTGGCCTGCCGCAAGGTCCGCGACGGTATGACCCTTCAGCAGTGGTCCGGCGGCTGGCAGGTGGGCAACGCGTTCGCCAGCTATCTGCACCTGCACTTTGCGCAGCGCCCCACCATGCTCAACCACTGGCTGGCTGCGGCAAGGAGCGCGCTATGACGCTACTGGCATGGGGCGTTGCCTGGCTTCTCGATTTTATCATCGGCGATCCGCAAAGCTGGCCGCATCCGGTGCGCTGGATTGGCAACCTGATCGCCGCCGTTCAGCGCGGCGTGCGCCGCTATTGCCGTAGCGATGTTGCCTTGCGCATCGGCGGCGGGGTGATGTGGATAGTTGTAGTCGGACTGACGTGGGGCGTCTGCTGGGGCGTGCTGACGCTGGCGCAGAGGATTCATCCGTGGCTTGGCTGGCTGGTTGAGGTCTGGATGATTTTCACCGTGCTGGCCGGACGCTGTCTGGCGCAGTCGGCGCGGGACGTCGAGCGACCGCTGCGCGCGGGGGATCTGGCGGAAAGCCGTAGCAAGCTGTCATGGATTGTCGGGCGCGACACGTCGCAGCTTGCGCCGCAGCAGATTAATCGCGCGGTTGTTGAGACGGTGGCGGAAAACACCGTTGACGGGATTATCGCGCCGCTCTTCTTCCTGCTGCTCGGCGGCGCGCCGCTGGCGATGGCCTATAAAGCGGTCAACACCCTGGATTCGATGGTCGGCTATAAGCACGAAAAATACCGCGCCATCGGCATGGTTAGCGCTCGCCTTGATGATGTCGCCAACTTTATCCCCGCTCGCCTGAGCTGGCTGCTTATCAGCCTCGCCGCTCTCCTCTGTGGTGAAGCGAGTGGCCGCGCGTTGCGCATCGGCTGGCGCGATCGCTACAACCACAGCAGCCCAAACTGCGGATGGTCGGAGGCCGCCGTCGCCGGGGCGCTCGGCATCCGGCTTGGCGGCCCTAACGATTACTTTGGTCAGTGCGTGGAGAAGCCGTGGATTGGCGAGGCGACGCGCGACGTTTCCGTAGACGATATTTCCCGAACGATTCGACTGATGTGGGTGTCTTCGACCCTGGCGCTGGCGCTGTTTATGGCGATCCGGTTCTGGCTGGTCGGCGCAGCCTGAGGACAAATGAATGCACTATATCCAGCAACCGCAGGCGATTGAGGCGAAAAGCTTCGACATTATTGGCGACATTATTGCGCAGACCCGCCCGGACTACCGCTTTGCCAGCCCGCTACACGAAGCCATTATCAAGCGGGTGATCCACACCACCGCCGATTTTGACTGGCTGGATATCCTGTGGTTTTCTCCCGACGTGCTTCCTCGCTTAAGCGCCGCCCTGAGCCAGCCCTGCACGCTTTATACCGATACCACCATGGCCCTTTCCGGGATCAATAAAACTCTGCTGGCGAAATTCGGCGGCGAGTGCCGCTGCTATATCAGCGATCCGCGCGTGGTGGCGGAGGCCAAAGCGCAGGGGATGACCCGCTCGATGGCGGCGGTCGATATTGCGGTTGCCGAAGAGGGCGAGAAGGTGTTTGTTTTCGGCAATGCGCCCACCGCGCTGTTTCGTCTGCTGGAGCATGATGTCGCGGTCAACGGCGTGATTGGCGTGCCGGTCGGCTTCGTCGGCGCGGCGGAGTCGAAAGACGCCCTGACGCAGAGCGGCCTGCCGGGCATTGCCGCGCTGGGTCGTAAAGGCGGCAGCAACGTCGCCGCCGCTATCGTCAACGCCATTTTATACCACTTACAGGGGGCGAGATGAGCGAGCAATCCTTCGACGCCCCGGTGTGGCACAACGGTAAGGCGCTGCGTAAAGGCTATACCACCGGATCCTGCGCGACGGCGGCGGCAAAGGTCGCGGCGCTGATGGTGATGCGCCAGCACCTCATTCATCAGGTCTCCATTGTGACTCCTTCCGGCGTCACCCTGTGTCTTAACGTCGAATCGCCGCACGTCGAAGGGCAGCAGGCGATCGCCGCGATTCGTAAAGACGGCGGCGATGACGTTGACGCCACCCACGGCATGCTGATTTTCGCTCGCGTGACGCTCGACGACTCCGGCGAGATAACCCTGCGCGGCGGCGAAGGTATCGGCACCATCACCCGTAAAGGAATCGGCCTGCCTATCGGTAGCCCGGCGATTAACCGCACCCCGCGCCACACCATTGAGTCGGCGGTGCGCGAAGCGATAGGCCCGTCGCGCGGGGCGACGGTAGAGATTTTCGCCCCGGAGGGCGAGGAGCGGGCGCAGAAAACCTATAACTCGCGGCTGGGGATCCTGGGTGGTATCTCGATTATCGGCACCACCGGTATCGTGACGCCGATGTCGGAAGAGAGCTGGAAGCGTTCGCTGTCGCTGGAGCTGGAAATTAAGCGCGCGGCGGGGCTGGAGCGGGTGGTGCTGGTGCCGGGCAACCACGGTGAACGCTTCGTACGCGAGCAGATGGGCATCGACTCGCAGGTGGTGGTCACCATGAGCAACTTCGTCGGCTACATGATTGAAGAGGCCGTCCGCCTCGGGTTCCGTCAGATTGTGCTGATTGGCCATCCCGGCAAGCTGATTAAAGTCGCCGCCGGGATCTTCCATACCCACAGCCATATCGCCGATGCGCGCATGGAAACGCTGGTCGCGCATCTGGCGCTGTTGGGGGCGCCGCTGGCGCTGCTGCAACTGGTGAGCGAATGCGATACCACCGAAGCGGCGATGGAGCACATTGACGCGTACGGTTTTCAGACTATCTATAACCATCTTGCTGAACGCATCTGCCTGCGGGTGATGCAGATGCTGCGTTTTACCAAAACGCCGCCCGTCTGCGACGCCATCATGTTCTCCTTTGATAACAAGGTCCTCGGCAGCAATCGCCCGGTGGCCGAGATTGCGCGGGAGATGTCATGTTAACGGTGGTTGGCATGGGGCCGTCAGGCCTGCATTTGATGACGCCGGCGGCGCAAGATGCGGTCGCCAGTGCGGATGCGCTGGTAGGCGGTAAGCGGCATTTACAGCAGTTCCCGGAGTTTGACGGCGAACGGTTTGCGCTGGGCGCCAATATTGCCGAACTGCTGGTCTGGCTCGGCGAACGCAAAGCGCAGAAGGTGGTGGTGCTGGCCTCCGGCGACCCGCTGTTTTACGGCATCGGTACGCGGCTGATAGCCCACTTTGGCATCGAGCGCGTACGCATTATCCCCGGCATCAGCGCGGTGCAGTATCTCTGCGCGAAGGCCGGTATTGATATGAACGATATCTGGCTGACCAGCAGCCACGGGCGAGACGTCTGTTTTGATGAGCTGGCGCGTCAGCGCAAGGTGGCGATGGTGACCGACGGGCGCTGCGGGCCGCGGGAAATCGCCGCCCAGCTGGCGGCGCGGGGTAAAGGGTATCGCTGGATGGTGATTGGCGAAAATCTGGCGATGGATAACGAGCGGATCCACTGGCTACCGGTCAGTGAGGTCGACGGCGAATATGAGATGAACGCGGTGGTGATCCTCGATGAAAGATGAGCTTTTTCTGCGCGGCGAGAAGGTGCCGATGACCAAAGAGGCGGTTCGCGCGCTGGCGCTGGCCAAACTTGAACTGCACCGGGCAAGCCACCTGATTGATATCGGCGCCGGTACCGGCAGCGTGTCGATTGAGGCGGCGCTGCAGTATCCCTCTTTGCAGGTAACCGCCATCGAACGCAACCCCGCGGCTCTCCGGCTGCTGGACGAAAATCGCCAGCATTTCACCTGCGGCAATATTGAGATCCTGCCCGGTGAAGCGCCGATGGTGATTACCGAGCGGGCCGACGCCATTTTTATGGGCGGCAGCGGCGGCCGTCTCGACGAACTGATTGACTGGTCGTGGCAGCAGCTCTATCCCGGTGGCCGTCTGGTGATGACTTTTATCCTGCAGGAGAACCTGAACGCGGCTCTCGACTATCTGCAGCAGCGGGGGATTACACAGATTGATTGCCTGCTGCTGAACGTTTCATCGCTGACCGCGCTGGGCAGCGGCCACTATTTCAAACCGAATAATCCCGTTTTTGTTATCGCCTGTCAGAAGGAAGAAAACCATGGCTGAGACATTTGACCCCCGTAGTGTGTGGTTCGTTGGCGCAGGGCCGGGCGACCGTGAGCTAATTACCCTCAAGGGCTACCGCTTGCTGCAGCAGGCCCAGGTGGTGATCTACGCCGGGTCGCTGATAAACACCGAGCTGCTGGAGTATTGTCCGCCCGGCGCCGAGTGTCACGACAGCGCCGAACTGCATCTGGAGCAAATTCTCGACCTGATGGAAGCCGGCGTTAAAGCCGGGAAAACGGTAGTGCGTTTACAGACCGGGGACGTGTCGCTGTATGGCTCGGTCCGCGAGCAGGGTGAAGAGCTGACCAAACGCGGTATCGACTGGCAGGTGGTGCCGGGCGTCAGCGCGTTTCTGGGCGCGGCGGCGGAGCTGGGCGTCGAGTACACCGTGCCGGAAGTCTCCCAGAGCCTGATCATCACCCGCCTTGAAGGGCGCACGCCGGTGCCGGCGCGCGAGCAGCTTGAATCATTTGCCAGCCACCAGACTTCAATGGCGATTTACCTTTCCGTGCAGCGCATTCACCGGGTAGCGGAGCGCCTGATTGAAGGCGGCTATCCAGCAACCACGCCGGTGGCGGTGATCTATAAAGCGACCTGGCCGGAAAGCCAGACCGTACGCGGTACGCTGGCGGATATCGGCGACAAGGTACGCGAGGCGGGGATCCGCAAAACGGCGCTCATTCTGGTCGGGAATTTCCTGGGCTCTGAGTATCACTACTCAAAACTCTACGCGGCGGACTTTAGCCATGAATACCGTAAAGCCTGAATCAATCGCACTTTTCTGCCTGACGCCAGGGGGCGTTCGGCTGGCGAAACGGCTGGCGGCGATGCTGCCGTTAACCTGCTTTACCAGCGAGAAGCTGCTGGAAGAGGGTTTTCTCCCCTTTGAAAACGGTTTTGCCAGCGCCGCGCGCGAGGCCTTCAGCAGCTATTCGGCGCTGATTTTCATCGGCGCCACCGGGATCGCGGTACGCGTGCTGGCCCCGCTGGTCAATGATAAGTTCAGCGATCCGGCCGTGGTGGTGATCGACGAACGCGGCCAGCACGTCATTAGCCTGCTTTCCGGCCATGCGGGGGGCGCGAATGCCCTCAGCCGCTATCTGGCCGGGATGCTCGGCGCCGACCCGGTGATCACCACCGCCACCGACGTCAACGAGTTGGCGGCCCTGGATACGCTGGCATTCCAGCTTAATGCCCGGATGAGCGACTTCCGCGCGGCGGTGAAAACCGTCAACCAGATGCTGGTCAGCCATCAGCGCGTCGGTCTGTGGTGGGACGAAGAGCTGGATGAAGACGTCCGCCACTGCGACCGGCGGGGGTTTATCACCGTGGCCGATCTGCACCAGCTTCCCGAGCTGGATGCGCTGGTCTGCGTCACGCTGCGCAACGAACTGCCGCCGATCGCCGTGCCGCACTGGAAGCTGGTGCCGCAGCGGGTGGTCGCCGGAATTGGCTGCCGCCGCGATACGCCATTCCCGCTATTAGCGGCGCTGCTGGCGCGCCAGCTTGAGGCGCAGCGCCTGGATCCGCTGGCGCTGAAAGCTATCGGCAGCGTCACGCTGAAGAAGCACGAGCAGGGGCTGATTCAGCTGGCTTCCTGCTGTCGCGTACCGTTCGAAACCTTTCCCGCTGATGCCCTGCGCGAGCATGAGCATCACTTTCCCGCTTCATCGTTCGTCAGAAAAACCGTCGGCGTGGGGAGCGTATCCGGTCCGGCGGCCTGGCTGCTGAGCCATGGGCAACTGTTAGGCGAAACCCTGCGCGAACAGGGCGTCACTATTACTTTGGGAGTTTCACACTGATGTTAAGCGTAATCGGAATCGGCCCTGGCTCGCAGTCCATGATGACCATGGAGGCCATTGAAGCGCTGCAGGCGGCGGAAATCGTCGTTGGCTATAAGACCTACACGCACCTGGTGAAAGCCTTTACCGGCGATAAGCAGGTGATTAAAACCGGAATGTGCAAAGAGATTGAGCGCTGCCAGGCGGCGATTGAGCTGGCGCAGGCCGGGCATAACGTGGCGCTGATCAGCAGCGGCGATGCCGGTATTTACGGCATGGCCGGACTGGTGCTCGAACTGGTCAGCAAGCAGAAGCTGGATGTGGAAGTCCGCCTGATCCCGGGGATGACCGCCAGCATTGCCGCCGCCTCGCTGCTGGGCGCGCCGCTGATGCACGACTTCTGCCATATCAGCCTCAGCGACCTGCTGACACCGTGGCCGGTGATTGAAAAACGCATTGTCGCCGCCGGGGAAGCCGACTTCGTGATCTGTTTTTACAATCCGCGCAGCCGCGGCCGCGAGGGCCATCTGGCGCGCGCCTTTGAGCTGCTGTCGGCCAGTAAAAGCGCGCAGACCCCGGTGGGGGTCGTGAAATCCGCCGGACGTAAAAAACAGGAGAAATGGCTGACCACCCTGGGGGAGATGGATTTTGCACCGGTCGATATGACCAGCCTGGTGATCGTCGGCAACAAAGCGACGTATATCCAGGATGGCCTGATGATCACGCCGCGAGGCTACGTGCTGTGAGCCACGGCGAGGTGCTGGTGATGGGCGGAACCAGCGACGCGAGGGCGCTGTGTCAGCAGCTTGACGCGGCGCAGGTCCCCTACACCCTGTCGGTGGCGACGCCCACCGGCCAGCAGCTGGCGGGGGATATTCGCGGCCAGGTGCGCTGCGGGCGCCTCGAGCTGGAGGAGATGATCGCCTGGCTGAAAGCTAACCGGACCCGCTGGGTGATCGATGCTTCGCACCCCTACGCCGAAGCGGTAAGCCGCAATATCGTCCGGGCCTGTGAAACCGCCGGCGTGCTGCTGAGCCGCTATCAGCGCCCAGAGCAGCTGAGCGGCCTGACGCATCCGCTGCTCTATACCGTGGAGAGCATTGAACAAGCCTGCGAGGTGGCGCGGCGTTTCGGCCAGCGCGTGCTGCTCACCACGGGAAGTAAAGATCTGGCGCGCTGGCGGGCGGGATTAGGTGACAAAACGCTGCTGGCCCGGGTGTTGCCGGTCGCTGATGTCATCGCGCAATGCGCCGCGCTGGGGTTTGGCGTTGGCGAGATTTTCGCCCTGTGCGGGCCGTTCAGCGCCGCGTTCAACGCCGCTTTTTACCGCCAGTGCCGGGCCGACGTGGTGATCACCAAAGCCTCCGGTGCCGAAGGCGGCTATCAGGAAAAAGTACAACCCTGTCTGGATGCCGGTATCCCCTGCATCGTGATTACGCGCCCGGCGCCGCTGGTGACGGGTGAAGAGTTACTGGAAAGTCAGGCTGCCTTTGCCCGGCGCTTATCGCGCTGGCTGGCCGCTGCTTAAGGAGTCAGAAATGAAAAAAGCGCTTCTGGTGGTCAGTTTTGGCACCAGCTATCCCGACACCTGTGAAAAGAACATCGTCGCCTGCGAGCGCGAGCTGGCGGCCAGCTGTCCGGACCGCGACACGTTTCGCGCCTTCACCTCCGGGATGATTATCCGCAAGCTCAAACAGCGCGACGGTATCGAGATTGATACGCCGCTGCAGGCATTGCAGAAGCTGGCCGAGCAGGGCTACCAGGATGTGGCGATTCAGTCGCTGCACATTATCAACGGCGATGAGTATGAAAAGATCGTCCGCGAAGTGCAAAGCCTGCGCCCGCTGTTCCTCCGCCTGACGCTGGGGGCGCCGCTGCTGAGCAGCCATAACGATTATGTCCAGCTGATGCAGGCGCTGCGCCAGCAGATGCCGCCGCTTGCTGCCGATGAAACGGTGGTCTTTATGGGCCACGGCGCCAGCCATCACGCTTTCGCCGCCTACGCCTGTCTGGATCATATGATGACGGCGAAGGGATTTCCGGCGCGGGTCGGCGCGGTCGAGAGCTATCCGGAAGTCGATATTCTTATCGATAGCCTGCGCCAGCAGGGGGTGAAGGGCGTGCACCTGATGCCGCTGATGCTGGTGGCCGGCGATCACGCCATTAACGATATGGCCTCGGACGAAGAGGACTCCTGGAAAACGCTGTTCAACGCCGCCGGTATTACGGCGACGCCCTGGCTGAACGGACTGGGAGAGAATCCGGCGGTGCGCGCAATGTTCGTCGCTCACCTGCAGCAGGCGCTGAGCCTGGCAATCGAGGAGGCGGCATGAGTGGCAAACTATATGCCTTAAGTACCGGCCCTGGCGCCGCCGACCTGATCACCGTGCGCGCGGCGCGGGTGCTGGGCACGCTGGACATTCTCTACGCGCCCGCCGGACGTAAAGGCGGCGACAGCCTCGCGCTCTCCATCGTGCGCGAGTATATCGGCGAACGGACCGAAGTACGCTGCTGCCATTTCCCGATGAGCGCCGACAGCGCGGAAAAAGAGGCGGTGTGGGATGAGGTTGCCGCCGCGCTGGTTCAGGAAGTGGAAGCGGGCAAGCAGGTCGGCTTTATTACCCTCGGCGACGCCATGCTGTTCAGCACCTGGGTGTTCTTACTCCAGCGTATCGGCTGCCCGGAGTGGCTGGAGATTGTTCCCGGCGTCACCTCTTTTGCCGCCATTGCCGCGCGTTCAAAAACGCCGCTGGCCATGGAGCAGCAATCGCTGGCGGTGATCTCCTGCACCGCGCCGGAAACGGAAATCGAGCAGGCGCTGCGCCAGCATGAAAGCCTGGTGCTGATGAAAGTGTACGGGCGGTTTCCCCGCATCAAAGCGCTGCTGGCGAAAAACGGTCTGCTGGATGCCGCGCTGATGATGTCTGAAGCCACGCTGCCGGGCGAGCAGTGCTGGCGCCATCTCAATGACGTCAGCGACGACCAGCCGCTGCCCTATTTCTCGACCATTCTGGTCAATAAACAGTGGGAGTATGCAGAATGAAACTTGAACAACAGCTAAAACAGCTGTCTTTCAGCGGGTTAGCTGCGGCGCTATTGCTGATAGTGGTTCCCGAAAAGGCTTTCGCGATGCACATCATGGAGGGTTTTTTACCGCCGATGTGGGCCCTGGCATGGTGGCTGCTGTTTTTACCCTGCCTGTGGTACGGGCTGGTGCGCCTGCGCCGCATTGTGCAGGAAGATAACAATCAGAAGGTGCTGCTGGCGCTGTGCGGGGCGTTTATTTTTGTCCTCTCGGCGCTGAAAATTCCTTCCGTAACCGGCAGCTGTTCCCACCCGACCGGCGTCGGCCTGGCGGTGATTCTCTTCGGGCCTGGCGTGGTGGCGATCCTTGGCGCCATCGTACTGCTGTTCCAGGCGCTGCTGCTGGCGCACGGCGGGCTGACGACGCTCGGCGCGAACGGGATGTCGATGGCGGTCATCGGGCCGGTGGTCGGCTATATGGTGTGGAAAATGGCCTGCCGCGCGGGCATTCGCCGCGACGTCGGGGTGTTTCTCTGCGCGATGCTGGCGGATCTGGTGACCTACTTTGTCACCTCCGTACAGCTCGGCGTGGCCTTTCCGGATCCTGCCGCCGGCGCGACCGGATCGATCGTCAAGTTTATGGGGATATTCTGCCTGACGCAGATCCCGATCGCCATTGCTGAAGGGCTGTTAACCGTCATGATCTACGACCAGTTGACCAAACGTCAGCTGATTACCGCACAGGGGCATTAACATGAAAAAGACGCTGATATTGTTCGCCATGGTGGTGGCGCTGGTGATCCTGCCGTTCTTTGTCGATCACGGCGGCGAATTCGGCGGTTCAGACGGCGAGGCGGAGAGCCAGATTCAGGTGGTCGCGCCGCATTATGAGCCGTGGTTCCAGCCGCTGTACGAACCGGCTAGCGGAGAAATTGAGAGCCTGCTGTTTACGCTCCAGGGCTCTCTCGGCGCGGCGGTAATTTTCTATATTCTGGGCTACAGCAAAGGCAGACAGCGCCGTGATGACCGGGTTTGACCGACTCAGCTATCAGAGCCGCTGGTTTCACGTCGCACCGGAGCGCAAGTTCCTGTTCTGGCTGCTGCTGATGGTGCTGGCTTTTACCCTGCCTCCGCTGGGGCAGGGTATCGAAATGGCGCTGATTGCCGCCTTAACCTGCTGGCTGCTGCGGGTCTCGCCGTGGCGCTGGTGCCGTTGGATGGCGCTACCGTTTGGCTTCCTGCTGATCGGTGTGCTGACCATTCTGTTCAGCGTTAGCCGCAATCCGCAGGATCTGCTGGTGAACCTACCGCTGGGCAGCGTCTGGCTGGGCATGACGTCGGAGGGGTTGACGACCGCCAATCAGACCTTCTGGCGCAGCCTGGCGGCGCTGGCGTCCACCTTCTGGCTGGTGCTGAATCTGCCGTTCCCGCAGCTTATTTTGCTGCTCAAGCGCGGACGGGTACCGCGGCTGCTGACCGAGCAAATCCTGCTGACCTGGCGCTTTATTTTTATTCTTTTAGACGAAGCGCTGGCGATTCACCGTGCGCAAACATTACGTTTTGGCTACCGTAGCGTGCCGAAGGGCTATCGTTCGCTGGCGATGCTGGTAGGACTGCTGTTTACCCGGGTGATGATTCGCTACCAGCAGATGAGCACCACGCTGGATATCAAACTGTATCAGGGTGATTTTCACCTTTAAGGATAAGTATGCTTGCCACGACCGATCTCTGGTTTCGCTATCAGGACGAGCCGGTGCTGAAGGGGCTGACGCTGGATTTTTCCCATCACGCCGTGACCGGACTGGTAGGGGCGAACGGCTGCGGAAAATCCACGCTGTTTATGAACCTGAGCGGTCTGCTGCGCCCGCAGAGCGGGGCGGTGCTATGGCAAGGAAAACCGCTGGACTACAGCAAGCGCGGCCTGCTGGCGCTGCGTCAGCAGGTGGCGACCGTTTTCCAGGACCCGGACCAGCAGATTTTCTATACCGATATCGACAGCGATATCGCCTTTAGCCTGCGGAACCTGGGCGTAGCGGAAGAGGAAATTGCCCGCCGGGTGGACGATGCCCTGACTCTCGTCGATGCCCAGGGGTTTCGTCACCAGCCGATTCAGTGCCTGAGCCACGGGCAGAAAAAGCGCGTGGCGATAGCCGGCGCGCTGGTGCTGCAGGCGCGCTATTTACTTCTCGACGAGCCGACGGCGGGGCTCGATCCTTCGGGACGCGCGCAGATGATCGACATCATTAAGCGTATTGCCGATCGGGGCAACCACGTGGCGATCTCCAGCCACGATATCGATCTGATCTATGAAATCAGCGATGCGGTTTACGTGTTACGCCGCGGCGAAGTGCTGGCGCACGGCGAACCCGGGGAGGTGTTTGCCCGCAGCGAACTGATGGCCCAGGCCGGGCTCACCCAGCCGTGGCTGGTGAAACTGCACGCGCAGCTCGGGCTGCCGCTGTGTAAAACCGAAGAAGAATTTTTTACGCGGATGCGAAGCAACGCGATGAAGGAGGCGTCATGACGCTGGCAATTATGTTACAGGGCACCGCTTCTGACGTCGGCAAAAGCGTGCTGGTCGCGGGGCTGTGCCGCATCTTTTATCAGGACGGGCAGCGCACCGCGCCGTTTAAATCGCAGAATATGGCGCTCAATTCCGGTATCACGCCGGATGGCAAAGAGATGGGCCGCGCGCAGATTTTCCAGGCCGAAGCGGCGGGTATTATCCCGGATGTGCGCATGAACCCGGTGCTGCTTAAGCCAACCAGCGACCGCAAAGCGCAGGTGGTGCTGATGGGCAAGGTGGCGACCGATATGGACGCGGTGAGCTATCACGAATATAAACCGCGCCTGCGGGAACAGATCCTCGCGGTTTATAACAGCCTGGCCGCCGAACATGATGTGCTGGTGCTGGAAGGGGCAGGAAGTCCGGCGGAGATCAATCTGCGCGATCGCGACATCGTCAATATGGGCATGGCCGAGATGGCCCAGTGCCCGGTGATCCTCGTGGCGGATATCGATCGCGGCGGCGTATTCGCCTCTATCTACGGCACGCTCGCGCTGCTGCACGATCGCGAGCGCGCGCGGGTCAAGGGCTTGATTATTAATAAATTTCGCGGCGACGTGGCGCTGCTGTATTCCGGGATCGAGCAGATAGAAGCGCTCACCGGCGTCCCGGTGCTCGGCGTCATGCCGTGGCTGGATGTCGATCTTGAAGATGAGGACGGCGTCGCGCTGCAAAAAGGGAAATATCTGCGCACCGACAGGCGCGATATTGAGATTGCCGTGATTCAGGTGCCGCACATCTCCAATTTTACCGATTTCAACGCGCTGGCGGCGCAGCCGGACGTCCGCGTCCGCTATGTTCGCCAGCCGCAGGAGCTGGCGGGCGTGGATATGGTGATCCTGCCGGGCAGTAAAAATACGCTCGGCGACCTGGGCTGGCTGCGCGAGAGCGGCATGGCGCATGCGGTACTGCAGGCCCGGCGTCAGGGCGTACCGGTGCTGGGGATCTGCGGCGGCTATCAGATGCTCGGCGAAACCATTATCGATGAGGTAGAGTCGGGGCTTGGCACGCAGCCGGGGCTGGGGTTGCTAAATACCGTCACCCACTTTGCGCAAAGCAAGACGACGACCCAGGTAACGGCAACCCTGGCAACAGCGCTGCCGGCGTGGCTGGCGGCAACGGCGGGGCTGGCCGTAAGCGGCTACGAAATTCATATGGGCGAAACCGAGCTGCGCGACGGCTGCCGTTCGCTGATGCAATTACATAAAGGCGGCCTGAGCGTGGCGGACGGCGCGGTCAGCGATGACGGCCTGGCGTTTGGCACCTATCTGCACGGCCTGTTCGATAGCGATGCATTTACCCGCGCGCTGGTTAACGGCCTGCGCCAGCGTAAAGGGCTGGCGGCGCTGGATAGCGATTTCGAGTATGCACAGTATAAATCGCGCCAGTTCGATCTGCTGGCGGACGCGATGCGTCAGCATATTGATATCGAAAAAATCTACGCCATCATGCGCCAACATCAGGAGCCCGTATGCTGACTTTAGTGACCGGCGGGGCGCGCAGCGGTAAAAGCCGCCATGCCGAAGCGCTGATCGCCCATGCGCCGCAGGTACTGTATATCGCCACCTCGCAGGTCTTTGATGACGAGATGGCGGCGAGGATCCAGCACCACCGCGACGGCAGGCCCGCGCACTGGCGCACCGCCGAGCGCTGGCAGCAGCTTGATGAGCTGATCACCCCGGATATCGCCCCAGAGGAGGCGATTTTGCTGGAATGCATCACCACCATGGTGACCAACCTGCTGTTTGCGCTGGGGGGCGACAGCTCGCCGGACGGCTGGGATTATGCGGCGATGGAGCGGGCGATCGACGCCGAAATCGCGGTACTGATTGCCGCCTGCCAGCGCTGCCCGGCCCGCGTGGTGCTGGTGACCAACGAGGTAGGGATGGGGATTGTGCCGGAAAACCGTCTTGCCCGCCATTTCCGCGATATCGCCGGACGCGTCAACCAGCGCCTTGCGGCGGCGGCAGACGAGGTGTGGCTGGTGGTGTCGGGCATTGGCGTAAAAATCAAATAGGCCAGGCGCGCCGTAACGGGCGTTATTCTTCCTGCTGGCTCTGCGATGAGTCAGCCAACAAGACGAGAACCTCTATGCAAAGCTTAACCTCTCTACTGGGCGCGATCCCTGCGCCTGATGAAAACGCGATGGCGCGCGCCCGGCTTCATATTGATGGTCTGCTGAAACCGCCCGGAAGCCTTGGACGCCTTGAAGATCTTGCCGTGCAGCTGGCGGGTATGCCCGGTCTTGAAGGTGTGCCGCAGGTGAAAAAAAAGGCGCTGCTGGTGATGTGCGCCGACCACGGCGTGTGGGACGAAGGGGTCGCCATTTCGCCAAAAGCGGTGACCGCGATTCAGGCGGCGAATATGACGCTGGGCAAAACCGGCGTTTGCGTACTGGCGGCGCAGGCGGGCGCGAAGATGCACGTGATTGATGTTGGAATCGATGCCGAGCTGATACCGGGCGTCATCAACATGCGCGTGGCGCGCGGCTGCGGCAATATCGCCGTTGGTCCGGCAATGCGCCGCAGCCAGGCGGAAGAGCTGCTGCTGGAGGTGATGCGCTATACCCGGGGGCTGGCGGAGGATGGCGTCACGCTGTTTGGCGTCGGGGAGCTCGGAATGGCCAATACCACCCCGGCGGCGGCAATCGTCAGCGTCCTGACCGGCAGCGATGCCCAGGAGGTGGTGGGAATTGGCGCTAATCTGCCGTTGGCGAAGGTTGGCAATAAAGTTGAGGTGGTACGACGGGCCATCGCCGTTAACCGCCCCGATCCGCATGATGGTCTGGACGTGCTGGCGAAAGTGGGCGGTTTTGATTTATTGGGGATGACGGGTGTGATGCTGGGCGCGGCCTCCTGCGGTCTGCCGGTGGTGCTCGATGGCTTCCTCTCCTACGCAGCGGCGCTGGCGGCGTGCCGAATTGCGCCGCAGGTGAAACCCTATCTTATCCCGTCGCACTATTCGGCGGAGAAGGGCGCGCGTACGGCGCTGATGCACCTTGAACTGGAGCCCTATCTGAATATGGGAATGCGTTTGGGCGAAGGCAGCGGCGCGGCGCTGGCGATGCCGATCGTTGAAGCGGCCTGCGCGATGTATCACGAAATGGGGATGCTGGCGGCGAGCAATATTGTGTTGCCGAAGGGCTGAGAAGGTGAGGGAGCGGCGCTTAGCCGTTCCCTGAATCAGGTATAAGATTTTGCGAATCGCAGAAACAAAAAAACACCCTTGAGGGTGTTTATGATGTTGGTTGCGGGGGCCGGATTTGAACCGACGACCTTCGGGTTATGAGCCCGACGAGCTACCAGGCTGCTCCACCCCGCGTCACCGTACTGCTTGTACTTCATCAAATTTTAATTGGTTGCGGGGGCCAGATTTGAACTGACGACCTTCGGGTTATGAGCCCGACGAGCTACCAGGCTGCTCCACCCCGCGTCCGTGGAAGCGCACTATACTCCGCTAACGTTTTGATGCAACCCTTTTTGGCAGAAATCATCAATTTTGTAAAAAATGGTGCATATAGAATCACTTCCAGCCTATTTTTTGCGCAAAATTGCCTTTGCGGTACCTAAGCGCATTTCATTAGCCCTGGGGGTTTGTTATCTTCATCACGCACCCGGGCTTAGCAGCATAAAGAAGAGATACCATGAAAGGACGTTGGGCAAAATATGCAGTAACAGGCGCAATGCTGGCAATGCTGGCCGCCTGTTCCTCAAAACCGACCGATCGCGGTCAGCAGTATAATGAAGGTAAACTCACCCAGCCGTTTTCATTGGTTAACCAACCTGATGCGGTAGGTTCGCCGATCAACGCCGGCGATTTCTCCGAGCAGGTGAGACAGATTCGTAGCGCCTCTCCGCGCCTCTATACCAGCCAGAGCAACGTCTACAATGCGGTTCAGGAGTGGCTGCGTTCCGGCGGCGATACCCGTACGCTGAGCCAGTTTGGTATCGACGCCTGGCAGATGCAGGGAACGGATAACTACGGTAACGTCCAGTTTACCGGCTACTACACGCCCGTGGTTCAGGCACGCCATACTCGCCAGGGCGAGTTCCAGTATCCGATTTACCGGATGCCGCCGAAGCGCGGCAAGCTGCCGTCTCGCGCCAGCATCTACGCCGGGGCTCTGAGCGACAACTACATCCTGGCCTACAGCAACTCGCTGATGGATAACTTCATCATGGACGTGCAGGGCAGCGGCTACATTGATTTTGGCGACGGCTCGCCGCTGAACTTCTTTAGCTATGCCGGGAAAAACGGCTGGCCCTATTACAGCATCGGTAAAGTGCTGATCGACCGCGGGGAAGTAAAGCGCGAAGATATGTCGATGCAGGCAATTCGCGAATGGGGCGAAAAGCACAGCGAGGCGGAAGTCCGCGAGCTGCTGGAGCAGAACCCGTCGTTCGTCTTCTTTAAACCGCAGTCCTTCGCGCCGGTGAAAGGCGCCAGCGCGGTGCCGCTGATCGGTCGCGCGTCGGTGGCCTCCGACCGTTCCATTGTTCCTGCAGGCACCACGCTGCTGGCGGAGGTGCCGCTGCTGGATAATAACGGTAAGTTTAACGGCCAGTACGAGCTGCGTTTAATGGTGGCACTTGATGTTGGCGGGGCGATTAAAGGCCAGCACTTCGATATTTACCAGGGCATTGGCCCGGATGCCGGGCACCGTGCCGGCTGGTATAACCACTATGGCCGCGTATGGGTGCTGAAAAACGCCCCGGGCGCAGGCAACGTCTTTAGCGGCTAGTGCTCACATTTTCCCCGGTCGCGCTGCGCTTACCGGGGCTACGGTCGCCTGAATAAGCCATTGACGACGTAATCCGGGAATATTTCCCGGAACGATGGCTGATTTTGTTGCCCGGGTAAGGCCCTTGCCTCGCGACCCGGGAATGTCCACTTATTTTGAGGTTATATGTCTGTTGTAATTAGCGATGCCTGGCGCCAGCGCTTTGGCGGCACGGCGCGTTTATATGGTGAAAAGGCGCTGCAATGTTTTGCCGACGCGCACGTCTGCGTGGTCGGCATCGGCGGCGTAGGCTCATGGGCGGCGGAAGCGCTGGCGAGAACCGGAATTGGCGCGATTACCCTCATCGATATGGATGATGTCTGCGTGACCAACACCAATCGCCAGATCCACGCCCTTGGCGGCAACGTAGGTCTGGCGAAAGCCGAGGTGATGGCGGAACGCATTCGCCTGATTAACCCCGAGTGCCGGGTGACGGTGGTGGACGATTTTATCACTCCGGAAAACGTCGCCGAGTATCTGGGCGTTGGCTTTAGCTATGTGATCGATGCCATCGACAGCGTGCGCCCGAAAGCGGCGTTAATCGCTTACTGTCGTCGCCATAAGGTGCCGCTGGTCACCACCGGCGGCGCGGGCGGACAAATCGATCCGACGCAAATTCAGGTCGCCGATCTGGCGAAAACCATCCAGGATCCGCTGGCGGCAAAGCTGCGTGAGCGTTTGAAGAGCCAGTTTGGGGTGGTGAAGAACAGCAAAGGTAAGCTCGGCGTGGATTGCGTGTTTTCCACCGAAGCGCTGGTTTATCCGCAGGCGGACGGCAGCGTTTGTGCGATGAAAAGCACCGCTGAGGGGCCGAAGCGAATGGATTGCGCATCCGGGTTTGGCGCCGCGACGATGGTAACCGCAACCTTTGGCTTTGTCGCCGTCTCCCATGCGCTGAAGAAAATGCTGGCGAAGGCGGAGCGGCAGACGGCGTAAATTCCCGGGTCGCGGCGCAGGCGCCTTACCCGGTCTACAAGACAATTCCCCGGAGGCGGTGCTGCGCACCTGGCCGGGCGACAAAACGGCACGAACCCGTAGCCCGGCAAGGCGCGTCAAGCGCCGCCCCCGGGATGAGCTTAAACCTCAACCTCGCGGGCGGCGGCGAGCACCGCCTCACTCAGAGCGTTGAGCCCCTGGCTGCGCGAGGCGCTCAGCTGGCCGCGCAGCCCCAGCGCATCAAATAGCGCCAGCGGATCCTGCGCCAGCAGATCAGCGGCGCTTTTGCCTTCAATGGCGGTCAACAGCACCGCCAGCATGCCGCGTACGATACGGCCTTCGCTATCGCCGAAGAAATGCAGCTTACCGTCGACGTCAATGAAGTGTCCCAGCCAGACGCGGTTTTCACAACCGGCAATCTCTTTGGCCCGCGCTTTGAGGTCGTCCGGCAGCGCAGGGAGCTGCTTACCCAGTAAAATTAGCTGGCGGTATTTATCCTCCCACTGGCTGAGCGGGGTAAACGTCTGGAGAAGGGTCGCTTTGGTGATGCGGGTACCAAAAGGGTGAGAAGTCGTCATTAATCCACCAGTATTTCCAGAGCGCGGTCCACGGCGTGCACCAGCGCGTAAACATCGTCCTGCGTGTTATAAGGCGCGAATGAGGCCCGCAGGGTACCGCTGACGCCAAGCGCCGCCAGCAGCGGCTGAGCGCAGTGCTGACCGGCGCGCAGCGCAATCCCCGATTCCGCCAGCAGCGTCACCATATCGCTATGGTGAACGCCGTCAAAATCAAACGCCAGCAGGCTGGCGTCCTGGCAGCGGAACGAACGGAATCCCGGACGTTTCGCCAGCTCCTCTTCCGCCAGCGTCGCCAGCCCACGGCTCCAGTTTTCCGCCTGTGCGATATCCGTCTCGTCCAGCCACTCCAGCGCTGCGCTCAGGCCAATCACCCCGGCGATATTGGGCGTTCCCGCTTCGAAACGCCAGGGCGCGGGCTGGGTTTTAAAGCCGTCGAAAGTGACTTCGGCGATCATTTTACCGCCGCCGAGCCACGGCGACATTTTCGCCAGCCGTTCGCTTTTGCCATACAGCGCGCCGATGCCGGTCGGCCCGTAGAGCTTATGGCCCGAAAAAGCATAAAAGTCGATATCCAGCGTCTGAACGTCCGCCGGGAAATGCACCGCCCCCTGCGCGCCGTCGACCATTACCACCATCCCGGCATCGTGGGCCAGGCGAATCGCCTGCGCCAAATCCGGACAACCGCCGGTGACGTTGGACATCTGGCCAATCGCCAGCACCCGGCTGCGCGGCGTGATGAGCGCGCCAAGCGCGGCCACGTCCGGCAGGCGATCGGGAGCGATCGGTAGCTTCACTATCCTCGCGCCGGTTTGCTCTGCAACCATTAACCACGGCACCAGATTGGCATGATGTTCCGCTTCGCTGACGATAATCTCATCGCCGGGCTTCAGGCGCGGGCGCACGTAGCATTGCGCCACCATGTTAATGGCTTCAGTGGTGCCGCGCGTCCAGACGATATCCTGGCCGGAAGGGGCGTTGAGCAGCGCCGCCACGCGTTCGCGCGCGTTTTCATAGCGGTCGGTTAGCTGCCGGGCGGCAGCAAACTGGCTACGGTGGACGTTACCGCCGCTGAGGCGATAGAACTGGTCGCTGGCCTCAATGACCGCCAGCGGCTTGAGCGCCGTCGCTGCGCTATCAAGATAGACGCCAGCGTCGGTCAGCGCCGGAAACTGAGCGCGAAATTGGGCGGGGTTGAATGCGTTCATGAGACTCCTCGTATCGATACCAGGATCGTCGCGCAAATCAGCGGGTGATACAAGTTTTCTGCTAACTACTGGAATTTTCTGAATATGAATTCGCCGGCGTGAAAGATGGTTATGCTAAATAGTGTTGGGTTTGTGTTTTAACCTGGTACAGAACGAATCATAAACAGTATAAATAGTCGTAAGGAGAGAAAGATGAAAATGAATAAGACTGCCGCCATTATTTCTGCCTGTGTGCTGACCTTTGGCCTGAGCGCCTGTTCCTCTAACTACGTGATGCACACTAACGATGGGCGCACCATCGTCACCGACGGTAAACCGCAAACGGACAATGATACTGGCATGATTTCGTACAAAGATGCCTGGGGTAACAAGCAGCAGATTAACCGTTCTGACGTCAAACAGCTGGGCGAGCTGGATAACTGATTCAGGTATAGCAGGCAAAAAAAAGCACCGCGCAGTGCGGTGCTACATTAAATCACTATGGACAGACAGGGTAAATGTACAGGAAGTGAAAAGGGGTAGCTTCGCTACCATGGTCCGCAAACCCGGACCAATTGCAAACACAACAACACAACATCACAACCGTAAGCCAAAAGCTTGTTGGAACACGCATTCCAAAAAAAGCTCTTCGTTCCGGCTCAGGAAGTGCCGCCACTATAGGTATTTGCTGGTAGAAGCTCAACGGACAAATTATAATAGCTCAGATAAAAAAAACTAATAGGTTAACTGTTGTTTCCTATTTGTTAAATTGCCTTAACATCTAAGCCAGAATAACTATGTCCAAGCGTTTGCCACCTCTGAATGCATTACGTGTTTTTGATGCAGCCGCCCGCCACCTTAGCTTCACTCGCGCCGCCGATGAGCTTTTTGTGACGCAGGCCGCAGTCAGCCACCAAATCAAGTCCCTGGAGGATTTCCTCGGCCTCAAGCTGTTCCGTCGACGCAATCGTTCTCTTCTTTTAACGGAGGAGGGGCAGAGCTATTTTCAGGATATCAAAGAGATTTTTTCGCAGCTCACCGAAGCGACCCGCAAGCTTCAGGCCCGAAGCGCAAAAGGGGCCTTAACCGTCAGTATGCTCCCCAGTTTTGCCATCCAGTGGCTGGTGCCGAGGCTGACAAGCTTTAATTCAGCTTATCCGGGAATTGATGTCAGAATCCAGGCGGTGGACCGCCAGGAAGATAAGCTGGCCGACGATGTCGACGTGGCGATTTTTTATGGCCGCGGCAACTGGCCGGGGCTGCGCGTGGAAAAACTGTACGCCGAATATCTGCTTCCGGTATGTTCCCCGCTCTTACTTACCGGCGATAAAGCGTTGAAAACGCCTGCCGATCTGGCGCAACATACCCTGCTGCACGACGCTTCCCGCCGCGACTGGCAAACTTATACCCGTCAGCTGGGTCTAAACCATATCAATGTTCAACAGGGACCTATTTTTAGCCACAGCGCAATGGTGCTGCAGGCGGCAATCCATGGACAGGGGGTCGCGCTGGCCAACAATGTGATGGCGCAGTCCGAGATTGAGGCAGGCCGACTGGTCTGCCCGTTTAATGATGTTCTGGTCAGTAAGAATGCGTTTTATCTCGTTTGTCATGACAGTCAGGCAGAACTGGGTAAAATAGCCGCCTTCCGCCAGTGGATTCTGGCAAAAGCGGCTAATGAACAAGAAAAATTTCGCTTTCGTTATGAACAATAAATCATCGTAGGGTAAACACATGACCAGCCGTTTTATGCTGATATTCGCCGCGATAAGCGGTTTTATCTTTGTGGCTTTGGGCGCGTTTGGCGCGCACGTTTTAAGTAAAACGATGGGCGTTGCGGAAATGGGCTGGATCCACACCGGCCTGCAGTATCAGGCTTTCCATACGCTGGCTATTTTTGGCCTGGCGGTGGCGATGCAGCGCCGCATCAGCATCTGGTTTTACTGGAGCAGCGTCTTTATGGCGCTTGGTACCGTTCTTTTTAGCGGCAGCCTCTACTGCCTGGCGCTATCGCATTTACGCCTGTGGGCGTTCGTTACGCCGGTAGGGGGCGTCTGCTTCCTCGCCGGTTGGGTATTAATGTTAATTGGTGCAATTCGTCTGAAACGTAAGGGCGTTGTTCATGAATAAAGTTGTCCTCTATTGTCGCCCTGGGTTTGAGAAAGAGTGCGCAGCAGAAATTACCGATAAGGCCTCGCGCCTTGAAGTATTTGGTTTTGCCCGGGTCAAAGATGACTCCGGCTATGTGATTTTTGAGTGCTATCAGGCTGAAGATGGCGAAAAGCTGGTGCGCGAACTGCCGTTCAGCTCGCTGGTATTTGCCCGCCAGATGTTTGTGGTCGGCGAACTGCTGCGCGATCTGCCGCCGGAAGACCGGATTTCCCCAATCGTCGGTATGCTGCAGGGCGTTGTGGAAAAGGGCGGCGAGCTGCGCGTAGAGGTCGCCGATACCAACGAAAGCAAAGAGCTGATGAAGTTCTGCCGCAAGTTTACGGTACCGCTGCGCGCTGCGCTGCGCGAAGCGGGCGTGCTGACCAGCTATGAAACGACAAAACGTCCGGTGGTGCACGTTTTCTTTATCGCGCCGGGCTGCTGCTACACCGGCTATTCGTTGTCTAACAACAACTCACCGTTCTATATGGGCATTCCGCGCCTCAAGTTTCCGGCCGATGCGCCGAGCCGCTCGACTCTCAAGCTGGAAGAGGCGTTTCACGTCTTTATTCCGGCGGATGAGTGGGACGAGCGCCTGGCGAACGGTATGTACGCCGTGGATCTCGGCGCCTGCCCCGGCGGCTGGACCTATCAGCTGGTGAAACGCAATATGTGGGTCTCCTCGGTGGATAACGGCCCGATGGCGCAAAGCCTGATGGATACCGGCCAGGTGACCTGGCTGCGCGAAGATGGCTTCAAGTACCGCCCAACGCGCAACAACATCTCGTGGATGGTGTGCGATATGGTGGAGAAGCCGGCGAAAGTGGTTGCGCTGATGGCGCAGTGGCTGGTGAACGGCTGGTGCCGTGAAACCATCTTTAACCTTAAGCTGCCGATGAAAAAGCGCTATGAAGAGCTGTCGCGCAACCTGGCCTATATCCAGGAGCAGCTGGATGAGCACGGCATCAACGCGCAAATCCAGGCGCGCCAGCTGTATCACGATCGCGAAGAGGTGACGGTTCACGTTCGTCGCCTGTGGGCTGCCGTCGGCGGTCGCCGCGACGAACGCTAGTTTAGCCGCTTTTGTAGGCCGGATAAGGCACTAAGAGCCTATCCCATTAGGGCTATTTTGTTTGCCATTTTGAACCTGGGCAGTGCTCAGAATCCTCACGTACTACGTGTACGCTCCGGTTCTTCCGCGCTGTCCGTGTTCAAACTGACTGCACCAATAACGCCTATTGGGATAGGCTCTAAGCCGCTATCCGGCGCTGCAATAGCCGTTACGACTGCGACACGTCCGAAACAATATGCGTCACATCATCCAGATGGCCAATTCGGGCCTCCCCTGAACGATTAAACTTGCTCTTATCAATCAGCAAAAGCGATTGCGAGGCGCGCTTAAGCAGCAGCGATTTGAACTCGGCGTTGACCGTATTTGAATCCCAGAGCGCGCCGCCGCTGTCGATACCTTCGCAGGAAAAAATGAACAGATCGATCTCCAGCGATTTGAGCTGGGAGATAAGCGATGAACTCACGTAACAGCCGTATTTACGCTGAAGCGTCCCCCCGGAGCAGGTGAGCTGAATGTTCTCTCGCTTGCTCAGCTCCTGGCATATCGGCTGACTGTTGGTAAAAACGTGAAGGTTGAGATCAGGTAGCTGGCGAGCCAGGTACCAGCAGGTGGAACTGGCATCGAGGGCGATAACCATCCCTTCGTCTATCCAGGCCAGCGCCTCGCGGGCGATATCCGCTTTGTGCGCATAGTGGCTTTTTAAACGAATATGAAAAGGGTCGCCGCTGTCCTGGCTTTGCCGGTGAATGACTTTTGCCCGACCGTGGTTACGCAGTACTTTTCCCTGGGACTGAAGCTCGCTGAGATCGCGGCGGATGGTTTCTCTGCTGACGTTAAGCTGTAGCGATAAGGCTTCGGTGGTCAGACTATTATGGTTTATGAGCAGGTCTAGTATCGCTTGCTGTCGTGCCGCTTTCATTTTTCTCACCCTGGCGTTCGCTGAGCGCCCGCACCAGACGGGCGCTGCGGCATGAGATTACGGCGTTACTCCTTTTTTTAAAAGAATATTCCCGTACTTAGCGCGCTCACCTGTGATAACGATCGCAAAGGCTTTTTGCGCCCGCTCGTAGAAAGCAAAGCGGTCAATGCGGGCGATCTCAGGGCAGGGCGCGGCGGCGGAAAGCGCCTCGCGATAGCGCGTTTCGACCTGCGGGTCGAGGGTGTCGCCTTCCACGGCGGCCATCATCACCAACGGCGGAGCGTAGCTGTCTAACTCAAACAGCGGAATAATCGCCTGCAGCAGGTCGTTTACCCGCAGACCGTCGGCGCGAATGACCTGTGGACCCATGCTGTGCGCCGGGAAGTGGGCATCGGAAAAGACGATCTCATCTCCGTGCCCCATTTCCGCCAGGACTTTCAGTAGCTCCGGCGATATTAACGGGGAAATCGTTTTTAGCATCTCATACTCCCTCAATCAGTTCGGGTTCGGTTTGCGGGTAAAAATAGCGATACTGATAGCTCACCTGCGCTCTGGCCTGTTCAGGGCTGTGGAATTCACCGACGCCGTACCAGCCAAACATGGCGGCGCCAGCCACGGTGGTTTCGGCGTCATCCAGTACTTTGACAGGCATATCGAGCGTATTGGCTTTGATCTGATTCCACAGCGCGTTGCGGCTGCCGCCGCCGACCAGCAGCAGTTCGCTGGCGTTAAAATGGCCGATTTTTTGTAGCGTTTGCAGGTTACGCGCCAGCTGTTCGGCTAATCCTTCCAGCGCGGCGCGATAGAAATGGCCGCGAGTGGTATTCAGCGTGACGCCCTGCCAGCCCGCATTCCGGCAGGAGAGCAGATCGCACTGCATCCTTACCCCCTCAGAACCGACGGGAATGACGCGCGCTTCTTCAATCAGCGTGCGCCACGGCGTTTCTGGCGTCCACAGCAGCTGGCGTACCCACTCCAGCACGCCTGAAGCCAGCCACTGCATACCGGGGTTATAGCATCCCGGCTGGCTATCCAGTTCGCAGGTCGATCCCGCATAGTGGCTGAGCAGCGGCGTATTCACCTGAACGCTGCGCACCATCAAAATTTCCCACGTACCGGAAGAGAGCACCGGTTCATCCTGCTCCGCGCCGGCGCCAAACAGCGCGAACTGGGTATCGTGCCCGGCGGAGATAACCGGGATCCCGGCGGGTAATCCCAGCATCTTCGCGGCATCGTTTTGCAGGGTACCAATCTGCTGGCCCGCCTCCACCAGCCGGGGAAACAGGCGGCGCGGCAATCCCGTCGCCTGCAGAATCTGCGCGCTGAAATCTCGCTGGTGGATATCCAGCATCTGGCTGGTACCCGCCATGGTGATATCGGTCGTGAATTCCCCGGTCAGGCGCTGGTTGATCAGCGAGGAGATGAATAGCCAGGCATGGGCCTGCTCCAGCAGCTGCGGGTGGTTTTCTTGCAGCCATATCAGCTTATAGAGGGTGTTAAAACCAAATGCGCCGACGCCGGCGATCTGCTGGAGCTGCTGCGCGGGCATAAAGCGGCCGATATTGTCCATCACCGCTGCGGTTCGCGGGCATTTCCAACTGATGACCGGATAGAGCAGCTTGCCCTGTTCATCCACCAGCGCGCCGTCCACGCCGAAGGTGGTGACCGTGATGCCGCGAACCGTGCAGGATGAGAGCGCATCGCCAATCTGCCGACAGCACTCGGCGAAGCGTTGCAGGATGGCCTCCAGCGACCACTGGTGCCATGCGCTGTTCTCCATGGCGATATCGCTGGCGTTAGCCGTTGCGGCGCGGGCGATAATATTCCCCTGGCGATCAACGGCAATCGCCCTGACGTTGGTGGCGCCGCAGTCGAGAACCAGGATGACTTCATTCTTCATAATCTCTCCCGAGACATTGCCGGATGGCGGCGTAAACGCCTCATCCAGCCTACGGAGACGTTATCATCCGTAGGCCGAATAAGCGCAGCGCCATCAGGCATTTTTAACGTTTGTACAGCGGGCCGTAGTTCTGGCAGGCGCGGTAATCCTGGCCTTCGCTATCCATCCCGTGCGCAGCCCAGCTGGACGGGCGGTAAATTTTCGCCTCTTCTACGTTATGCATGCATACCGGGATCCGCAGCATAGACGCCAGAGTGATAAAGTCGGCGCCAACGTGGCCGATGGTCAGCACGCCGTGGTTAGCGCCCCAGTTCGCCATCACCGAGTAGACGTCGGAGAACGGGCCCTTACCGGTCAGGCGCGGCGCAAACCAGGTGGTGGGCCAGGTGGAGTTGGTGCGGGCATCCAGCCGATCGTGCATCTCTTTCGGTAGTTCCACGCTCCAGCCTTCGGCGATTTGCAGAACCGGGCCAAGGCCTTTAATGATATTCACGCGAGTCATGGTAAAGGGCACGCCGCCTTCGGTCAGAAAGCGGGAGGAGAAGCCGCCGCCGCGGAAATATTCATGAATCGCCGGGCACCATTCGGTGGCGGCGAGGCAGGCGTCGGCCTCCTGCTGGCTGATTTCCCAGTGCGGCTTCATGGTTGGCTTGCCATCCGCATCGCGCTGTTTGCAGGCGCCGTCCAGCGCCGCCGATCCGGAGTTGATCAGATGGATAATGCCGTGTTCCGCCAGCCCGGTGAGCGGCTGGCCGGTGACGCGTTCTACCGCTTCCGGCGACCAGTAGGTACGCACGTCGGCAAACACCTGGGCGGTACCGGTCAGCTGATGGCCCATCAGCATCGCCACGCCGTTGAGGCTGTCGTTTTCCGTGGCGACAACGAAGGGTTCGCGTACGCCATTCCAGTCGAACGAGCTGTTAAGCAGCGCTTCGGCGGTGTCGCCGTTAGGGTATTGATCGGTCCAGTGACGCTGGCCCTGGAAGCCTGCGGCAATGGCGTTGTAGCCAAGCGACTCTTCGACCAGTCCTTTTTCCGCCAGCTTCTTGTTGCCCTGCATCATGTCGCGAATGCACATCGCCATCAGCAGGCTCTCTTTGAGTACCGCGCGGCTCTGCTCGGCATTACGTTTATACTGCTGCGCGTTCTGGTCTTCGCCGTAGCGGAAGGTTTTATCCGCCCACGCCAGCGCCATTTCCAGCTCGCTTTCATCATAGATTTTCTGATCGATACGGCGGCGCAGTTCGGTCATATCCACCGCCTGGACCTTCATACCGAGCCAGGACTCGAAGAAGTTGTGATCGACGATAGAACCGGCGATTCCCATCGATACGCCGCCGACGGAAAGATAGCTTTTGCCCTTCATGCTGGCGACCGCTAAACCGGCGCGGGCAAAGCGCAGCAGTTTTTCTTCAACATCAGACGGAATGGAGGTGTCGTCGGCGTCCTGTACGTCGTGGCCGTATATGGAGAACGCCGGGATGCCCTTCTGGCTGTGAGCTGCCAGCGCTGCCGCAAGGTAAACCGCGCCTGGTCGCTCGGTGCCGTTAAAGCCCCAGATAGCTTTTGGCCGCATCGGGTCCATATCGATAGTTTCGCTGCCGTAGCACCAGCAGGGGGTGACGGTGATGGTGACGCCGACGTTCTGGCTGCTGAATTTCTCTTCGCAGGCGGCGGATTCTGCCATCCCTGCAATGCAGCTATCGGCGATGACGCACTCGATCTGCGCGCCGCAGGCGTGGCGCAGCTTTTCCGTAATCAGCGCAGCGGTAGCCTTCGCCATATTCATGGTTTGCTCTTCCAGCGACTCGCGTACCCCCATGCGGCGTCCATCGATCACCGGGCGAATGCCAATTTTCGGTAAACTGATTTTTTTCATTCCAGATCCCTCACGTTATGCGGATAAATGTTTAGTTAGCTGCCGTTTGCGAACGGAAACGGGCAAAGATGAAGATGACGGCAAAGCACAGCGCCGGTACCAGCTCGGCGGTAGGGATGTTGCCGGCGGCGTCGCTGACAAAGCCCATAACCGGAGTGACGATGCCGCCACCAATAATGGTCATGACGATAAACGAGGAGCCGTATTTGGTGTCCTGCCCCAGATTCTTGATGCCCAGCGAGAAGATGGTCGGATACTGAATCGACATAAAGGCGCTGCACAGCGTCAAGGCCAGCAGGCCCACATGGCCGCCGCTGAAAGCGGAGATCAGGCACAGGAGCATGGCGAGCAGGGCATAGGCCGCCAGCACTTTATGCGGCGCGAAGCGGCTGATGAGCCAGGTGCCGGAGAAACGGCCGATAAAGAAGCACACCATAGTGCCGGTCAAATAGTTGGCGGCGAAACCGGGCGTCATGCCGGGGATCTCTTCGATGGCGTAGCGAATCAGATAGCTCCAGCAGGCGGTTTGTGCGCCGACGTAGCAAAACTGCGCCAGCACCGCCCAGCGCCAGTGGCGAACGCGCACCAGGCGGGCAAGAGAAGCGGAGAAGGAACTCTGGTTGGCATCACTGTGGTCGTCGCTCTGCAGGGCCGGAAATTTGGTCAACATAATCAACAGAGCGACCAGTAAGACAACCGCGACGATGATCATATAGGGGGTTTGCACCGAGAGCACCAGGCTGTGCTTATAAGCGCTAAGCTGCTCCGGATCCATTTTATCGAGTACATCCTGCGATTGATGCGGCACGTTAGACAAAATAAGGCTTTGCCCAAAGACCACCGCAATAATGGCGCCAAAAGAGTTAAAGGTCTGCGCCAGATTAAGCCGGAAGTGGCCGCCGCTTTCTGGCCCTAACACGGTAACAAAAGGGTTTGCTGCAGTTTCTAAACAGCCTAACCCCGCCGCAATAATAAACAGGCCGATCAGGAATAAGGTATAATTCATGACCTCGGCGGCGGGCCAGAATAGCGCGGCGCCAAAAGCGTATAAGAATAGCCCGGTAATAATGCCGGCTTTGTAACTGAGTTTTTTCATCAAGATCCCGGCCGGGATCGGAATAACAAAATAGCCAAAATAAAAAGCGGATTGAATCAAACCAGCCTGGAAGTTAGTTAAGGTAAAGGCTTGTTGAAATTGTGGTAATAAAATATCGTTAAGATTATTAGCGACCGCCCAAAGAAAAAATAGCGAGCACAGCAGGGCAAAGGGAATAATGTAGCGCTTGCTTTGCCCTGTCTCGACCGCATGAAAACTCTGCGTTTGTATCGTTGTGTTTCCCATAGCATCCTCATTGGTTCAGAAGCGTATTCAGCAGCCGGCTTTGCCCACCAGACCGCAAAAATCAGGTGAGTTCCTGTGACGAGAACGATGATGAAATAAACATCGCGGAATGAACTCATGAATTCATTTTCAAATAAAAAATGCCTTTTAATATGATGGCGGTCACACTAAGCATGCGGTGAGTGATTTTATGTGATTATCATCACTTTAATAATCAGGAAAACATGACTGTTTGAGAAAGATAATTCTAAAACCCACAGAACGAATGCCCGATTTAATTTATAATGTGGAAAACGGTCAGTTGTTAACATTATCGGTAAAATGACCGTTTTTAAATCTATTGATGATAACGGGCATTTTTTCACAACGTAAAAATGAGCAAACGGTTTTTTTAAGCTGAAATAAGTGAGGGGTATCACAGAACCAGTGGATGTAAATTCCTTTCTGATTATTCGGGATGATGATGGTGAGCAATTATTTGAGTTATTCAACAGCGTCGGCGCGCCATGCCCGGCGAGCGGTCTGTTGTCGTATTGCGCATTATTAAGAGAGGTAAAGAATGGAACGTAATAGACTGGCCCGGCAGATTATTGATACCTGCCTGGAGATGACCCGCCTGGGGTTAAATCAGGGGACGGCAGGCAACGTAAGCGTGCGGTACCAGGGGGGGATGCTGATCACACCAACCGGTATACCTTATGAAAAGCTGACGGAAGCGCACATTGTTTATATCGATGCTGAAGGTCAGCATGAACAGGGCAAACTGCCGTCCAGCGAGTGGCGTTTTCATATGGCGGCTTATCAGACGCGTCCTGATGCTCATGCGGTGGTGCATAATCATGCGGTTCACTGCACGGCGGTATCGATCCTCAATCGTCCCATTCCCGCCATTCACTATATGATTGCGGCGGCCGGCGGTAACTCCATTCCTTGCGCACCCTATGCCACTTTTGGTACTCGTGAGCTGTCTGAACACGTGGCCGTGGCGTTGAAAAATCGCAAAGCGACCCTGCTGCAGCACCATGGCCTGATCGCTTGTGAAGAGAATCTGGAAAAGGCCCTGTGGCTGGCGCATGAAGTTGAGGTACTGGCGCAGCTCTATCTCAGCACCCTGGCCATCATCGATCCGGTGCCGGTGCTTGATGATGAGGCTATCGCCATCGTGCTGGAGAAATTCAAAACCTACGGATTGCGTATCGAAGAGTGATCTCGTACGCGAACGTTTCTGCCGGCTGCGGTGTACAGATTCACCGCCGTCTGCGGGCCGGTAGTCCCCACGGTTTACCGCCGTCTGCGGTTGGGTAACCCCCACCATTCACCGCCGTCTGCGGTTGGGTAGCCCGGACAGATGCGCAGCATCGCCTCCGGGAAATTCAGCCACGGTGCACTTTGGTCCCGGGGGCGGTGCTGGACGCGCCTTGCCCGGGCTACAGGTACTCCGCCGTCTGCGGGCCGGTAGTCCCCACGGTTCACCGCCGTCTGCGGTTGGGTGGCCCGGACAGATGCGCAGCATCGCCTCCGGGAAATTCAGCCACGCTGCGCTCTGCTCCCGGGGGCGGCGCTTGACGCGCCTTGCCCGGGCTACAGGTACTCTGCCGTCTGCGGGCCGGTAGTCCCCACGGTTCACCGCCGTCTGCGGTTGGGTAGCCCGGACAGATGCGCAGCATCGCCTCCGGGAAGCTGGACGCTCCGTAGCCTGATGCTATCGTGCCAGCCGCAGCTGCTGCAGGTTGCCATCCAGCTGTAAATCGGTTTGCAGGCGCGCGATTTCCCGGCAGGTGAAGGCCATCTCTTTGTGTTCTTCCAGCTTTTTACGCCACTTCTCCGGCACGTCCGCCAGCCGGGCGTAGATCCCTTCCAGATCCTGAAAATCGGTTAATAACTGGGCTGCGCTTTTGGGCCCAATGCCCGCCACGCCGGGAACCCTGGAGCTGCTGATGCCCGCCAGCCCCCAGTAGTCGGGTAGCTGATCCGGCGTCACGCCGAACTCTTTGGCGATAAACGGCGCGTCGAGCCAGCGCTTCTGGAAATAGTCGCGGATGCGGATCGTCGGCGACAGCAGCTGGCAGTAGCCTTTGTCGGTTGAAACGATGGTCGCCTGGTGCCCGGCCTGCGCCACCTTAACCGCCAGAGTCGCGGCAAGATCGTCGGCTTCGCTGCCGCTGAGCGCCCAGCAACGAAACCCGCGCTGCTCAAATGCCGCCCGCAGCGCCGGCATTTCCGCCTCGAGGGTTTCCGGCATCGGCGCGCGCCCGGCTTTATAATCGGGCAGGCGCTGGTGCCGCCAGCCGTGGCCGCGATCTTCGTCATCAAATACCGCCACCACGTGGGTCGGCTGGCTGTGGAGCACCAGCTGCTCGAGGGCATGTAAGCAGGTATCGACGCAGGGTGAACCCTGCACCGCGTGGATGCGGCGAATCAGATTAAGTGCGTCGACGATGAGTAAATGAACGGCCACGATTCTCCCCTTAAAACCTGGCCCATCAGGCTATTTTATTTGCTGGTTTGACGCCGGACAGTGCGCAAAAGCCTCACGTACTACCTCTACGCTCCGGCTTCTGCACGCTCTTCGGGCCAAACTGTCTGCAACGATGATGCCTGGTGGGTTAGGTTCCTGTTCTCAATGCTTTTTAGGGTAACATCGCCGCGCCGATGAGGCTATTGGCGCCTGTAAAATCAGGAAGATGACTCGCAGTTTCCGGCTAATCGACGTGCATCAGCAGGCCGAGATCGCTATTGGTGGCTTCGCCGTACCATACGGCTTCGCGCACTGAAACCGGTTTGTTGATAAGGCCCAGCGCGTAAAACCGATCGGCGATACTTTGCTGGGCGCGAATCACTTTAAGGTCCATTGTGCGCGGGCGATGGCTGCGGCGCGCCAGGGCTCGGGTCAGAGAAGCGGCGTTAAGACCCAGCTCGGCGGAGAGCAGCTCCGCGGCTTCTTCCCGATGCTGGTCGATAAACTGCCCGGTCTGCGCCAGCTCGGCGAATAGCCGCTGCATAATATCGCTATTGCGGCTGGCGTAGTCGCGGCGCGACAGATAGAACTGATGGTTGTTGACGCGCCCCTCGCCGCTGGCTACTACCCGTAATTCGCCGCTATCTTCCGCGTCGCTAAGCAGCGGATCCCACATCATCCAGGCGTCTACCGCCAGGTAGTCGCTGGCGGTCAGCGGATATTTCGGCGGAATATAGACCACTTTAACGTCGTTTAATCCCAGCCCAGCCTCTTCCAGAATATGCAGCAGCAGCCAGTGCACGTTCGAACCTTTATTCAGCGCGATACGCTTGCCGCGCAGGTCGGCAATGGTGCGAATGTCGCTGTGCTGTGGGACGACCATGGCCACGCTTTGCGGCGCGGGCGGTTCCCAGGCGAAGTAGACCAGCTCGCTATTATTGGCCTGAGCGAAAACCGGCGGCGCTTCGCCGGTGGTGCCAAAGTCGATTTCATCGCAGGCCAGCGCGTGCAGGAGCTGCGGCCCGGCGGGAAACTCGCTCCACAGCACGCTGACGCCGCGGCTGGCAAAGGCTTTCTCCAGACTTTGCCGCGCCTTCAGAATGCCAAGATTGCCAAAACGCTGGAAGCCGATGCGCAGTTCCCGATCGCGAGAAACGTTATTGACCGCCGCTCCGAAGAGGGGTTCCTGGCGGCGGCGGCTTTTAATGATGCCAAAATTGGCCAGCTGCGTGCGCAGCGTGTGGCGGCTAATGCCGAGCAGCGCTGCGGCCTGGCTTTGGTTATCGTCGCATTGCGCCATCGCGCCGCGAATCAACGCCCCGGTGACCCTTTCCCACAGCGGCTCGCCCGGCAGGGAGAGTTGATGACGAATAAAGTCGTCCAGTTCGTTATCGCTTACCGCCGGTGAGGCGTCGCTTAGGGTGGTTAACCGGAGCTGAGCGGGGGCGATCTCCTCTTCTTTACTCAGCAATACCGCATTATGCAGAGTGTTCTCAAGTTCGCGAATATTGCCCGGCCAGGGGTACTCCATCAGCCTTGCCAGCGTCTCCGGGGCCAGACGACGAACCGGCCGACCCAGGCGGCGGGCGTAGAGCGTAAGGAAATGGTCCGCCAGAACGGGAATATCCTGGCGGCGCTGGCGCAGCGGCGGCAGCGGGACGATGGCGATATTCAGGCGATAGTAGAGGTCTTCGCGGAAACGACGCTCGCGGATAGCCTGCATCAGGTCTACGTGGGTGGCGGCGATCACCCGGACATCGACCTTAATCGCTTTACGCGAGCCGACGCGGGTAATTTCGCGTTCCTGCAGGACGCGCAAGAGCTTCACCTGGAGCGCCAGGCTAAGTTCGCCGATTTCATCCAGCAGCAGCGTGCCGCCGTCTGCCGCTTCGAACCAGCCGGGATGGCTTTGCACCGCGCCGGTAAACGCGCCTTTTTCATGGCCGAACAGCTCCGCTTCCGCCAGGCTTTCGCTGAGCGCGCCGCAGTTAACGGCGAGAAACGGCCGCTGACGACGCGGACTATGATGATGCAGGTAACGGGCGACAACCTCTTTACCAGTACCGGTTTCGCCGACGATCAGCACGGTCGCTTCGGTGGGGGCCAGTTTATCCAGCAGGCTCTGAAAGGCTTTTGACGCCGGATCGATGAGCGCGGGCGTGGCGGCTGGGGTTTGCGGATTCAGCATGGGTGACCTCCGGTATGTGATGTCCTGAACTTATCCTTTGCCGGGGACGGAAACCAGAGGGCAAACCTGTCGTGCTGCTGCAAAGGCGGCAGCCTGAACGCATTGGCTGCTGCATTTGCGACAGCGTTATAAAACTAACTTTTATTTAACTCCATGATTTAAATATGTAAATTTTTTATTCACCATTGGCATGATTATCGCTAACACTCATATAACCAAATTAAAACATCTCTTCGATAAATATCGGATATGGTTATATAGGAAATGGATAATGACGCAAAAAACCGACGATAAAATCAATGTGTTCTGGTTTCTGCCTACCCACGGCGATGGCCGCTATCTGGGTACCGCAGAAGGCGGCCGCCCGGTTGACCTGCCTTACCTGCAGCAGGTGGCGCTGGCGGCCGACAGTCTCGGCTACTACGGGGTGCTGATCCCGACGGGGAAAAGCTGTGAAGACTCATGGCTGGTGGCATCGGCCCTGGCGCCGCTGACCCGCCGCCTGCGCTATCTGGTGGCCGTTCGTCCTGGCCTGCAGCCGCCAACGCTGGCGGCGAGAATGGCGGCGACGCTCGATCGCCTGTCGGGCGGCCGGCTGCTGATTAACGTCGTTACCGGTGGCGATCCGGTGGAGAACAAAGGCGACGGCATTTTCCTCAGCCACGGCGAACGCTATCAGGTGACCCGCGAATTTCTCGACGTCTACTCGCGCCTGCTGCAAGGTGAAAAGGTGGACTATCGCGGTGAGCATATCCACGTGGAAGGCGCTGAAGTGCTGTTTCCACCGGTGCAGGAAAACGGCCCGCCGCTCTACTTTGGCGGATCGTCCGAGGAAGCCATCGACGTCGCCGCCGATCAAATTGATACCTACCTGACCTGGGGCGAGCCGCCGGCGCTGGTGGCCGAAAAGCTGGCTGTGGTGCGCGAGCGCGCCGCCGCCCGGGGCCGTACGCTGCAGTACGGGATTCGTTTGCACGTGATTGTTCGCGAAACCGAAGAAGAGGCGTGGGCCGCCGCCGATCGGCTGATTTCTCATCTTGACGACGAGACTATCGCCCAGGCGCAGAAAATTTTTGCCCGTATGGACTCTACCGGCCAGGCGCGAATGAGTTCGCTGCATAAAGGATCGCGCGACAATCTGCGTATTGCCCCGAATCTGTGGGCGGGCGTGGGGCTGGTGCGCGGCGGGGCCGGAACGGCGCTGGTTGGCAATCCGCAGCAGGTAGCAGAACGCATCCGTGAATATCAGGCACTCGGTATCACCAACTTTATCTTCTCCGGCTATCCGCATCTGGAAGAGGCCCATCGCTTTGCCGACCTGGTCATGCCGTTATTGCCGCTGGCAGGCCATGAGCAGCCGAAGGCGCGTAGCGTCAATACCGGCCCGTTCGGCGAAACTATCGGCGGCGATAAACGTCCGGTGAAACAGGTGAGCGCAAGCTGAGGGGGACCGTATGTTGCACAGGTTTCTGAAGGCGGTGGGCTATGCAAACTGAACCGCACGTGGTGATTGTCGGCGGCGGATTTAGCGGCGCGGCGGTGGCGATTCATCTCCTGCGCCTGGCGCCGGTTGGCGTGCGGGTGACGCTGCTGGAGCCGCGAGAGGTGCCCGGCGCGGGCGTGGCCTACTCCACGACCGAACCGAGTCACAGAATCAACGTTCCCGCCGCGCGAATGCAGCTTGCCGGTGAAGAGGAGGGCGCGTTCGATCGCTGGTACCGCAGCCAGCCTGCTTTTGCAGAAGATCCGCAGGCGCTGCTGGAGGATGGCGCGGTTTATCCGCAGCGCGGTCAGTTTGGCCGCTACGTCGCCCAGCGTTTCGCCGAGGAGGCGCGCGCCAGCGCAGGGCGGCTGACGCATCTGCGCGAGCAGGCGCTGAGCATTCATCATGGCGAGGTCGTTACCGACAGCGGTCGGCGGCTATCGGCCAATCTACTGGTGCTGGCCATTAGCCATCCGCCCCCCTCTCTGCCGACGCTGACGATGCCGTTTGCGACTCATCCGGCGCTCATTGCTAATCCCTGGCGAGCGGGCGTGCTGGAAGCTATCGCACCGGAAGCGAGCGTCGCGATCGTGGGCACCGGCCTGACGATGGCGGATACCGTTGCCACCCTGACGCGGCTGGGTCATCGGGGGCCGATAACCGCATTTTCACGCCGCGGGCTGCTGTCCCGCAGCAACCTGAGCGGCAGCGGTGACCCCTGGCCTGGCGAATACGATCGCGGATCGCTGCGCCAGCGGCTGCGGCAGATCCGCGAGGATATCGCTCGCGCGGAGCAGCAGGGGCTGGCCTGGCAGGTGGTGATGGACGCGGTACGTAATCAGGGACAACGCATCTGGCAGGGGCTGACGGTCGCCGATCGCCAGCGCTTCTTGCGTCATTTGCGCAGCTACTGGGACGTTCACCGCTACCGTATCGCTCCGCAGGTCGCCGGGGTTATTGAGCAGCGCCAGCGCGACGGCAGCCTGCGGGTGCTGGCGGCCCGGCTGACGGCGCTGGAAGGCGATGCGCAAAGGCTGACGTTAACCCTGGCGCTCCGGTACGGTGAAGCACAGCGGGTGAGCGCTGACCACGTTATTTTAACCACCGGCCCGGCGCACGGGGCGCTGACCGATAGCCAGCCGCTGCTGCGCCAGCTAAGCCAGGATGGGCTGATTCGCGCCGACGCGTTCGGCCTCGGCCTGGACGTCGATCTTCGCTCGCGGGCCATTGGCCGGGAAGGGCGAGCTAATCCCAAACTACTGGTTTCTGGCCCTGCCGCGCGGGCCCGCTTCGGAGAGCTGATGGGGCTACCGCAGGTGGCTGACCATGCCGCTGACGTGGCCGCCGAAGCGCTGCAGACTCTGGGCGTCAAACAATCCGTCCGATGTCCGGCGTTCTGAACGCCTTTTATCCCCTGATTCCCTTAACTGATTATGCGCGCGGCCCGACAGCGGGGCGCGCCGTGGAGAAGCGCTATGTCATCACAACGTGAAATTCGTCTGAACGCTTTTGATATGAACTGCGTCGGCCATCAGTCGCCGGGGCTGTGGGCCCATCCGCGCGACCGCTCCTGGCAGTATAAAGATCTCGAGTATTGGGTCGACCTGGCGCGTCTGCTGGAGCGCGGCAAGTTTGACGGGCTATTTATCGCCGATGTGCTGGGCGTTTATGATGTGCTGAACGGCAACGGCGATGCGGCGATCCGCCAGGCGGCGCAGGTGCCGGTCAACGATCCGCTGGCGCTGATTACGCCGATGGCGCTGGTGACGGAGCATCTGGGATTCGGCCTGACCGCTTCGCTCTCCTTTGAGCATCCCTATCCGTTCGCCCGCCGTCTTTCGACCCTCGACCATCTGACGAAGGGGCGGGTGGGCTGGAATATCGTGACCTCCTATCTGGAGAGCGGGGCGCGGAACATTGGGCAAAAAGCGCAGACCGACCATGACGCCCGCTACGACTACGCCGATGAATACCTGGAGGTGGTCTATAAACTGCTGGAAGGCAGCTGGGAAGACGGCGCGGTGCTGCGCGACAGGGAGCGCAGGATCTTCAGCGATCCGCGAAAAATTCATCCGATCAACCATCAGGGGAACTTCTTCTCGGTACCGGGGATCCACCTTTGTGAGCCGTCGCCGCAGCGTACGCCGGTGCTCTATCAGGCGGGCGCCTCCAGCCGCGGCAAGCAGTTCGCCGCCGGCCACGCGGAGTGCGTATTTGTCGGCGCGCCGTCGAAGGTACTGCTGAAAAAGACGGTGGCGGATATTCGCCGTCGCGCCGAGGAAGCCGGGCGCGATCCGCGCAGCATCCTGATCTTCAATATGCAGACGGTCATCGTCGGCGAAACCGACCGTGAAGCCCAGGCTAAATGGCAGGAGTATAAACCGTACGTCAGCTACGAAGGGGCGCTGGCGCTGCTCTCCGGCTGGACCGGTATCGACCTTGGCCAGTATCAGCCGGACCAGGTGCTGGAGTATCTGCATACCAATGCGATTCAGTCGATGGTGGAGGCGTTTTCCACTGCCGATCCGAACAGCCAGTGGACCGTGCAGAAGCTGGCGGACTGGGCGGGGATTGGCGGCTTCGGGCCGCTGGTGGTCGGCAGTCCACAGACGGTCGCCGATGAGCTGCAGTCCTGGGTCGAAGAGACCGACGTCGATGGGTTTAATCTCGCCTATGCGGTGACCCACGAAACCTTCCGCGACGTGGTGGATTTACTGGTCCCGGAGCTGCAAAAGCGCGGCGTGTTTAAGCAGGAGTATCGCGAAGGAACCCTGCGCGAGAAGCTGTTCGGCGCCGGCCCGCGGCTGGCTGCACCGCATCCGGGCGCAGGCTATCGCCACGGCGCGCGGGTGGCGGTCGGGAGCGAAGAGAAGGTGAGTTAATTTTGCTGGTCCCCCTCTCCCCGAAGGGCGGGGGCCTGAACTGTGGGGCGGTAGGTTTTTCCCGGAGGCGGCGCTTGACGCGCCTGTCCGGGCTACGGGTCCACCGATGTCTGCGGATCGATAGCCCGGGTAAGGCGCTGGCGCCGGACCCGGGAAGGGAAAGCTTACTGCTTATCCAGTGACCAGGTCGCGCTGCGGACGTCCACCTTCACCGGTAGCAGACCGATGCGGGTGAAAGTGTCCGCCAGCGCCTGCTGCTCGTTATAGACCGCAGGCGTCATCCGCTCGGCGCCATAGGGCAGGCGCGCCAGCGTCTTCAGCCAGATAGCCTTATCCAGCCCGGTAGAGGCCGAGAGGATCCCGGCGGCATCGTCCTGATGGCTGTTGGCCCATTCGCTCAGTTTACCCAGTTCATCGACCACCTGCTTCGCGGTTTCAGGATAAGTGTCGGCAAATTTGCGGCTGGCCAGGTAGAAGGTATAGTGCGGTACCAGCCCTTCGGCATTGCGGATCTGTCGGGCTTTGGCGTTTGTTTCCACCTCGGCGAGGAACGGATCCCAGATAACCCATGCGTCAATCGCGCCGCGCTGGAAGGCGGCGCGGGCGTCGGCAGGCGGCAAATAGACCGGAGTGATATCTTTATAGCTTAATCCGGCTTTCTCCAGCGCAGCTACCAGCAGGTAGTTTACGTCGGAGCCTTTGTTGAGCCCCACGCGCTTGCCCTTAAGGTCAGCCACGCTCTTAATCGCCGAGTTTTCCGCCACTACGATGGCCTCGGTTTTTGGATTCGCCGGCGAGTGGGCTAAGTAGACCAGATCTGCCTTCGCCGCCTGGGCAAAGGCCGGCGGCGCATCGCCGGTTGCGGCGAGGTCGATGCTGCCGACGTTCAGCCCTTCCAGCATTTGCGGCCCGGCGGGGAATTCAATCCAGCGCACGGCGATGCCCTGCTTTTTAAACGTTTCATCGAGGGTGCCGCGATATTTCAGCAGCGCGAAGATATTGGCTTTCTGATAGCCGATATTGACGGTTTCCGGCGTTTTCGCCAGCGCGGAAGCGGATACGCCAGCCAGCATGAGCAGCAGCGCCGGACGAGACAGTCTGAGCATGATTTGTTCTCCTTGAGCGGTTTACAGTAAGGTAACAAATCGTCTTTATAACTAATAAATAACTAAATTATCATTTATATAACATAAATGAAGGGGGAGGGCAGGGGAAGGAAACCCGGCATGCCGCAGCATACCGGGAGGGGGCGTTAATCGCAGGCGACAATCTTCATGGCCAGGCCGCCGCGTGAGGTTTCACGATATTTGGCATTCATATCTTTGCCCGTTTCGTACATGGTCTCGATGACTTTATCGAGGCACACCCGCGGCTCGCTGGTGCGGCGCAGCGCCATGCGCGCGGCGTTGACCGCTTTAACTGCAGCGATAGCGTTACGCTCGATGCACGGCACCTGTACCTGACCGGCGACCGGGTCGCAGGTCAGACCGAGGTTGTGCTCCATACCGATTTCGGCGGCGATGCACACCTGGCCCGGGCTGCCGCCCAGCAGTTCCGCCAGTCCGGCCGCCGCCATCGAACAGGCAACGCCGACTTCGCCCTGGCAGCCCACTTCGGCGCCGGAAATCGAGGCGTTCATCTTATAAAGTGAGCCAATGGCGCTGGCGACCAGCATATAGCGTGCCAGCGAGTTGGCGTTCACTTTGCGGATAAATTTGTCGCAGTAGGCCAGTACCGCGGGCACGATGCCGCAGGCGCCGTTGGTTGGTGCGGTCACGACGCGTCCGCCGGCGGCGTTCTCTTCGTTAACCGCCAGGGCGAACATATTAATCCAGTCAACAACCGCCATCGGGTCGCTGCTGGTGTTGTCCTGGCTTACCAGCATCCGGCGCAGCGCGGCGGCGCGGCGGGGAACCCGCAGCTTGCCCGGCAGAACGCCCTCGGTGGTGATGCCGCGTTCAATGCCGCTGCTCATCACTTCCCAGACGGCGGCAAAGTGCTGTTCCAGCGCTTCTTTACTGTGCAGCGCCAGCTCGTTTTGCATCATCAGACCGGAAAGCGACAGCCCGCTTTCACGGCAGTGGCGCTGGAGGTCGGCGGCGTTTTTATACGGAAAAGGTACGGCGACCGGCGCTTCGCGGGTGACGCCGAAATGCGCTTCGTCGACGATAAACCCGCCGCCGATGGAGTAGTACGTCTGGCTGTAGAGAACCTGGTCGCCGGCGAGGGCGGTAATTCGCATGCCGTTCTCATGCAGCGACAGATTGTCGGCATGGAAATTCATGCACTGATCGACCGGGAACGCCACTTCCTGCTGGCCGTTTGCCAGCATCAGGCGGCCATGGGTGTTGACGTCCTGGATAAAACTGGGGATAGCGTCAATGTCGACGGTATCCGGCAGGTTGCCCGCCAGGCCCATAATAATCGCGATGTCGGTATGGTGGCCTTTACCGGTCAGGGAAAGGGAGCCGTAGACATCGACGATGACTTTGGTCACCTCGGAGAGCAGCCCGCGCTCAATAAGATCGTCCGTGAATTGTTTGCCCGCTTTCATCGGTCCAACGGTGTGGGAGCTGGAAGGGCCAATGCCGATTTTAAAAATATCGAATACGCTGATCATGATGCATCCAGTGCTGTCGGGGAGCGCCGCCGTCAGGCGGCGCGGGGTTATTAGCTAAACAGAGAGTAGAAAATCGCGGAGATAGCAATCAGGCCCATAATCACCACGAAAACGTTGCTGACGTGGCCGCTGTATTTGCGCATAGCCGGGACTTTCTGAATGGCGTACATCGGCATCAGGAACAGAATCATCGCAATGATCGGGCCGCCCAGGGTTTCGATCATCCCGAGGATGCTTGGGTTCAGCGTTGCCACAATCCAGGTGGTGACCAGCATGAACAGGGCAGTGATTTTGTTCAGTTTATTGATTTCGATGGACTTGCCTTTACCGCGCAGGGATTTAATCACCATGCCGTTAAAGCCTTCGCGAGCGCCCAGATAGTGGCCGAGGAAGGATTTAGTGATGGCGATCATCGCGATGATCGGCGCCATCCAGGCGATGATTGGCGCGTTAAAGTGGTTCGCCAGGTAAGACAGAATCGAGATGTTCTGCTCTTTTGCCGCCGCCAGATCCGCCGGGGAGAGGCTCAGTACGCAGCTGAAGACGAAGAACATAACGGTCAGTACCATCATAATGTGCGCGCGGGCCAGAATGCTGGAGCATTTTTTCTCAGCGCCTTCGCCGTACTCTTCGCGTTTAGCAACGGCGAAGGAGGAGATGATCGGCGAGTGGTTAAAAGAGAATACCATCACCGGTATTGCCAGCCACAGGGTCATCCACAGGCCGTTGCCGGTGGCGGTAGCGCTACTCAGGGAGAGGGTTTCCAGCGCCGCGCCGTTCCACTGCGGGATCAGGTACAGAGCCAGAATCATCAGCGCAACCACAAACGGGAATACCAGCACGCTCATCGCTTTGACGATCATCTGCTCGCCGAAGCGCACGATAGTCATCATGCCGACAATCAGAATCAGGGAAAGAATGGCGCGCGGCGGCGGCGTTATGTGCAACTGGTGCGCCATAAAGCTTTCGACGGTATTGGTGATCGCCACGCTGTATACCAGCAGAATCGGGTAGATGGCGAAAAAGTAAAGCAGGGTAATCAGTTTACCTGCGCCGACGCCGAAGTGCTCCTCGACGACTTCGGTGATGTCTTCGCCCGGGTTCTTACCGGACAGCACGAAACGGGTCATTCCGCGGTGGGCGAAGAAGGTCATCGGAAAGGCCAGAATCGCCATGATGATCAGCGGGATCATACCGCCGACGCCGGCGTTGATCGGCAGGAACAGTACGCCCGCGCCGATAGCCGTGCCGTACAGGCCCAGCATCCACATGGTGTCCGTCTTACGCCAACCGCTACGGGTAGCATCCGTAACGATGGTGCTGGTTTGAGTGGTTTCCATCTGTATCTCCTGGAGGAAGCAACAAAATCTAATGAAAAAAAACGACTAAATAATATGAAATTCGTTTGTGTACGGTTTTTTAGGCATTTTCTCCGTAACAATTGGTGCGGGAAGATACATTTATATGGTGAATGCATCAGTGATCGCGATCCCAAATGCAATAATCCACTTTTAATGTGCGTATTTTTAGTCCAACAGCCTGTTTCTGGTGATCAGCCAGAGAATTGTGGCGCGGAGGCTATCATTTTCAGCATATGAGATAATAGTGGTGTGACGTAATAACGAGGTTTTTACTGTAAAAATTCGATGTTATCGACGTTTTTACGTTAAAAGGCGTTTTTCCTGGTGATATTTATTGCTGTATTTGGAAACGCAAACGATTGGCTTTGTAAAAATGCATCTGGAAAATTCACAAAGTAAATGAATCATTTGGAAATAATACGCGCTGAGTGATGAGCGAGGGAGCGGAGCAGCAGTACTGTGGCCTGGCGAGGAAGCGTTGCCCGGGCAGAGCGCGAACCGCTGCCCGGGAGAAGAACAGAAGAGAACTCAGGAACAGATTTCGTAGCAGGGGATATAGGCGGTGCCGCCCGGCAGCTTCATACGATGCTGAGCGACGAAGCCCTGCAGCAGATCGTCCATGCGGCGCATCATTGCCGGGTCGCCGTGAATTTTATACGGACCGAATTTTTCGATAGCCTGGATGCCCACCTCTTTGACGTTACCAGCGACGATACCGGAGAAGGCGCGGCGGAGATCCGCTGCCAGCACTTCTACCGGCTGGTCCGGATAGAGTTTGAGATTGGCCATATTCTCATGGGTAGGATCGAACGGCATCTGCAGATCCGGAGCAATGCGCATCGACCAGTTGAAGCTGTAAGCATCGCCGGTCTCGCGACGATTCTCTTTCACCATCGGCATTGCTTTTTTCATCTGGCGGGCTACTTCAGCGGCGTCGTCAACGATAATGCGATAGTGGCGACGGGCGGATTCGCCCAGCGTATGGACGATAAATTCATCCAGCACGCGGAAATAATCGGCGCTCTCTTTTGGCCCGGTAAGAATCAGCGGCAGAACCTGCGACTTGTTCGACGGATGCATCAAAATGCCCAGCAGATAGAGCAGCTCTTCCGCTGTACCTACGCCGCCCGGGAAGATGATAATGCCGTGAGCGATGCGCACGAAGGCTTCCAGACGTTTCTCGATATCCGGCATGATGATCAGCTCGTTGACCAGCGGGTTAGGCGGCTCGGCGGCGATAATGGACGGCTCGGTCATGCCGATAAAGCGGCTGTCTCTGTAGCGCTGCTGCGCGTGGCCGACGGCTGCGCCTTTCATCGGCGCTTCCATGGCGCCCGGCCCGCAGCCGGTACAGATATTCAGCTCACGCAGGCCCAGCTGAGTGCCGACGCGGCGAGCGTAGAGATACTCGTTTTCATTAATCGAGTGGCCGCCCCAGCAGACAATCATATTTGGCGCTTCACCGACGTGCAGGGCGCGGGCGTTGCGCAAAATAGAGAACACCAGGTTGGTGATATGCACCGAGCTTTCAAGATCGAGATTCGGGAAGCGGACGGTGTTATGGATCTGGCCGTAGACAAACAGGATATCGCGCAGTACTGCAAACAGGTTGGCCTGCAGGGAACGGATAATACGCCCGTCAACGAAAGCATCTTCCGGCGGGTTAATCAGTTCCAGCTTCACGCCGCGTTCGCGACGCAGCACGTTAATATCGAAGTTTTCAAAACGAGACAGGAGCTCCTTGCTGTTATCGGTCAGGCTCCCCGAGTTGAGCACAGCAAGCGAGCAGTTGCGAAAGAGTTGATACAGGTCACTGCTGGCGGTGCGTTTAAGCATATCCACTTCCAGCTGCGACAGCATATCCATTGAACCAAGCGGGCTAACATGTGTAATCAAGTGAACTCCTTACAGGACGATTATCGTCTTCCTGTGATTACAATAGCCCTGCTGATGGCGTTTTCACAACCTTGCGCGCGGGTTAACGCACGCAAATTGTGAAAATGTTTACTATTGGCGAGCGAGGCGGCCGATGGCCGGAACAAAATCGGTGTTGCTGCGCCACGGGTTGATGTCCAGGCCGCCGCGTCGCGTATAGCGCGCATAAACGGAAAGGGCTTCCGGCTGGCAGAAACGCTGAATATCGCTGAAGATGCGCTCTACGCACTGTTCGTGGAATTCGTTGTGATGGCGGAACGAAACCAGATAGCGCAGCAGCTTTTCGCGATCGATTTTTGCCCCGCGATAGCGGATCTGTACCGAACCCCAGTCGGGCTGGTGGGTAATCAGGCAGTTGGATTTCAGTAAATGGCTGACCAGCGTCTCTTCTACCACTTTGCCGCCAGCGGCATCCTGCAGGTAATCAGCGCTGAACTGATAGTTATCAATTTCAATATCCTGATCGTCAATACAGGTGCCGTGCAGATGCGCCACCGGCTGGCCTTCGAGTTCATCGAGGCGATACAGCGACACCTTGACTTCCCCTTGCGCACAGGCGCTGAGATCGCGCGCCAGCGTCGCCTCGACCTCCTGCCAGTCGGCAAAACGCGTCTGGTTAAAGCTATTGAGATAGAGCTTAAAGCTTTTTGATTCCACCAGATTCACGGTAGTGTCGCTGAGCTCAACGTGGCCCACGGCAACCTGCGGCAGGCCTTTCGCATTCAGCCAGGAGAGTTCATACAGCGTCCAGATATCGGCGCCGTGAAACGGCAGGCTATCGGCGTGCAGGCCCAGCGGATCGCGGTTCAGGCTGCGCGGTACGCCCTGAAGCAGGCTGGCGTCGTAAGTATCGCGGTAATCGGTTGATTTACCGAGCGTCAGGCCGGCGAGCGCCTGGTGGTTATCGTAAGAAGACATGTTTCACCATAGTTAAAGCGGTTACACTATATGCCAAGTGTATCCTGTCTAACGTGAAGAGAGAAACCGGTGGATCAGCAAACCGCAGAAGCGCTACAAGCATTTACCCAACGTTATTGTGAGGCGTGGCAGCAGCAGCGCTCCAGCCTGCCGCGTAGCGAAGAGCTTTACGGCATTCCGTCGCCGTGCATCAGCGCCACGGATGATGATGGCGTTTTCTGGCAGCCGCAGCCGTTTTCTTTAGAACAAAACATTAACGCGGTTGAACGGGCGCTGGAGATTGTGGTACAACAACCGCTTCATGCTTATTATACCACTCAGTTTGCCGGCGATATGCAGGCACGTTTTGCCGATGAGAGCATGACGCTGCTGCAAACCTGGAGTCCGGACGACTTCCAGCGGGTGCAGGAAAATCTGATTGGCCATCTGCTGGTGCAAAAGCGTTTGAAGCTGTCTCCCACGCTGTTTATCGCCACGCTGGACAGCGAACTGGACGTCATTTCGGTCTGTAATATGAGCGGCGAAGTGATCAAAGAAACGCTCGGGACCCGTAAACGTACGACCCTTTCTCCCTCGCTTGCGAGTTTCCTTAATTCCCTTAAGCCCGTTCTGTAATCTAAAGTTCCTGAGCTTTTGTGAGAGATCTCTTACAAGACCTGTAAGAGATCGTCATCATTTGAGGCGATCCCCTGCAAATACTATTTCAATAAAATACATTAGTTTCAAATGGTTAATGGTTTTATGATTCATCATGAAGACGATAAATCTTAAGATATTGTCTTAACAAGGGTTGTAAGACGGGGCGGAATCAGGGATTCTATACACGTCGACAGGGAGTCGATAAATGAAGTGAACATCAGGATGATGACGCTTCGAGAGGACCCGCCAGGACGGCGTCGCAAGGACAGGCTTCAGGATGAAGCACAGGATAGCGCAGGATTGCGTAAAGGACACCTCCAGGAAGGAGAAAGAGAGCCGGTCAGGATGCCCGGTGGATCAGGAAGATCGGGATAGACTTACGGATGAGTTATTTCACATCGGGGTGGTGTGAAAGCAGGATGCAACAGTTTACGGATGAACATGGTCAGGAGACCTCAGGAAAAGTTTTCAAGGACGAGCAGGGAGCACCAATGTAGCTGGATTGCTGCAAAACGAACCGGGAGCACTGTTTATACAGTGCTCCCTTTTTTTATTTCTCTTCTGAATTTGCTATTCTGCGCCGGTTTTCAACTCATCGAGGTTTCCCATGACTCTTGACCATCGCGTGCGCGAGCGCCTGCTCGCCATTGAAGCGCTGCTGCGCGAAACGGAACACTGGCAGGATAGCGCTCCCGACAGCCGCGCGTTTGCCAGCAAACAGCCGTTTTGCCTCGACACCATGGAGCCGCTTGAATGGCTGCAGTGGGTATTAATACCGCGCATGCATCAGCTTCTGGAAAGCGGCATGCCGCTGCCGCAAAATTTCGCCGTTGCCCCCTACTATGAGATGGCCCTGGATAATGCTCATCCCGTGCGCGATCGGGTGCTTGCCGAGCTGCTTCTGCTGGATGCGCTGTTTGCCGGCGGCGACGCCTGATGCTGGAGATTTTATATCAGGACCCGTGGCTGGTAGCGGTGAACAAGCCTTCGGGCTGGCTGGTGCATCGTAGCTGGCTGGATCGTGATGAAAAAGTGGTGGTGATGCAGACCGTGCGCGACCAGATAGGCCAGCACGTGTTCACCGCTCACCGCCTCGACAGGCCGACTTCCGGCGTGCTGCTAATGGGACTGTCGAGCGAAGCGGGAAGACTGTTGTCGCAGCAGTTCGAGCAGCATCAAATGCAGAAACGCTATCATGCGATAGCCCGCGGCTGGTTGAGCGAAGAAGCGGAGCTTGATTATCCTCTGGTTGAGGAGCTGGATAAAATTGCCGATAAGTTCGCCCGCGAAAATAAAGATCCGCAGCCGGCGGTCACCCATTATCGCGGCCTGGCGACGGTAGAAATGCCGGTGGCGACCGGACGTTATCCTACCACCCGCTATAGCCTGGTGGAGCTGGAACCGAAAACCGGACGTAAGCACCAGCTGCGCCGTCATCTTGCCCATCTTCGCCATCCGATTATCGGCGACAGTAAACACGGCGATCTGCGGCAGAATCGCAGCGCGGCCGAACACTTTGGCTGCGATCGGCTAATGCTTCATGCCAGCCAGCTATCGTTAACGCATCCTTTTACCGGTGAACCGCTGGTTATTCGCGCTGGCCTTGACGACGTCTGGATGCGCGCGCTGTCGCAGTTTGGCTGGCGCGGCCTTCTCCCGTTAAATGAAAGGGTTGAGTTTGCCGACGACTGCGGTCAGGATGAAGAGATACAGGTCACTTCAGGGAGATAGTCATGGCAGAAGTCGGAATTTTTGTCGGTACGATGTATGGAAATTCGCTCCTGGTCACCGAAGAGGCGCAGGCTATTTTGAGCGGACTGGGGCATCAGGCGAAAGTCTTTGAAGATCCCGAAGTCAAAGACTGGGAGTCGTATACCGGAAAATATGCGCTGGTGGTGACATCGACCACCGGGCAGGGCGATTTACCGGACAGCATTGTGCCTTTATACGAAGGCATCAAAGATATGTATCAGCCGCATTTGCGTTATGGAATTATTGCCCTGGGCGATAGCACCTACGCTAACTTCTGCGGCGGCGGTTTGAAGTTTGATGCGTTATTGCAGGAACAGGGCGGCACGCGCGTTGGCGATATGCTGACGATCGATGCCAGCGAAGATCCGGAACCTGAAAGCGTTGCTAACCCATGGGTAGCGCAGTGGGCGTCGCTGCTTGATTAACAACCTTATCCCATCAGGGCTATTTTGTTTGCCATTTTGCCCCCGGGCGGTGCTCAGACTGTTTGGCTAATACCCTGGCGGCACAGGTCCTAAAAGTTTCGCCCTCTCCCTACACTAGAGGGCGCCCCTTTTTTTACTGATGTTAAATGCCAGTGGCCAGATAAACGGCCAAAATCATCGTAGCAATTCTTCAGGCGCACGGCTTCGGGCATTTGCCTTAAAACCTGTGTAATGCCATGGTCTTTACCGGGCTATTTCACGGGGTCAAGAGAGTTGATTCACACTCCTGTCTTTTGCACCGCGCTTTGCGTCTATGAACGGGCGCGGCTTTTCATTTCCGTGAACCATCCCCCATCTCATTAGGCATAAGCCATAAATCAGATTTACTCAGGCGGCGAAAGCTGTGTATTTGCACGGTGAGCCCGTCAGCCCCTCTTTTTATACTTTTCCTGCCAGTTAAAAATGCAGTGCCAGATATAACGAAAATTATGAAAAACACTAACACGTCATTCTGAGTACCCTACAGGTTGTGCTGTTCAGAATGAACGTAGCTAACGCTATGATTCAGGAGTGCAACAATGAGTTCATTAAGTCAGGCGGCAGGCGGCGCTGAAAAGCGCACCAATGCTCGCTACTGGATAGTGGTGATGTTGTTTATCGTCACATCCTTCAACTACGGCGACCGCGCCACCTTATCCATTGCCGGTTCGGAGATGGCCAAAGATATTGGTCTTGATGCCGTCGGCATGGGCTACGTCTTTTCCGCGTTCTCCTGGGCCTACGTGATCGGCCAGATCCCGGGCGGCTGGCTGCTTGACCGCTTCGGTTCTAAACGCGTCTACTTCTGGTCCATTTTTATCTGGTCCATGTTTACCCTGCTGCAGGGTTTCGTCGATATCTTTAGCGGCTTCGGCATTATCGTCGCGCTGTTCACCCTGCGTTTTCTTGTCGGCCTGGCCGAAGCGCCTTCCTTCCCCGGCAACAGCCGGATCGTCGCGGCGTGGTTCCCGGCGCAGGAGAGGGGCACGGCGGTGGCTATCTTTAACTCCGCGCAATATTTTGCCACCGTTATTTTTGCGCCGATCATGGGTTGGCTGACGCATGAGGTGGGCTGGTCGCACGTGTTCTTCTTTATGGGCGGTCTCGGCATTATCATCAGCTTTGTCTGGCTGAAGGTGATTCATGAACCTAACCAGCATCCGGGTGTAAACCAAAAAGAGCTCGATTACATCGCCGCAGGCGGCGCGCTGATCAATATGGATCAGGCGGCGGCCAAAGCTAAGGTGCCGTTTAGCGTAAAATGGGGGCAAATCAAGCAGCTGCTGGGTTCTCGCATGATGATTGGCGTCTATATCGGCCAGTACTGCATTAACGCTTTGACCTATTTCTTTATCACCTGGTTCCCGGTTTATCTGGTGCAGGCGCGCGGCATGTCGATCCTGAAGGCCGGTTTTGTCGCGTCGGTTCCGGCGATCTGCGGTTTCGCGGGCGGGGTTCTCGGCGGGATTATTTCCGACTGGCTGATGCGTCGTACCGGCTCGCTGAACATCGCACGTAAAACGCCTATCGTCATGGGGATGCTGCTGTCGATGGTGATGGTGTTCTGTAACTACGTCAACGTGGAGTGGATGATTATCGGCTTCATGGCGCTGGCCTTCTTCGGTAAAGGCATCGGTGCGCTGGGCTGGGCGGTCATGGCGGATACGGCGCCGAAAGAGATCAGCGGCCTGAGCGGCGGTCTGTTCAACATGTTCGGCAATATCTCCGGTATCGTGACACCCATTGCTATCGGCTACATCGTTGGCACCACCGGTTCGTTTAACGGCGCGCTGATTTATGTGGGCGTTCATGCGCTGGTGGCGGTGCTGAGCTATCTGGTACTGGTGGGCGATATTAAACGTATCGAACTGAAACCTGTCGCAGGAAAATCATCATGACAACGCAATCGAGCCCTATTATCACCGACATGAAGGTTATCCCGGTGGCCGGGCAGGACAGTATGCTGCTTAACATCGGCGGCGCGCACAATGCGTACTTTACCCGCAATATTGTGGTGCTGACCGATAACGCCGGCAATACCGGGGTCGGCGAAGCGCCGGGCGGCGAAGTGATTTATCAGACGCTGGTGGATGCCATCCCGACGGTATTAGGCCAGGAAGTCGCCCGCCTGAACAAAGTGGTTCAGCAGGTGCATAAAGGCAACCAGGCCGCGGACTTTGATACTTTTGGTAAAGGCGCCTGGACATTCGAGCTGCGGGTGAACGCGGTGGCGGCGCTGGAGGCTGCGCTGCTGGATCTGCTGGGCAAGGCGCTCAACGTGCCGGTTTGCGAGCTGCTGGGGCCGGGCAAGCAGCGCGATGAGGTGACCGTGCTGGGCTATCTGTTCTACGTGGGCGATCGCACCAAAACCGATCTGCCCTATCTGGAAAGCACGCCGGGCAACCATGAGTGGTATCGTCTACGCCATCAGGAAGCGCTGAACAGCGAGGCGGTGGTGCGCCTGGCGGAGGCCTCACAGGACCGCTACGGCTTTAAAGATTTTAAACTGAAAGGCGGCGTGCTGCCTGGCGAGCAGGAGATCGAAACCGCCCGCGCGTTGAAAAAGCGTTTTCCCGATGCGCGCATTACGGTTGATCCCAACGGCGCCTGGCTGCTGGATGAAGCCATCGCCCTGTGTAAAGGGCTGAACGAGGTGCTGACCTACGCGGAAGACCCCTGCGGCGCCGAACAGGGCTTTTCTGGCCGTGAAGTGATGGCGGAGTTTCGCCGCGCCACCGGTCTGCCGGTGGCAACCAATATGATCGCCACTAACTGGCGCGAAATGGGCCACGCGGTGATGCTGAATGCCGTGGATATTCCGCTGGCCGATCCGCACTTCTGGACCCTTTCCGGCGCGGTGCGCGTGGCGCAGCTGTGCGATGACTGGGGCCTGACCTGGGGCTGCCATTCCAATAACCACTTTGATATTTCACTGGCCATGTTCACCCACGTCGGCGCAGCGGCGCCGGGTAACCCCACGGCCATCGATACCCACTGGATTTGGCAGGAGGGAGATTGCCGCCTGACCAAAAATCCGCTGGAGATTAAGCACGGAAAAATTGCTGTTCCGGACGCGCCTGGACTCGGCGTCGAGCTGGACTGGGAGCAGGTGCAGAAAGCGCATGAGGCGTATAAAAAGCTGCCCGGCGGCGCGCGTAATGACGCAGGCCCAATGCAGTACCTGATCCCCGGATGGACTTTTGACCGTAAACGCCCCGTTTTCGGCCGTCACTGATTTGAATAAGGACTAAATTATGAGCGCACAATTTTCGACCCCCGTTGTTTCTTCTATGCAGGTCATTCCGGTCGCGGGTCACGACAGCATGCTGATGAACCTGAGCGGCGCGCACGCCCCGTTCTTCACGCGTAATATTGTGGTAATCAAAGATAATTCCGGCCATACCGGCGTCGGCGAAATTCCCGGCGGAGAGAAAATCCGCACCACCCTTGAGGACGCGATCCCGCTGGTGGTCGGTAAAACGCTGGGTGAATACAAAAACGTGCTGACCGCCGTACGCAATACTTTCGCCGATCGGGATGCCGGCGGACGCGGTTTGCAGACCTTCGATCTGCGTACCACAATTCACGTAGTGACCGGGATTGAAGCGGCGATGCTTGACCTGCTGGGCCAGCATCTGGGCGTAAACGTGGCGTCTCTGCTGGGCGATGGACAGCAGCGCAGCGAAGTGGAAATGCTGGGCTATCTGTTCTTCGTCGGCAATCGTAAAGCTACACCGCTGCCTTATCAGAGCCAGCCGGATGACCCGTGCGACTGGTATCGCCTGCGTCATGATGAGGCGATGACCCCGGATGCGGTGGTACGTCTGGCGGAAGCCGCATATGAGAAATATGGTTTTAACGATTTTAAACTGAAAGGCGGCGTACTGGCCGGGGAAGAGGAAGCGGAGTCTATCGTCGCGCTGGCTAAGCGCTTCCCGCAGGCGCGCGTGACCCTCGATCCGAACGGCGCGTGGTCGCTGGATGAAGCGATCAAAATTGGTAAATACCTGAAAGGATCTCTGGCCTATGCGGAAGATCCGTGCGGCGCCGAGCAGGGCTTCTCCGGGCGAGAAGTGATGGCGGAGTTCCGCCGCGCCACCGGACTGCCGACGGCGACCAATATGATCGCGACCGACTGGCGTCAGATGGGCCACACGCTGTCGCTGCAGTCCGTGGATATTCCGCTGGCGGATCCGCACTTCTGGACCATGCAGGGCTCCGTCCGCGTGGCGCAGATGTGCCACGAGTTCGGCCTGACCTGGGGCTCGCACTCTAACAACCACTTTGATATCTCGCTGGCGATGTTTACCCACGTGGCGGCAGCCGCGCCGGGTATAATTACCGCTATTGATACGCACTGGATCTGGCAGGAAGGCAACCAGCGCCTGACCAAAGAACCGTTTGAAATTAAAGGCGGGATGGTACAGGTACCGGCGAAACCGGGGCTGGGCGTGGAGCTCGATATGGATCAGGTGATGAAAGCCCATGAGCTGTATCAGAAACACGGTCTGGGCGCGCGCGATGATGCGATGGGAATGCAGTATTTGATCCCGAACTGGACGTTTGATAACAAGCGTCCGTGCATGGTGCGCTAAGGAGATGCCGGTCCCTTCGGGGGCCGGTTTCCTGCACGGCGTCGGGTAATCGTTCATTTTAAGGACAGCATATGAAGATAGTGATCGCACCGGATTCATACAAGGAGAGCCTGAGTGCGCTGGATGTTGCAACCGCGATAGAGCAAGGTTTTCGGGAAGTTTATTCCGATGCGGAGTACGTCAAACTGCCGGTCGCCGACGGTGGCGAAGGAACCGTTGAAGCCATGGTTGCCGCGACCCAGGGATGCCGGATAGCGGTCACCGTCACCGGTCCGCTCGGCGAGCCCGTAGAGGCTTTTTTTGGTCTTTCGGGCGATAAGCAGTGTGCGTTTATTGAAATGGCGGCGGCAAGCGGTCTGGAGAGCGTACCGCCGGCGCGACGTAACCCTCTTCTGACGACTTCATGGGGTACCGGCGAGCTGATTCGCCATGCGCTGGACGCGGGCGTCAGGCAAATTATTATCGGCATCGGCGGCAGCGCGACTAACGATGGCGGCGCCGGGATGGTGCAGGCGCTGGGGGCGAAACTGCTGACCCGGAATAACCAGCAGATTGGCGCCGGCGGACAAGCGCTGGAGAGCCTCGCGCGCATCGACGTGAGCGAGTTAGATAAGCGCCTCGCCGGATGCCGCATTGACGTCGCTTGCGATGTCACCAATCCGCTGACGGGCCCGCAGGGCGCGACGGCAGTATTTGGCCCGCAGAAAGGGGCGACGGCGGAGATGATCGCCAGCCTCGATAAGGCGCTGGCCCATTTTGCTGAGATTATCCATCGCGACTTAGAGCTTGATGTGTTGCATCTTGAAGGCGGCGGCGCGGCGGGCGGCATGGGCGCGGGCCTGTATGCCTTTTGCGGGGCTAAGCTGCGGCCGGGCATTGAGATCGTGACCGACGCTTTGCATCTTGCCGATATCGTGGCGGATGCGGATCTGGTGATCACCGGCGAAGGGCGCATCGACAGCCAGACGATTCACGGCAAAGTGCCGGTTGGCGTGGCGCGGGTGGCAAAACGCTATAATCTGCCGGTTATCGCGATTGCCGGGAGCCTGACGGCGGACGTCGGCGTAGTCCATGAGCACGGGCTGGATGCGGTATTCAGCGTTATTTATTCCATTTGCACCCTGGATGAGGCGCTGGAAAATGCCGCCGAAAATGTGCGCATGACGGCGAGAAACGTCGCCGCTGTGCTGAAAATGGGCCAGGTATTATAGATTCTCCCCCGGTCGCAGTGCGCGAGCCGGGGCAGGCGTTTTAGATTCCCTGCAGCTTACAGGCTTCCCGCGCGACGTTGTCCATTTCATCCAGCAGTTCCAGAAGCTCCGGCTCCAGCTCCTCGGCGGCGGTGCCCGCGCGCAGCTGGCTCTCGAGAGTGTGGCAGAGTTTCTTCAGGCGCGGCACGCCGCTATAGCTACAGCTGCCGTGCAGCTTATGAATGAGATCCAGCAGGCCTTCCGGCTGCTCTCCCACCAGCTGTTCTTCCACCTTGTTACGCACTTCCGGCATAAAAGCGAGCAGCATCTGCAGCATTTCCCGCGCCAGATCCGGTTTCATCGCCGCCTGGCGTAGCGCCAGCTGCCAGTCGAGGGTGATGTCATGGTTAACCGGTAGGTCAACCGGCTCCGCCGCGGCCTGCGGCGCAGCGGCCTGTCCCGGCTGGTAGCGCAGCAGCAGATTGTAGAGCTTATCTTCCTCAATGGGCTTCGCCAGATAATCGTTCATCCCCGCGCTGAGCAATTTCTCTCGCTGCCCTTCCAGAGCATGGGCCGTCACGGCGATCACCGGCGTTTGCTGTTGATGAGGGAGCTGATGGATCAATTCGCAGGCGCGGATGCCGTCCATTTCCGGCATTTGAATATCCATCAGAATCAGATCCTGCTGCATTTCTCTGGCTCGTTCAACGGCGTTCTGGCCGCTGTCGCAGAGGATGACATGCTGGACTAAATCTTCAAGCAGAGCGCCGATGAGCTTAAGATTCGCCGGATTGTCATCGACGGCCATTACCGTCATGGGCAGCTTTGTACTACCGGAGCGCGGCAGCAGGAGCGTCGGCTGGGTCTGGCAGGTGGCCGTCAGCGCCGGAAGCAAGCGCGTTGAGGTCAGGGGCTTAAGCAGACAGGCTGCGATACCGTCGTGTTTAAGCGTTTCGGCGCTCACCTGGGCGTGGCACGGTAGCGCCAGCAGCAGATGATCGGCAAGCTTACGGGCTCTGGCCAGCTTATCGCGATGCTGGTTCAGATCGCGTATCGACACCGGAATGCCCGCCAGCAGGATATCGTAATGGGCATCCGGTAGGGCAGTCATCGTCGGACTGTAGACCACCTCCAGCGGCGTTGTCGCCAGCAGCTCCATGGTGCACTGCGCCGCCGCTGCGTTAGCCTCAATGTAGGCCAGCTTTTTACCCGCCAGACATTGGGTCGGTACGCTGTCGGGTACCGCGTTAGGGTTGAGATCGAGGCTGATATGGAACCAGAACGTCGAGCCGCGATTAGGCTGGCTATGGAAGGAAATATCGCCGCCCATCTCTTTTACCAGCCGCTGGGTGATAACCAGCCCCAGCCCGGTTCCGCCGTGGCGACGGGAAATACTGGCGTCTGCCTGGCGGAAAGCCTGAAACAGACGCGACTGGTCGCGCTCGGGAATACCGATGCCGGTATCATGGATCTGAACTTCGATTTGCACTCTTGAATTGCTTATAGCCCGCTGTTCCACCAGCACGTCAATGTTGCCATGTTCGGTGAACTTAATGGCGTTGCCCATCAGGTTAGTAATAATTTGCTGCAGGCGCAGCGGGTCGCCAATCACGTTATCCGGCACATCGTTTTTGATGTTCAGGGTCAGCTCCAGCCCCTTATCGTGCGCCGAATGCGCCAACAGCGTGACCACCTCGTCGAGCGAATTTCGCAGCAGGAACGGAATGCTCTCCAGAATGAGCTTCCCGGCTTCGAGCTTAGAGAAGTCCAGAACATCATTAATGATGGCCAGCAGATTGTTCGCTGAACGCTCAATGGTGGTCAGATGATCGCGTTGGGTGGTATTTAAATCGGTTTTCAGCGTCAGGCGGGTAAAGCCAATGACGCCGTTAAGCGGAGTGCGCAGCTCGTGGGACATATTGGCGAGGAATTCGGATTTGATTCGCGCCGCTTCCTGCGCGCGTTTTTTCGCCAGGTCCAGCTCAACGTTCTGGATTTCCATCTGTTCAAGCGTTTCACGCAGGTCGGAGGTGGCCTGATCGACGTTATGCTGCATCTCTTCATGATACGCCGCCAGCGACATCGCCATGGAGTTGATCCCGTTTTTCAGCATATCCAGTTCGCCGAGCATAAAACCTTCCACGCGGCTATCAAGCTGGCCCCGGCGGATGCGGTCAACGGTATTCACCATGTTGCGAATCGGCCCGGTCACGTCGCGCATCAGTCGCCAGCCGAAGATCAGCGCGATGCCGATGCAGAACAGCATCATCACGCTGGAGATGAAGATCTCTTTGTACTGCTGCAGCCGCACCGATTTGAGATCCAGCTCCAGCGCCACGTAGCCCAGCATATTGTCCGGCATCTTGGCATCGCTTCCCGGTGATTCATCCGGTGAATAGCTTTCTGAAATAATTGGGGTGCGCAAAATCATCAAATCGCCGTGACGAATCACGCTTAAACGGCGGGGAAAAGGCGCCCCTTTTGGTAGCTGAAGTTCGCCGGGATCGAGCTGAAAGTTGGAGGTGACAAACAGCCTGTTGTGCGAGTCATAGATGGAAATGGCGCGCACAATATCGGAATGGCGGCGATGCAGCACGCTGATCAGCTGCCCGATTGACTCGCGGTTTTGCAAATTCATGCCATATTCACTAGAGACCGCCAGCGGTTCGATGATACTGGCTCCGGCATCTTCCAGCTGGCGCTGTAGGTCGTTATAGCGGTGTGCGACGAAGAATATACTGAGCAGCAGACCGATCAGAACGGTTGGCGCCAGAATAAGAATCATCATGCGGGCACGAAGGCTGTAGTTGGTCATGCGGTTCCATTATGGGAGAATATATACATCATCCTTACAGGCTGCTGAGGCATTGGTTACGCTGGCTCACCCTGAAAGAACTCGTGTATAGAGTCAGTATATTTAATTGAGACAAATCTCTACGATGGCGCAATTCTACTCTGCAAAACGGCGTGTGACGACGCGCCAGATCATAACCGTTACAGTAAATGACCTTGATCCCTTTGGGCAGGGCGTTGCGCGTCACCAGGGTAAGGCGCTGTTTGTTAACGGTTTATTACCGCAGGAGCAGGCCGAAGTGGTCCTGGTCGAGGATAAAAAACAGTATGCCCGCGCGCAGGTTAAACGCCGTCTTAGCGACAGCCTGCAGCGGCAGGCGCCGCGCTGTCCGCATTTTGGTATCTGCGGCGGATGTCAGCAGCAGCACGCCAGCGTTGAGCTGCAGCAGCAGAGCAAACGCGCCGCCCTCGCGCGGTTAATGAAGCGCGAGGTTGATGACATTATAGCCGCTTCGCCGTGGGGCTATCGCCGCCGGGCGCGTCTGAGCTTGAATTATCAGCCAAAGACCCAACAATTACAGATAGGCTTCCGGAAGGCCAACTCCAGCGAAATTGTTGATGTGGTGCAGTGCCCTGTTTTGGTGCCCACTCTTGGTGCGCTACTGCCCGCGGTACGAGAATGTCTCAGCGGATTGCAATCGCTGCGTCAGCTTGGCCACGTGGAGCTGGTGCAGGCTGACAACGGCCCGCTGATGGTTTTACGCCATACCGCGGCCCTTCCGGCTGCAGATAAAGAAAAGCTGGAACGTTTTTCGCAATCTCACGGTCTTTCACTGTATCTCGCCCCGCAAAGCGAGATACTGGAACAGATTCGCGGGGAAGCGCCTTGGTATACGTCCGACGGTCTACGCTTAGTGTTCAGTCCGCGCGACTTTATTCAGGTCAACGACGGCGTAAACCAGCTCATGGTGCATACGGCGCTGGAATGGCTGGATATCCAGCCTCAGGATCGCGTGCTGGATCTCTTTTGCGGCATGGGCAACTTTACCCTGCCGCTGGCAAAGCGCGCGGCGCAGGTCGTGGGGGTTGAAGGTGTTCCGGCGCTGGTGGCGAAGGGGCAAGAAAACGCAGCGCTGAACGCGTTGCATAATGTGACGTTCTTTCATGAAAATCTTGAAGAGGACGTCACCCGCCAGGCGTGGGCGAAGCACGGTTTTGATAAAGTTCTGCTCGACCCGGCGCGCGCCGGTGCGGCGGGCGTTATGTTACATATAATTAAATTAGCGCCGCGTCGGGTGGTGTATGTTTCTTGTAATCCGGCGACTCTGGCGCGCGATAGCGACGTTTTATTGCAGGCGGGATATACCATTCAACGCCTGGCGATGCTGGATATGTTCCCGCATACCGGTCATCTGGAATCAATGGTGTTGTTTGAGCACAAGAATCATTCAAATCGCAGTGCAGCGGCATCCACAGGCGCAGGCGACTGAGATAAAAGACGAACGCCAAGGTTGATGCGGTTTGAAGGATGAAGTGTAAAAGTTGAGGCTTGCCGACTTCGGCAGGCGGTCCCTTAAGGAGAGGACAATGGTTGCGGTAAGAAGTGCACATTTAAATAAAGCTGGTGAATTTGACCCGAAGAAATGGATCGCGAGTCTGGGAATTTCCAGCCAGCAGTCGTGTGAACGCTTAGCCGAAACCTGGGATTATTGTCGAGAGAAAACGCAGGGACACCCGCAGGCCGATCTCCTGCTATGGCGCGGCGTGGAGATGGTAGAAATTCTCTCCATGCTCAGTATGGACATCGATACGCTGCGAGCGGCGATGCTATTCCCGCTGGCGGATGGCAACGTCGTCAGCGAAGAAATCATGCAGGAGAGCGTCGGGAAATCCGTCGTCACCCTGATCCACGGCGTGCGGGATATGGCCGCGATACGTCAGCTTAAAGCCACCCATACGGATTCGGTCTCCTCTGAACAGGTGGACAACATTCGCCGCATGCTGCTGGCGATGGTTGATGACTTCCGCTGCGTGGTGATTAAAATCGCCGAGCGTATTGCCCATCTGCGTGAAGTGAAAGATGCGCCGGAAGATGAGCGCGTGCTGGCGGCGAAAGAGTGCACCAATATTTACGCGCCGCTGGCCAACCGTCTGGGGATCGGCCAGCTTAAGTGGGAGCTTGAGGATTACTGCTTCCGCTATCTGCACCCAGCGGAATATAAACGCATCGCTAAGCTGTTGCACGAGCGGCGCATCGATCGTGAACATTACATTGACGAGTTCGTCAGCCACTTACGCACGGAAATGAAAACCGAGGGCGTCAAGGCTGAGGTTTACGGTCGTCCTAAGCATATCTATAGCATCTGGCGCAAAATGCAGAAAAAACATCTCGCTTTCGACGAGCTGTTTGACGTGCGGGCGGTGCGGATTGTTGCCGAGCGCCTGCAGGACTGCTATGCCGCGCTGGGGATAGTGCATACTCACTACCGCCATCTGCCGGATGAGTTTGATGATTACGTCGCCAACCCTAAGCCCAATGGCTACCAGTCCATTCATACCGTCGTGCTTGGTCCCGGCGGCAAGACGATCGAAATTCAGATCCGTACCCGCCAGATGCATGAAGATGCCGAGCTGGGCGTAGCTGCGCACTGGAAGTACAAAGAGGGCGCCAGCGCAGGGGCCAGCGGCGGACGCGGCTATGAAGATCGCATTGCATGGCTGCGTAAACTGATCGCCTGGCAGGAAGAGATGGCCGATTCCGGCGAGATGCTGGATGAAGTGCGTAGCCAGGTCTTTGACGACCGGGTTTATGTCTTTACGCCGAAGGGTGACGTAGTGGATTTACCTTCGGGTTCGACTCCGCTCGATTTTGCCTACCATATTCACAGCGATGTCGGTCACCGCTGCATCGGGGCGAAAATCAGCGGACGTATTGTGCCGTTCACCTATCAGTTGCAGATGGGTGACCAGATTGAAATCATCACTCAAAAACAGCCTAACCCAAGCCGTGACTGGCTGAATCCGAACCTTGGCTACGTCACTACCAGCCGCGGGCGTTCCAAAATTCATGCCTGGTTCCGCAAGCAGGATCGCGACAAGAATATTCTTGCCGGACGGCAGATCCTCGATGATGAGCTGGAGCATCTGGGCATCAGCCTGAAGGACGCGGAAAAGTATCTGCTGCCGCGCTACAACTTTAATGAGCAGGACGAACTGCTGGCGGCGATTGGCGGCGGTGATATTCGCCTCAACCAGATGGTTAATTTCCTGCAGGCGCAGTTTAATAAGCCCAGCGCGGCGGAGCAGGATGCGGCGGCACTTAAGCAGCTGCAGCAGAAAACCTATACTCCGCAGAATCGCAGCAAAGACAATGGTCGCGTGGTGGTGGAAGGCGTCGGCAATCTGATGCACCACATTGCGCGCTGCTGCCAGCCGATCCCCGGCGACGAGATTGTGGGCTTTATCACCCAGGGCCGAGGGATCTCGGTGCACCGGGCGGATTGCGATCAGCTCGCGGAGCTACAGTCTCATGCTCCGGAGCGCATCGTTGACGCAGTGTGGGGAGAGAGCTACTCGGCGGGCTACTCGCTGGTGGTGCGGGTCCAGGCCAACGATCGTAGCGGCCTGCTGCGCGATATCACTACTATTCTCGCCAATGAGAAGGTCAACGTGCTGGGCGTTGCCAGCCGCAGCGATACGAAGCAGCAGATGGCAACCATCGATATGACCATTGAGATCTACAACCTGCAGGTTCTGGGCCGGGTACTTGGCAAGCTGAATCAGGTTCCGGACGTCATCGACGCCCGTCGCCTGCACGGCGGGTAAAAGGAAAACGGTAAAAACGCAGCTCAGCTAACAGCTGCGTTTTTACCCTGATAGCCATGGAGCTCCCCGACGGGCGCTGGCTTACTGGATAGGCTTCAATGGATTTGAGCTTAAGTTTCTTTATTCTTTATCTCCTCTCATCCCTCACGCTGATCGCTGTGCAAATCTGGCTGTTTTTTATCGTTTATTCGCCAGACGGATCCTTGAGTTCACACCTGATATGCCGCGCTGCAAATGCCCTTGCCATGTTTGTGCAGCTTTGCGTGACGGTGAAAGGGGAGTTTCCTTTTAACATGCTTTCGTCGCAAATCCGCTATATTGACGACCCGGTGCGCATGCTGGCGTTGGTATTTATCGTGCTGCACGGCATAGTTTATGTTTTTGTAATACGCGGCGGCTTGCCAAAACCGAAACGCGAATGGCGTAACTGAAATGATGAAAAGTGCAGGATCAATAACTATGAAGGCAAATAATGAGATGGAACGGCTGCTCGGCATTATGCAGCGGCTACGCGATCCGGAAAACGGCTGTCCGTGGGACAAAGAGCAGACGTTTGCCACCATCGCTCCCTATACGCTTGAAGAAACCTATGAAGTGCTCGATGCCATCTCCCGCGAAGATTTTGACGATTTGCGCGGCGAGTTGGGCGATCTGCTGTTCCAGGTTGTCTTCTACGCTCAAATGGCGCAGGAAGAGGGGCGCTTTGATTTCAGCGATATCTGCGCCGCTATCAGCGACAAGCTTGAGCGCCGCCACCCGCATATTTTCGGCGATGCCTCCGCCGGTAGCAGCAGCGAAGCGCTGGCCCGCTGGGAGCAGATCAAAAGCGCTGAGCGAGCGGAAAAGTCCCAGCACTCCGCGCTGGACGATATTCCGCATAGCCTTCCGGCGTTGATGCGCGCGCATAAAATCCAAAAACGCTGCTCGGCGGTGGGTTTTGACTGGACCTCTCTCGGACCGGTGCTGGATAAAGTTCATGAAGAAATAGATGAAGTGATGCATGAAGCGCAGCAGGCCGTGGTGGATGAAGCTAAACTGGAGGAGGAAGTTGGCGACCTGCTGTTTGCAACGGTCAATTTATCCCGCCATTTAGGCGTCAAAGCCGAGGTTGCCTTGCAAAAAGCCAATCTCAAATTTGAACGTCGCTTCCGTGAAGTTGAGCGGATTGTCGCCGCGCGCGGCCTGGAAATGACCGGCGTCGACCTCGATACTATGGAGCAGGTGTGGCAGGAAGTAAAACGCCAGGAAACTGATCTCTAAAGAGTTTTCGTGATCAAGCGCTATTTGTGTGATTTTTTAAATAACAAGCGCTTGATTTACGTCAAAAACATTTCGCCAAAAGCGGCTATTTTCTCACTCCCCGCGTTTGTGTGGGCCTGATGAAAAGGAGGGATAATGAAAGTTTGTGGCGTCAGTCATGATCGGGTATACTGCTTTCCCGTCCTGGTTATTCCATCGTCTTTTAAACCTAACTTCTCAGGTTCAGCATGACAACGAACTATATTTTTGTGACCGGCGGGGTCGTATCCTCTCTGGGTAAAGGCATTGCCGCAGCTTCCCTCGCAGCCATTCTTGAAGCCCGTGGGCTTAACGTGACCATGATGAAACTGGATCCGTACATCAACGTCGATCCGGGTACCATGAGCCCAATCCAACACGGGGAAGTGTTCGTTACCGAAGACGGCGCTGAAACCGATCTGGACTTAGGTCACTATGAGCGCTTCATTCGCACCAAGATGACTCGTCGCAACAACTTCACTACCGGCCGTATCTACTCTGATGTCCTGCGCAAAGAGCGTCGTGGCGACTATCTGGGCGCGACCGTGCAGGTGATCCCGCACATTACCAACGCGATTAAAGAGCGCGTGCTGGCGGGCGGCGAAGGTCATGATGTGGTGCTGGTTGAAATCGGCGGTACCGTAGGCGATATCGAGTCGCTGCCGTTCCTTGAAGCGATTCGGCAGCTGGCGGTGGATATCGGTCGTGAAAACGCCCTGTTTATGCATTTGACCCTGGTGCCGTACATGGCCGCCGCGGGCGAAGTCAAAACCAAACCGACCCAGCACTCCGTAAAAGAGCTGCTCTCCATCGGTATTCAGCCAGACATTCTGGTTTGCCGCTCCGATCGCGCCATTCCGGCGAACGAACGCGCCAAAATTGCTTTGTTCTGCAATGTGCCAGAAAAAGCCGTTATTTCGATGAAAGACGTCGATTCCATTTATAAAATTCCGGGCCTGTTGAAATCTCAGGGGCTGGACGATTATATTTGTAAACGATTCAGCTTAAACTGTCCGGAAGCGAACCTGGCCGAATGGGAACAGGTTATCTACGAAGAAGCGAACCCGGCAGGCGAAGTCACTATCGGTATGGTCGGCAAGTACATTGAACTGCCGGATGCCTATAAATCAGTGATTGAAGCGCTGAAACACGGCGGTCTGAAAAATCGCGTTACCGTCAACATCAAGCTGATTGATTCGCAGGATGTGGAAACGCGCGGCGTCGAAATTCTGAAGAATTTAGACGCTATCCTGATTCCTGGCGGCTTCGGCTATCGCGGCGTCGAAGGTAAGATCGCTACCGCGCGCTATGCGCGTGAAAACAACATTCCATATCTGGGTATTTGCCTGGGTATGCAGGTTGCGCTGATTGAGTTTGCGCGCAACGTAGCGGGGATGGAAAACGCCAACTCAACGGAATTTGTGCCAGACTGTAAGTACCCGGTCGTGGCCCTGATTACCGAATGGCGTGATGAAGACGGTAATGTCGAAGTTCGCTCTGATAAGAGCGATCTCGGCGGCACGATGCGCCTCGGCGCACAGCAGTGCCAGCTGGCTGAAGATAGCCTGGTGCGCCAGCTGTATGGCGAACCAACCATTACTGAGCGCCATCGTCACCGCTACGAAGTCAACAACATGCTGTTGAAGCCGATTGAAAATGCGGGCCTGCGCATTGCGGGCCGTTCCGGGGATGATCAGTTGGTCGAGATCATCGAGGTGCCTAACCATCCGTGGTTCGTCGCCTGTCAGTTCCATCCGGAGTTTACTTCGACGCCGCGTGATGGTCACCCGCTGTTTGCCGGCTTTGTGAAAGCCGCTGGCGAGTACCAGAAGCGTCAGGCGAAGTAAAAGAGTTAGAACGGCAATGCACCCATCCGGGTGCATTGTTTGTCTGGAGTTTTAGTTTAACTTGTACTGAGGAAAACCTAATGTCCAAAATCGTTAAAGTCATCGGTCGTGAAATCATCGACTCCCGTGGTAACCCGACTGTTGAAGCCGAAGTACACCTGGAAGGTGGTTTCGTCGGTATGGCAGCTGCTCCGTCAGGTGCTTCTACTGGCTCCCGCGAAGCGCTGGAACTGCGCGATGGCGACAAGTCCCGTTTCATGGGTAAAGGCGTACTGAAAGCTGTTGCTGCTGTAAACGGCCCGATCGCTCAGGCAATCCTGGGCAAAGATGCCAAAGATCAGGCTGGCATCGACAAAATCATGATCGACCTGGACGGTACTGAAAACAAATCTAACTTCGGTGCGAACGCTATCCTGGCCGTCTCTCTGGCTAACGCCAAAGCTGCCGCTGCTTCTAAAGGTCAGCCGCTGTACGAGCACATCGCTGAGCTGAACGGCACTCCGGGCAAATACTCCATGCCGGTTCCGATGATGAACATCATCAACGGCGGCGAGCACGCTGATAACAACGTCGACATCCAGGAATTTATGATTCAGCCGGTAGGCGCTAAATCCCTGAAAGAAGCCGTACGTATGGGTTCTGAAGTGTTCCACAACCTGGCTAAAGTTCTGAAAGCTAAAGGCATGAACACTGCTGTTGGTGACGAAGGTGGCTACGCGCCGAACCTGGGTTCCAACGCTGAAGCGCTGGCTGTTATCGCTGAAGCCGTTAAAGCCGCTGGCTACGAGCTGGGCAAAGACATCACTCTGGCGATGGACTGCGCGGCTTCTGAATTCTACAAAGACGGTAAATACGTTCTGGCCGGCGAAGGCAACAAAGCGTTCACTTCCGAAGAGTTCACTCACTTCCTGGAAGAGCTGACCAAACAGTACCCGATCGTTTCTATCGAAGACGGTCTGGACGAATCTGATTGGGACGGTTTCGCATACCAGACTAAAGTACTGGGCGACAAAATCCAGCTGGTTGGTGACGATCTGTTCGTAACCAACACCAAGATCCTGAAAGAAGGTATCGAGAAAGGCATCGTTAACTCCATCCTGATCAAATTCAACCAGATCGGTTCTCTGACCGAAACTCTGGCTGCGATCAAAATGGCGAAAGACGCTGGCTACACTGCCGTTATCTCTCACCGTTCTGGCGAAACTGAAGACGCTACCATTGCTGACCTGGCTGTTGGTACCGCTGCAGGCCAGATCAAAACTGGTTCTATGAGCCGTTCTGACCGCGTTGCTAAATACAACCAGCTGATTCGTATCGAAGAAGCGCTGGGTGAAAAAGCGCCGTACAACGGTCGTAAAGAGATCAAAGGTCAGGCATAAGCCTGTCTTAATCTGATATGAAAAAGCCAGCCTACTGGACTGACCCCATAAAGTTGGACAGTTCATATTAAGCGGCTTTCAGGGCCTGGG